>JADLEF010000105.1 GCA_020846295.1 Acidimicrobiales bacterium
CACCGCCGGGCACACCTCGGGCACGAAGACCTCGACGGGCAGGCCGAGCGCACGGGCCACGTGGGCCACGGCCAGGGCGTGGTTGCCGCCCGACGCGGCCACCAGCCCGGTCTCGGGCACCTGCTCGGCACCGAGCACGACGTTGAAGGCCCCGCGGGCCTTGAAGCTGCCGGTGTGCTGCAGGTGCTCGAGCTTGAGCACCGTCTCGTCATCGAGGCGCAGGGTGGGCGTCCGACGCACCCGACCGGCGATGCGCTCCGCCGCCGCGGTGACGTCCCCGCGGCCGATCATGGTCGCTCGCAGTGCGGCTCGGGGGCGGCGTGGTCGCTCATGTCGGCCACTCTTGCACGCAGGCCTCAGCCACCGCGCCCCGCGTGGCTACGGTGGCCGAGCGATGCCCGAAGGTGACACGATCCGGCGGGTGGCCGCTCGGCTGCGACCGGCGCTGGTCGGCCGCAGCGTGCGCCGCTTCGAGGCGCCCCGGCTGGTCGGTCCCCGTCCGAGCCCGGGGTGCACGGTGGCTGCGGTCGACGCGGTGGGCAAGCACCTCCTCGTCCGCTTCTCCGACGGTGTCCAGTTGCAGACCCATCTGCGCATGACCGGTTCGTGGCACCTGTACCGCACCGGGGAGCGGTGGCTTCGGCCCGCGCCGCTCGCCCGCGTGCAGATCGAGGTCGACGGGTGGGTCGCGGTGTGCTTCGCCGCGCCGGTGGTCCGCACCAGCCGGGTGGCACCGCTCAACCGGGCGGTTGACACGCCGGCCGTCGCCCACCTCGGGCCCGATCTCGCCGCCGAGTCGGTCGCCCTCGAGCAGGTGCTGACCCGCCTCCAGGCGGAGGATCCGCAGCGACCGATGGTCGATGTCCTGTTGGACCAACGCATCGCGGCCGGGTTGGGCAACGTCTACAAGAGCGAGCTGTTGTGGTTGCACCGGCTCCACCCGCGGACGCCGCTCGGCCTGGTCGGGGAGGCGGCCCGCCGGGCCGTCTACGCCGACGGGCACCGCTTGCTGCGGGCCAACCTCGGCTCGGGTGCTCGGGTGACGGCGCCGGGCGTACCCGGCGGTCTGGCCGTGTACCGCCGGCGGGGACGGGCCTGCCCTCGGTGCGCGACCCCGATCGAACGGGCCGACCTCGGTCGCCCGGCTCGCTCGACGTACTGGTGTCCGCGCTGTCAGGTGGAACCCGAACGGCCGTGAGTCGTGCGCTGATTGTGTTGATAGCCTCACGATCCGGGACGTCATACGGCATGACGGAACGCCGGCTCGGCGAGCCCGTGCGCTGACAAGCAGGGAGATGGGATCGGCCTTGGTCGAGGCACGGCGTAGCACGGAGCCGATCCTCCTGGTGGGCGCGCTCGTCGCGCTCGGTGCAGCCTGCCTCGCCGTCGCGGTGTGGCCCGCCCCGATCGCCGTCGCCCCGCCCGGGGCCACCGTGCCCTGGCTGGCGCTGGTCGCCGCGTTCGTCATCGGCGACCGCGTCGATGTCTCGCTCGAGGTCCGCGACCACGCCATCGCCGTCACCCCCGCCCACTTCGTGCTCGTGTTCGGCCTGTTCACCGCGGCGGCGCCGGCGCTGGTCTCGGCCCGGGTGGTCGGCGGCGCGCTCGCCCTGGCCCTGCTGCGCGAGGAGCGCGAGCCGGTGAAGCTCGCCTTCAACGTGGCGCTGTACCTGTTCGAGGCGGCGTCGGCCTGCGCGGTCGTGCGGGTGACGCCGTGGTGGACGGCATCCGCCTTCGACGCCCGGAACTGGGCCGTCGTGTTCGCCGCCATGGTGGCCTACACCACCGTCGCCCTCGTCCTGATCCTGGCCGCCATCCGGGTGTCCTCCCTCGACCCCCGGCCGCTCACCTTCGCCCGCCCCTGGGGGTTGGCCACCCTGGCCGAGACGGCCAACGCGGCGCTGGGCCTGGTGGCCGCCGTGCTGTGGCAGGCCGCCCCCTGGGCGCTGCTCCTGCTGGCCCCTCCGGCCACGGTCACCTACCTCGCCTACCTCGGGTACAGCCGGCTGGCCGGCCGCCACCAGTACCTCGAACGCCTCTACGACTTCACCGGCAAGATCGCCCAGGCGAACGACATCGACGCCGCCATCGACGTGACGCTGCGCGAGGCGGCCAACGTGCTGCACGCCCGCTGGGCGGAGGTGCTGGTGCTCTCGGGCGGCAAGGTGGTGCGCTGGCGGGCGCTCGACGGCAGCGGGGTGCTCTGCGCGCCGGTGCAGTACCCGCGCTGGGAGACCGATCCGGTCCTGGCCCACGCCGTCGAGGCCCGCGACGCCGTGTTCCGCCACAACGGCCTGGTCCGCAGCAACCCCCGCCACGGCGACACGCTCTGCGTGCCGATGCTGGCCGGCACCGCGCTCGTCGGGGTGGTCGTGGTCCGCGAGCGCAGCGGGCCGAGCGAGCTGTTCGATCGGGCGGACGCCACCGCGCTGAGCGCGCTCGCCAACCACGCCGCCATGTCGCTGGAGAACCTGCGGCTCATCGAGCAGCTGCGCGACGAGGCCCACGAGCGTGAGCAGCTCGCCCTGCACGACTCGCTCACCGGGCTGGGCAACCGCCGGCTGTTCCACCGCAGCCTCAGCGAGGCGATGTCGGCCCGTTGGGCCGAGGGCCCGCACGTCGTGCCCGGTCCCGACGGGATCGACCTGGCCCGCCGGGAGGACGCACTGGGCGTGGCGGTGCTGCTCGTCGACCTCGACGGATTCAAGAACGTGAACGACACCCTCGGCCACGACGCCGGCGACCGGCTCCTGCAGGCCGTGGCCGCCCGCCTCAAGACCTACGCCGGGCCCGGGGCTCTGGTGGCACGCCTGGGCGGCGACGAGTTCGCCGTGCTCGTGTCGCCCTCCAGCGTGCACGAGGCGTCGCTGCTGGCCGATCGGCTGCTGCGGGTGGTCGAGCAGCCGGTGCGAATCGACGGGCTGCAGCTGGTCATCAGCGCCGGGGTCGGCGTGGCCTGCGCACCGGATCACGCCACCGACGAGGCGAGCCTGCTGCAACGGGCCGACCTCGCCCTCTACGCCGCCAAGGCGCGTCCCGACGTGTCCATCGAGGTGTTCCAGCGGGCGCACGGCGAGCGCAGCGCCCGTCGGTTGACCATGGCGTCGGATCTGCGTCACGCCCTCGAGCGCGGCGCGCTGGAGGTGCACTACAAGCCACAGATCGAGCTCAGCACCAAGCGGGTCATCGCCACCGAGGCGCTGCTGCGCTGGCGCCACCCCGAACTCGGCGACGTCGAGCCGGCCGAGTTCGTATCGGTGGCCGAGCACCTCGGCCTCGTCGACCGGTTGACCCGCTACGTCCTGGAGCGCGCGGTGTCGCAGGCCGCGGCCTGGCGGCGCGACGGCCTCGATCTGGAGATGGCGGTCAACATCTCCGTGCGCAACCTGCTCGAGCCGGACTTCCCCGAGCAGCTCGCCTCCATCCTCGCCCGCCACCAGCTGTCCCCCCGGCGGATCACGCTGGAGATCACCGAGACCGAGCTGATGCACGAGGCGGGCCGGGCGGAGGAGGTCCTCGCCCGGTTGCACCGCCTCGGCGTCGGCCTGTCGATCGACGACTTCGGCACCGGCTACTCGTCGCTGGCCTACCTCAAGCGGTTGCCCGTGGCGGAGCTGAAGCTCGACCGGTCCTTCGTGCGCGATCTGGCCCAGGACGCGTCGGATGCGATGATCGCCCGCACCGTGATCGATCTCGCCGGGAACCTGGAGCTGAGGGTGGTGGCGGAGGGCATCGAGGACGCCGACGCGCTCGATGCCCTCATGGGGATGGGCTGCGACCGGGGCCAGGGCTACCTGCTGTCCCGGCCCCTGCCTCCCGAGGAGCTGTGGGCCTGGGCCAAGCTCCACTGCGACCTGTTGCTGCTGTAGCCGCTCCCGGCGAGCACCCTCAGCCCTTGGCGATGGCCTCGGTGAGACCGGCCATCTCCAGGGCACAGGCGGCCGCCTCGGCCCCCTTGTTGCCGGCCTTGGTCCCCGCCCGCTCGATGGCCTGTTCGATGGTCTCGGTGGTGAGCACGCCGAAGATCACCGGCTCG
>JADLEF010000106.1 GCA_020846295.1 Acidimicrobiales bacterium
CTCCGCCGACGAGTCGGCCATGGCCGACGCGCTGCGCCGGCTGCCCGAGGTCGCCCTCGCCCCCCGCCCACCCCATACCATCCCGGATGGTATGGGGCTCGAGCTGCCCGGGCACTACGGGGAGGTCTCCTCCACCGCGGTGCGGGAAGGGCGGCTGGAGTTCATGATCCCCGAGGCGGCGGCGTTCGACGAGCGCAGCGGGGCGTGGTCGGAACCAGACCGGTACCGACGGTGGTCGGCGGGCTGATCGGCAACGCCGTTTCGGTGCTCGACCGGTGACGGGGGGCGCGGCGGGCACCGACCACACCGACCCGCCGGCGGCGGTGGCGGTGGGGATCGGTTCCGCCGCCGTAACCTGCCCGCATGCCTCGCACCATGCGTGCCGCCACCCTGTTGCGGGCCCCCGGGCCCCTCGAGATCTGTGACATCACCATCGATGACCCCCGCGGCCGGGAGGTGCTCGTACGCACCGTGGCCGCCGGTCTCTGCCATTCCGACTACCACGTGATGGAGGGCCGCATCGCCCGTCCCCTGCCCACGGTGCTGGGCCACGAGTCGGCCGGTGTGGTCGAGGCCGTCGGACCCGATGTCACCTCGGTGAAGGTGGGTGATCACGTCGTCTGCTGCCTGTCGGTCTTCTGCGGCAACTGCCGGCGTTGCCTCGGCGGCGAGACCTGGCTGTGCGACGACAAGGCCGCCACCGCCCGCCCGCCCGGCGCCCCGCCGCGGCTCAGCCTCGACGGCCGGGCGGTCACACCGTTCTCCCACGTCGGCGGGTTCGCCGAGTACATCCTCGTCCACGAGAACGGCACGGTGGCCGTTCCCGGCAGCCTGCCGTTCGATCGCGCCGCGCTGCTCGGCTGCGGGGTCATCACGGGCGTCGGTGCCGCCCTCAACAGCGCCCAGGTCAAGCCCGGCTCGAGCGCGGTCATCGTGGGCTGCGGGGGCATCGGGCTCAACGCGGTGCAGGGGTGCGTCCTGGCCGGCGCGGCCCGCATCATCGCCGTGGACCGGGTTCCGGCCAAGCTCGAGCTGGCCCGCACCTTCGGCGCCACCCATGTGGTGGACGCCGCCGGCGGCGACGCCGTCGCGGCGGTGAAGGAGCTGACCGGTGGGGGCGTGGACTACGCGTTCGAGGCGATCGGCACCGCCGCCACGGTGGAGGCCGCCTTCGCCATGCTCCGTCGGGGCGGCACCGCCTACGTCATCGGCGTGCTGCCCGAGGGCAGCCGCATCCGGCTCGACGGGCTCGACTTCCTCGCCAGCAAGGGCATCCAAGGCGTGTACATGGGTTCGAACCACTTCAAGCTGGACCTGCCGACGTACGTCGAGTGGTACCTCCAAGGCCGTCTCCGCCTCGACGAGCTGATCTCGGCGCACCTGCCGCTCGACGCCATCAACGACGGTTACGCCGCCCTGGCCCGGGGCGAGGTGGCGCGATCGGTGATCATGTTCGACTGAACCCACCGCGCGGTGCCGTGGTCCCGCTCGGATCGGGCCCCCGTCCTTCGACGCTCTGCCGACGGAGCGGTCGGGGCGGCGCGGTCCTCTCGCTACCCTGCATCGACGTGTCCAGTGTCAGCGAAGCAGTCCAAGACCCCACCCGCCGCCAAGCCATGATCGTGGACGGGATCAGCGAGCTGGAGGCCGAGCTCGACGAGCGCTCCGGTGTGACCGCCATGGCGATGCGGGCCGGGTACAAGACCCTCCGCAAGGTCCGGCCCAACATGATCGAGTCCAACCTCGACCGGCTGCTGCCGATGTGGGCCCCCGTCCTCGACCCCCACGTGGAGGCCGGTCGGGCCGGGGGCGGCGTGAGCGCCCACTTCCAGGCCAATGCCTCCGAGATCGCCGAGGGCCTGCTCGGCGCCACCGACCGCCGGGCCGCCGAGGCGAACAACCAGCTCGCGGTGAAGGCCTACAACAAGCTGCGGCCCAAGGCCAAGGATCAGGTGGTGGCGGGCATGCCGCGCCTGGCCCGCCTGGTGGACAAGCACGTCTGAGCCGCATCCGGCCGGCGGCGGAGCCCGGCGGGCCCATGCCCCGGTGACGGCGACCGTCGCCGGTAGCCTGCCCGGTCCATGGTGATCCAGGCAGCCCCCGGCCCGCCGGTCGCGCTCGGCGGCCCCGCCGTGATCGCGGCCCGCGGCGTGGCGAAGGGGTACGGCGCCGCACCGGTCCTGCGGGACGTGACGGTCGACGTGGCACCCGGGGTCACCGGCCTGCTCGGCGCCAACGGCTCGGGCAAGACGACCTTCATCGGCTTGCTGCTGGGCCTGCACCGCGTCGACGGGGGTGAGCTCCGGGTCTTCGGGTTGGACCCGGCCCGGAACGGGGCCGCGGTCCGGGCGCGCATCGGCTACGCCCCGGAGCACCACCGCCTCCCGCCCGACATCCAGGCGCTCGATCTGGTCCGCCACCTGGCGGAGGTCCACGGCCTCCCACCCCGGGAGGCGATGAGCCGGGCCTCCGATGCGCTCTGGCAGTGCGGCCTGGGCGAGGAGCGGCTTCGACCGGTGGGCACCATGTCGACCGGGCAGCGCCAACGGGTCAAGCTGGCCGCGGCCATCGCCCACGACCCCCGCCTGCTGCTGCTGGACGAGCCGACCGATGGCCTCGACCCCGCCCAACGCGACGCGATGCTGGCCCTGATCCGGCGCATCGGACGCGAGTTCGGCATCGACGTGGTGCTGTCCTCCCACCTGCTCGACGAGGTCGAGCGGACCTGCGACAACGTGATGATCCTGGCCGGCGGCCGCATCATCGCCGCCGGCCCGCTGGCTGAGCTGCGCCGAGGCGCCTCGGGCGTCGTGGTCGAGCTCGAACGTGGCGCCGACGCGGTGCAGGCTCGCCTGCTGCAGGCCGGGTGGGTCGTGCAGCGCGACGGCGCCCGGCTCACCGTCGCTGCCGATCCGGCGCACGAGGCGGCCGCCTTCGACGCGGTCCGCGATGCCGTCGCCGGCGGCGGCGGCGCCATCCGCCGCCTGCACCCGCGCCGGGCCAGCCTCGAAGAGGTGTTCCTGGGAGCGACGGCGTGACCGCGCCGGGGCCCGGCGGCGACAGCGGCGGGGCGCGCATCCTCGATCAGGGCTACCGGGGCTACGACGGCGAACGGCGTGGGGTCGGCGGCGCCGTGCGGGCCGTGCACCGCGCCGCGGTCCAACGGGCCCTGGGCCTCAAGCGCTCGGCCCGCTACAAGGTCGTCCCGCTGCTGGTGGCGGTGCTGTCGTTCCTGCCGGCCATCGTCTTCGTCGGCGCCGTCGCCCTGCTGCCCACCAGCTTCCGGGACGAACTGCCCTTCGGCTATTCCGACTACTACGGCTACATCACCGCCGCCATCGTGCTGTTCGTGTCCTTCGTGACCCCCGAGGTGCTGTGCACCGACCGGCGCACCGGCATGCTGGGCCTGTACCTGTCCGGCCCGTTGGACCGGCTGCGCTACCTGCTGGCCAAAGCGGCCGCGGTGGCGACCGTGCTCGCGGTGGTCACCCTCGGTCCCACCCTGCTGCTGCTCATCGGCTTCACGCTGGCCGACACCGGGCCCGCCGGCGCGCTCGACGCGGCGCGCACCCTGGCGCGCATCGTGGCCTCGGCGGCGGTGGTGAACATCTGGTACACGACGCTGTCGCTCGCCGTGTCGAGCCTGACCGACCGCCGGGCCTTCGCGTCGGCCGGGATCATCCTGACCGTGCTGGTCTCCTCCGCCGTGGTCAACGCGCTGGTGGAGAACGGGCTGAGCGCCCAGCTGCGCCTCCTCGACCTGTTCGGGCTGCCCTTCGACCTCGTGCGCCGCATCTACGGCGAGCGGGGCAGCGGCTCGATCACCGAGCTGTCCACCGCCTCGATGGCGTTGGCCGCCACCGCGCTCGTCGCGCTGTTCATCGCCGTGCTGGCCTGGCGCTACCGCCGCCTCGAGGTCACCAAGTGAGCGCGACCCCTCCCCCTCCCCCGCCGCCACCGGGACCCACCCCCGTGCAGCCCCCGTCACCGTCTGTACGGGCCGAGCGGCTGTCGAAGTGGTACGGCGACGTCGTCGCCGTCTCCGACGTGAGCTTCGCCCTCGGCCCCGGTGTGACCGCGCTGCTCGGCCCCAACGGCGCCGGCAAGTCGACCGTGCTGCGCATGCTGTGCGGGCTCACCCCGCCGTCGCAGGGAACCGTCGAGATCCTCGGTCGCAACCCGCGCCGCGACGTGCAGGCCAGCCGGCAGCTGGGGCTTGTCCCCCAGCAGGAGGGCGTGTTCGAACAGCACGATGCGCTGGCCTTCGTGCGGCTCGCCGCCGTGCTGCACCGCGTGGCCGACCCCGAGGCGGCGGCGCGGGCCGCGCTGGCCACCGTCGAGCTCGACGCCGACGCCCACCAGCCGGTCGGCACGTTCTCCAAGGGCATGCGCCAACGGCTCAAGGTGGCCCAGGCGCTCGTGCACGACCCGCACGTGCTCATCCTCGACGAACCGCTCAACGGGCTCGACCCCCGCCAGCGCCTGCACCTCATCGAGCTGTTCGGACGGCTGGGTGCGGCCGGCCGCTGTGTGATCGTGTCCAGCCACGTGCTCGACGAGGTCGAGCGGTTCGGCTCGCGCATCCTCGTCATCGCGCACGGCCGGCTGGCCGCCGAGGGCGACTTCCGGGCCATCCGCAACCTGATGGACGACCGCCCCCGCCGCTTCAGCGTGCGGACCGACCGCCCCAGCGACCTCGGCGCCCACCTGCTCGGCTCCCGCATCGCCTCCGCGGTCGAGGTCCGACCCGACGGCCAGCTGATGGTCGAGACCGGCGACGCGCCCCGCCTGCGACACGAGCTCGCCCCGCTCGCCGCCCACATCGGCGCCCGGCTGACCGAGCTCGAACCGCTCGACGAGGACCTCGAGTCGGTCTTCCGCTACCTGGTGGGACCCCGATGACGACGTTCCTGGCGCTGTACCGCACGCTGCTCGGCGCGGTGGCCAGCCGCGGCCGTGTCGCCGCGCTGGGCGCCCTCGGCGCCGCCGCCGTGCTGGTCGGGTTGGCCGTCGGCCTGTCGGACCCGGTGGACGCGGACCGCGCCGGCGTGCAGTTCGTCAATGGGCTCGGCCTGTCGGTGCTGGTGCCGGTGATCGCCCTGGTGTTCGCCAGCTCGGCCTTCGGCGACCTCAACGACGACGGCACCCTCGTGTACCTGTGGCTTCGACCGCTGCCGCGCTGGCAGCTGGCCACCGCCGCCTTCGCCGCGTCGCTCACGGTCACCGTCCCGTTGACGGTCCTGCCGCTCTGCATCGGCGCCGCGCTCACCGGCGCCGGCGGCGCGGTGGTGGCCGGCGCGGCGCTGGCCGTTGCGCTCGGGGTCCTCGCCTACGTGGCGCTGTTCTGCGCCCTCGGGCTGCGGGTGCAGCGCGCCCTGCCGTGGGGCCTGGCCTACATCCTGATCTGGGAGGGGTTCGTGGCGCAGGCCGGCCGCGGCGCGGGACGGCTGGCCATCCGGGCCTACACCCGCAGCCTGCTGTCCCAGGCGGCCGATGTACGGCTTCGCCTCGGCGCCGAATCGGTGCCGACCGCGGTGATCGTGCCGATCGCCGTGGCGGTGGCGGCCGTGGGTTACACGACGTTCCGCCTCGGCCGCCACGACGTGCCGTGAGCGCACCCTCGGCCACGCCGCCGCGGCGGGGGCTGCGGGCCGAGGAGGACCGCCGGCTGCTGCAGCTGGCGGTCCCCGCCCTCGGCGCCCTCATCGCCGAACCGCTCTACGTGTTGACCGACACGGCCATCGTCGGCCGGCTCGGCACCGTCGCGCTGGCCGGCCTGTCGGTGGCCTCCGCGGTGCTGCTCACCGCCTACTCGATCTCCATCTTCCTCGCCTACGGCACCACCGCCGCGGTGTCCCGCCGGCTCGGCGCAGGGGACCACCGTGGCGCGGCCGACCAGGCGGTGCAGGGACTGTGGTTGGCCGTCGGCCTGGGCATACTGCTCGGTGTGGTCGGAGCGGCCGCCGGACCATGGCTGATCTCCGTGCTCGGCGGCCACGGCGCCGTCGCCGCGCAGGCCCGCATCTACCTGAACGTGAGCCTGTTCGGCCTGCCCGCCATGCTGCTGTCGTTGGCCGGGGTGGGCTACCTGCGCGGGCTGCAGGACATGCGCACGCCGTTGTGGGTGGCGTTGGGCACCGCGGTCGGCAACGGTGTTGCGGAGGCGGTGCTCATCTTCGGGCTGGGCTTCGGCATCGGCGCCTCCGCCCTGACCACGGTCGCCGCGCAGTGGGCGGGCGCCACGGTGTTCGTGCTGCGCTGCGGGCGCGCCGCCCGTCGACACGGGGCGTCGTTGCACCCCCGGCCCCGGGAACTCGGTCGTCTGCTGGTGGTCGGCAGCCACCTGCTGGTGCGCACCGCCGCACTGCGCGGCTCGCTGCTCGTCGGCGTGTCGGTGGCCACCCGGATCGGCACCCCGCACGTGGCCGCCTACGAGATCGGCTTCGCGGTGTGGTCGCTCGCCGCGTTGGCCCTCGACGCGCTGGCCATCGCCGCGCAGTCCCTCGTCGGCCGCGCCCTCGGCGCGGGCGCCGCTGCGACCGCCCGCCGGATCGGCCGGCGTGCCCTCGTGCTGTCGAGCCTGGTGGGCGTGGCCATCGGCGTGGCGCTGGCCCGGGCGCGCCATCCCATCGCCGCGCTGTTCAGCGACGACCCCGTCGTGGTCGCCTTGTGCGCCGAGTCGCTGCTGTACGTCGCCGCCATGCAACCGGTCAACGGCGCCGCCTTCGCCCTCGACGGCATCCTCATCGGCGCCGGGGATCAACGCTTCCTGGCGTGGGCGATGGCCGGTGCCTTCGCCGTGTACGCGCCGGCGGCGCAGGCGGTGCGCATCACCGGCGGCGGGCTGGGCTGGCTCTGGGTCGCGCTGGGGATGTTCATGGTCGTGCGCTGGGTCACCCTGCACGGCCGATTCCGCACGGACGGGTGGATCGTGCTGGGCGACGCACCCCGCCGCTGAGCCATCGGTCCCGCGGAGGCCGGATGACGCCGGCCTGCGCCCGATGGCGGGTTTTGCCGCCGATCGGGGATGGACCCCTGGGGCTTCTGCACCGTTGACTCAACCATGGCCACATCGTCGGCGGACGTGGCGTTGCTGATGCGGCGCGCAGGGTTCGGGGCCAGCGCGTCGGAGATCGACGCGCTGGCGCAGCTGTCGGACCGAGCGGCGGTCGTCGACGTCATCCTCGGGGCCACCCCCTACGTCGGCCCACCGGCGCCGGTCATGACCCCGGACGGCGGGCTCGACGACTGGCAGCGGTTCGTGGCCCTGTCGCAGTGGTGGATCGACCGGATGGCCCGCAGCACGTCACCGATCATCGAGAAGATGACCCTGTTCTGGCACGGGCTGTTCACCACGTCGTTCGCCAAGGTGTTCGACCCCCCGATGATCGCCGCGCAGCACCACTACTACCGCTCGGCGGCGATGGGGAACTTCCGCAGCCTGGCCCACGGCATGAGCATGCAACCGGCGATGCTCGACTACCTCGACAACGCCTGGTCCACCAAGTGGTCGCCGAACCAGAACTACGCACGGGAGCTGCTCGAGCTGTTCCTGCTCGGCGTCGGCAACTACACGGAGGCCGACGTGGACGCCTCGGCCCGGGCCTGGACCGGCCACAGCATCGACGGCTCGTCGTACCTGTGGCGGCCGCAGTGGCACGACGAGGGCAGCAAGACGTTCATGGGCCACACCGGCAACCTCGACGGGGCCGACATCGTCGACATCATCTTCGACGACCCCGCCAAGGCCACCGTGATGGCCCGGTGGATCGCCGGGAAGCTGTGGGCCTTCTTCGCCCACCCCAACCCACCGGCCGGTGTGGTGGACGCCATCGCAGCCGCCCTGCAATCGGGGTGGGACATCACCGCCGCCCTGCGGGTGCTGTTCAACCGCAGCGAGTTCTACGCCACCGCCTCGGTGCAGGGACACGTGCGCTCCCCGCTGGAATACATCGCCGCCGTGCTCAAGGGACTGCTCGACCGGGCCCACGCCGCCGACATCCACCCCGAGTGGTGGTACCCGGCGATGGGCCAGATGCCGTTCAACCCGCCGACGGTCGAGGGCTGGAAGCACAACGGCTACTGGGTCTCCACCGCGTCGTCGGCGGCCAAGGCCGACTTCGTCCGCTACGCCTCGTTCCGGCTCAACGAGCTCGGCCGCCACCCCTTCGCCGCGCTGCCGGCCGATGCCGGCGCCGCGGTGGACCTGGCCCTGGCGACCTTCAACGTCACCACGCCGTCGGCCGGGACCCGCGCCGTGCTGGTGGACTGGCTCACCCAGCAGCGCACCATCCCCTACCAGGGCTGGTTCGAACGTCACGGCATGTTCGTCCTCGTCCTGCTCTGTCCCGAACTGCAGATCGGCTGAAGCCATGCACCTCACCGGACCCGATCTCAGCAGCGCGGAGACGCTGCGCCGTCTCAGCACCGCCGAGGCCGACACCCCCGCCACGCTGTCACGACGCCACTTCCTCGCCGCCGCCGGCGTCATGGGCGCCTCCGCCGCCCTGCAGCACGCCGTGCCCGCGTGGGCCCAGGACGCGCTCGCCGGGCAGATCACGCCGCTCGGCGCCAACGACGGGATCCTCGTCATCATCGTGATGGGCGGAGGCAACGACGGGCTGAACACGCTCGTGCCCTACACCGACGGCGCTTACCACGACCTCCGCGGCGACACCGCCATCGCCCCGGGCGAGGTGCTGCCGCTCGACGGGCGCGTCGGGCTGCACCCGAACCTGCCCTACCTGCGCTCGCTGTACGACCGCGGCGAGGTGGCCATCGTGGAGGGGGTCGGCTACGGCAACCCCGATCTCAGCCACTTCGTGTCGATGGCGCACTGGATGCGGGGCTGGACCGGTTCCGGCACCCCCGGCAACGGGTGGATCGGTCGGTGGCTCGACGCCGGCAACGCCGGTGCGTTCACCGCCATCGAGCTGGGCTCCTCGATCCCGTTGCACCTCACCGGCGCCACCCGCAAGGCGTCTGCGGTCGGCGTTGACAGACCGTTCGGTATCGACAGCGGGGCGGTGTGGGACAACCTGTACGACCACATCGCCGCCTACCGCACCAACCCCGCCGGGCTCGGCCCCTGGGGTGACGCCATCGCCGCCGCCCAGGCCGACCAGCTCACCCTCGCCGCCACCACCGGCCCGCTGTACGACCTGCCGCTGCCCGACGGCCGCCTGCAGGCCAACATGACGCTCGCCGCCCGGCTCATCAACGCCAACCTCGGCGCCCGCGTGCTGTCGATGACCTACGGCGACTTCGACAGCCACAACGGCCACCGGACGATGCACGACGCCCGCATGGCGGAGCTCGACGCCGCCATCGCCGGCTTCCGCGCCACCCTCGACCCGTCGCTCGCCCACCGGGTCACCATCATGACCTTCTCCGAGTTCGGCCGGCGGGCTCGCGCCAACGGCAACGCCGGCATCGACCACGGCACCGCCGGCACCCACCTGGTCATCGGGCCGCAGGTCCGCGGCGGGTTGCACGGACAGCCGCCGTCGCTGCGCAGCCTCGTCGCCGGCGACTACCTCGGTGCCACCGTCCACTACGGGGAGTACTACGCCTCGGTGCTCGCCCAGTGGCTCGGCGCCGATCCCGCCACCGTGTTGGGCAGCAACCCGAACCAGCTGGCCCTCTTCGCCGCCGCGCCGGGGGCGACCGTCACCGGTCCGCCGGCCGGTGCCACCGCACCGGGCGAGCTGGTGGCGACGAGCCCCAGCCGCCGGCTCGACACCCGCATCGGGCAGGGCGTCCCCTCGGCCGGCCCGCTCGGCCCTGAGCAGGTGGTCGACGTGCTCGTGGCCGGCACCGCCGAGCTGCCCGCCGGGAGCACCGTGGCCGCGGTGATGAACGTGACCGCGGTGACCCCCACCTCCGGTGGGTACCTCACGGTATGGCCGACGGGCGAGAGCCGGCCCCTCGCCTCCAACCTCAACTTCCAGCCCGCAGACGTGGTTCCCAACCTGGTGGTGTGCAAGGTGGGCCGCAAGGGCATGGTCTCGTTCTTCAACGCGACCGGGCACACCGACGTGGTGGCCGACGTCGTCGGGTACATCCGACCGGCCGGCACCACGGTGCTGGTACCCGTCCAGCCGGTTCGCCTCCTCGACACCCGCGACAGCGGCGCCGTCGGCCCTTCCGGCGACATCGGCCTGACCGTGGTGGGCGGCGCGATCCCCGGCGGCGGGGTCGACTCCGTCGTGCTCAACGTCACCGCCACCGGTCCCACCGGCGACAGCTTCCTCACGGTCTACCCCGAGGGCACGGACCGCCCCTGGTCGTCGAACCTGAACGTACGGGCGGGCCAGACCGTCCCCAACCTCGTCGTCGCCAAGGTCGGCGCCGGCGGCCGGGTGCGCATCTTCAACGCCGCCGGCTCGGTGCACGTGGTGGTCGACCTGCTCGGCTACACCATCAACGGCGGAGGTCCGACGGGGCGGGTGGTGGCGGTCAGTCCCGCCCGCGTCCTCGACACCCGCGAGCCCGGCCACGGCGGTCCGCTCCAGGGCGGCGCCGCCCGCCGGGTGGAGCTCGCCGGCCGCGGCGGCCTGCCCGGCGCCTGCTCGGGCGTGGTGGCCAACGTGACCGTCACCGGCCCCACCCACGATGGATACCTGACGGTATGGCCCGCCCACCTCGAGCGGCCCCACGCGTCGAACCTGAACTTCGGGCCCGGGCAGACGGTCCCCAACCTGGTGGTCGCGGCCGTCAGCGCCGACGGCGCGATCAACCTGTTCGCCCCGTTCGGCTCGACCCACGTCATCATCGACGTGGTCGGCTACATCACCTGAGCCGGCCGCCCACCGGCGCGGCGGCTCAGGTGAGCGGCTGGGCCCGAGCGGTGAAGCCGCCGAGGTGGCCCGTGTCGTTGAAGCACCGGAGCTTCCACTCGTCGCCGAGCACCACCAGGTGGTGGATCGAACCGTTGTCGGCGCCGTTGAAGGCGAAGGCCCGGGCGCCGGTGGCGTGCCCGCACAGGGCGGCGATGACCCCGCCGTGCACGAACACCGCGACCCGCTGATCGGGATGGGCCCGGTGGATGCGATCGATGGCGGCTGCGCAGCGGGCCTGCAGATCGGCGACCGATTCGGCCCCGGGGATCACGCCCCAGTCCTGCTCGGCCTGCATGCGCAGGTACACCGGGTCGTTCTCAGCGCCCTTCTGGCGCAGGATCCCGCCCTCCCACTCCCCCAGGAAGATCTCGCGGAGGCCCGGCTCCACCATCGGGGTCAGCCCCAGCCTGGCGGCCAGCGGCGCCGCCGTCTGGTGGGTGCGCTGCAGGGTCGTGACGTAGATGGCGTGGATCGTCTCGTGCTGCAAACGATCGGCCACCGCCTCGGCCTGGACCACGCCGTCGGGCGCCAACGGCGGGTCACCGTGCCCGTCGACCAACGGGAACGGCGCTCCGGGGCGGAACGGCGAGGACTCGCCATGGCGCACCAGCAGGATCTCGGTGGCCCCCGACGGCGGGGTGAAGCGGACCTGGCGATGTTCGGCGGGCGGCGAGGGTTGATCGGTGCTCACGGCGGGCGACCCTAGCGCCGGGCCCGCCTGCGGCCGGTCCTCCGCTATGCCCCGACAGGCCGGGCGAGGACCACGACGTTGTCCCCGTAGCTGCCGCGCAGCGGGTCGATCGTCCCGCCGCAGGTGATGAGGACCAGCACCGGGTCACCGTCGGCCCGGAACAGCTCGGTGACCGGCAGCCTGGCCTTGGCGTAGCTGGTCACCGACTCCACCTGCCACTCGGTGACCGCCCCGCTCGAGGTCTCCACCTGCACCCGATCGCCGGCGGCCAGCTCGTGCAAACGGGAGAACAGACCGCGCGCTCCTCCCTCGGCGACGTGGGCGGCGAGCACCACCGAGCCCTGGCCGTCGGGCCGCCCGGCGTACTGGTACCAGCCGACCTCCGTCGCCGGCGGCACCGTCATCGATCCGTCCTCGTTGATGCCGACCGGCCGCACCACGGCACCGAAGAGGCCCAGCACGGCCACCGAGAGCCGGGTCGGGGTGGCGAGCCGGGCACTCCCGTCGCCGGCGTCGCCGCCTCGGCCCCGCTCCCCCACCGGCAGACCCGAACGCAGCGGGGTGGGCGGCAACAGCGACGTGGCGGTGCCGCTCACCTCGGCTGCTCCGGCCCGCCCCACCGCAGCGGCATCGGCCCGGGCGGCGACGATCTCCTGGGAGGATGCCCGATGGATGGAGCGATCGGGGCGGGTGGCGAGTCCCGCACCCGTACCGATCAGTACGGCGACGGTGACGGCCAGCAGCTCGTCACGATCGGGCAACCATGGCGGCCGCCCCTTCACGGCCGGCGGTCCGCAGCCCCGGCGCGGTCGCGCCCGTCGAGCACCCGCCGCACGGCGAGGGCGGCGAGCAACGTGGCGCCGAGCATCGACAACAACACCAGCGGCGACGGCCACATCGATCGGCCGGTGAGGCCGGCCACGGCCCCGATGCCGCTGTCCACCCGGTTCGGGATGACCACGAGATCGGCGGTCACGAACGAGATCGGCACCAGTGCGGTCCCTCCCGCTCCGCCCATCACGTACACGGTGAGCTGCTCGCCGGGCTGCAACGACAGCGGCTGCAGCTCCAGCACCGTGGTGGCGCCGGACACCATCACCATCCGATCCACCGTGCCGGCGTCGAGATCGGTCTGGAACTGCCCGCCGCTGGCCAACCCGGTGGTGCTGCTCACCACCTGCCCCGGCGACCCGGCGGTCACCGCGACGTCCACTGCGCCGGCCGCCGCCACGTGGCGCACGGTCAGCCGGGAGCGACCGGCGGCGACGGCGCCGCGATCGTCGGTGAACTGCGTGAGCGTCGGCGTACCCGAAGCGTCGAGGTGCACGACCCAGGTCTGGTAGCCCTGCTCCGGCACCGTCAGCGAGCCGAGCGGACCCACCAGCACGCTGGAGGTGCGCGAGCGTCGGAGCTCCACCTGGCGCAGGAGACGCCCCGCCAGGGGGGTGAGGTCCTGCGTGTCGCCGGCCGCGAGGTCGGCCACCAGGATGCGACCGGAGACGTACACGTCGACCGGCTGGCCCATCAGCGCGTTGACCAGCTGCACCCGCCCGCTCTCCTGGGCGCCCGACGGCGACGCCCACGCCGCCCCGATGACCGTGGTCAGCACGGCGAGCGCCGCGCACCAGCCCACCACCCTCTGCAGCACCGGTCCTCGTGCAGTCCCCATGGCTCTCGTCCCTCCACCCTTGACGGCGTCCGGATCGCCTGCCGCCTGCGCCTGTCGTGATCGCGCCCGCACTTCGTCTCGATTCCTGGTCCACCCAACGATGCGGACCAGTAGTACGGGACCCGGTGCGACGGCGCCGCACGGCAGCGGAGAGTCATTCGGCCCACCACCGAGGGAGGGGGTGACAATGGTCACCCCTCGCGGTACGGTGAGCCATGGTCGTTTCACAGGCCGTGGCAACGGCACCCACCTCGCCAGACAGCACCACTGACGACGAAGCGCTCCACGCAGCCCGGCTCATGAGCCGGGCTGCTCTGTTCTCGGGGCTGCGCGCCTCGCGGATCCTCGAGCTCGCCCAGCATTCGTTCGTGCAATGCCTCGACCAGGGGGACCTGCTCTTCAGCGAGGGCGACCGGGGCAACAGCCTCTACGTGGTGGCCAAGGGCCACCTCCGGCTCTACACCACCGACGGCGACGGCACCCAGCACACCCTCGCCCTGCTCGGCCCGCCCGCCACCTTCGGCGAGCTCGCCGTGTTCGACCGGCGCCGCCGATCCGCCACCGCCGAGGCCACCGAACCCGCCGAGGTGGTCGGCGTGCCGGCCAAGGCGTTGCGAGACGCTTACCGGGCCGATCCCGATCTGGCCGAGGCGCTGCTGCGCTCGCTCGCCGCCCTGGTACGGTCGGCCACCTCGCAGCGTTCCACCGTGCTGTTCTGGGATCTGCACCGGCGGGTGGCCTCGGCCCTGCTCGACGCGGCGGACGCCAACGACGGTCGCACCGTGTACCTCGACGCCAACGCCGCCACCCTGGCCGAACAGGCCGGAGGGTCGGGCTCGGCGGTGAACAAGATCGTCCACCAGCTCGAGCGGGAGGGCGCCATCCGCCAGCAGGGTCTCCTGGTGGAGATCCTCGACCGCGACGGGCTGCTGCGCCTGATCGACCCCGACTGATCCGGACCGGGACGGGCGGCGGCCGATCCGCTCGATCAGCCGCCGTCGGCCAGCGCGTTGAGCTTGGCGGTGACGACCTTGCCGTCCGCCTTGCCCTTGGTCGCCTTCATGATCCGCCCGACGAAGAACCCGGTGAGCTTGCCCCGTTCCTTGGCGTCGCCCACCTTGAACCGCTCCCACTCATCGGAGCTCGCCGCGATCACCTCTGCGATGGCCCCATCGATCGCGCTGTCGTCCATGGCCTCGAAGCCCTTGGCCTTCGCGATGGCGGCGGGATCGCCCTGCGCCCCGGCGCGCGCCGCCTCGACCAGTTCGGCGAGCACCGTCTTGGCCTGGGTGGCGGTGAGGGCACCGCCCATCTCCATACCGACCAGTTCGGCCAGCACCGCACCGGTCAACAACTCCGCACCGTCGACCGCCAGGTTGTGCTCCACGTGGGTGAGCACCCGCGTGGCGTCGGCACCGGCATCGATGGCGTCGATCGCCAACCCGTCGAGGCCCCGTTGGACGGCGACGATCACCGGCTGATCGGTGTGGACCAGACCGGCGGCGGCGGCCAGGCGGTGCCGGCGATCGGCCGGCAGCAGGGGCAGCGCCGCTCGGATCTCTTCGATCCAGGCCGCCTCGGGCACCACCGGCACCAGATCCGGCTCGGGGAAGTAGCGATAGTCCTCGCTGTTCTCCTTGGACCGGCCGGCGGTGGTGCGGCCCGCCTGCTCGTCCCAGTGGCGGGTCTCCTGGCGGATCTTCTCCCCCGCCTCGATCAGATCGATCTGGCGGCGGGTCTCGTACTCGACGGCCCGGCCCAGCGAACGCAACGAGTTCACGTTCTTGATCTCGCAGCGCGTACCGAACGGTTCGCCCGGTCTCCGCACCGACACGTTGCAGTCCACCCGCAGCGAGCCCTCCTCCATCTTGCCGTCGGACGCGCCGATGGCCACCAGGATGGACCGCAGCTCCTCCACGTAGGCCTTGGCCTCGTCCGCGGAGCGGATGTCGGGCTCGGAGACGATCTCGAGCAGCGGGACGCCCGCCCGGTTGTAGTCGATCAGGGAGTACTCGGCGCCGCCGATGCGCCCGCTGCCGCCGACGTGGGTGTTCTTGCCCGTGTCCTCCTCGAGGTGCGCGCGGGTGATCCCGATGCGCTTGCCCGTGGGCAGCTCGAGCCAACCTCCGAGGTCGATCGGCTGGTCGTACTGGGAGATCTGGAAGTCCTTCGGCATGTCGGGGTAGAAGTAGTTCTTGCGGGCGAACACGCTGGGACGGATCTCGCAGTGCAGCGCCAGACCGACCCGTATGGCGAGCTCCACCGCCTTGCGGTTCAGCACCGGCAGCGAACCCGGCAGGCCGAGCGAGACCGGATCGATGTTGGTGTTCGGCTCCGATCCGAAGTGGTTGCGGGCCGAGGAGAACAGCTTGGTGCGGGTGGCGAGCTCGGCGTGGACCTCCAGTCCGATCACCGTCTCCCACCCGGACGTCGACGTGGTGTTCATGCGAGGCTCCCCTCCAACGCGGCGGCCACCTGGAACAGCAACGATTCCGAGAGCGCGGGGCCCATCACCTGCACCCCGACCGGCAACCCGTCCGATCCCGTACCGTATGGTACGGACAGGGCGGGGTGACCGACGAGGTTCGACGGGATCGTGCACACATCGTTGAGGTACATGGTGAGCGGATCGTTCGTCTTGGTGCCCAACTCGAACGCGGTGGTCGGCGAGGTGGGCGACAGCAGCACGTCGAAGCGCTCGTAGGCCGCCTCGAAGTCCCGCAGGATCAGCCGCCGCACCTTCAGCGCCTTGCCGTAGTAGGCGTCGTAGTAGCCCGCCGACAGCGCGTAGGTGCCGAGCATGATCCGGCGCTTGACCTCGGGACCGAAGCCCGCGGTCCGGGTGGCCCGCTGCATCTCGGCGGTGGTCGGCGCGTCGACCCGCAGACCGAAGCGCACGCCGTCGAAGCGGGCCAGGTTGGACGAGGCCTCGGCCGGGGCGATCAGGTAGTAGGCGGAGAGCCCGTAGATGGCGGCGGGCACCGACACCTCCTCCACGGTGGCGCCGGCGGACGCGAGCGCATCGGCCGCGGCCCGGGTGCGGGCCAGCACGTCGGGGGCGATGCCCATCCGCTCGTCGGTCATCTCGGCCACCACGCCCACCCGCAGGCCGGTCACGCCGCGGCCCAGCGCGGCACTGGTTCGCTCCAGCGGGTCGGTGATCGACGTCGAGTCCAAGCGGTCCCAGCCGGCGATGGCGTCGTAACAGGCGGCGGCATCGGCCACGGTGGCGGCGAACGGGCCGATCTGGTCGAGCGAGGAGGCGAAGGCGACCAGCCCGTAACGGCTCACCCGGCCGTAGGTCGGCTTCACGCCGACCACCCCGCACAGGGCGGCGGGCTGGCGGATGGAGCCGCCCGTGTCAGAGCCGAGCGACAACGGCACGAAGCCGGCCGCCACCGCCGCCGCGCTCCCTCCCGAGGAGCCACCGGGCACCCGCGTCAGATCGTGCGGGTTGCGGGTGGGGCCGAAGGCCGAGTTCTCGGTGGAGGAACCCATGGCGAACTCATCGAGGTTGGTCTTGCCGACCACGATGGCGCCGGCGCCGGCCAGTCGGCTGACCACGGTGGCGTCGTAGGGCGGGTCCCAACCGTCGAGGATCTTCGAGCTGCAGGTGGTGGCGACGCCACGGGTGCACAGGTTGTCCTTGAGCGCGACCGGCACGCCGGCCAGCGGACCCGGATCCTCGCCGGCGGCGATGCGGGCGTCGACCCGATCCGCGGCGGCGAGCGCCCGCTCGGCGGTGACGGTGTTGAACGCGTGGATCTCGCCGTCGCGGGCGGCGATGGCGTCGAGCGAGGCCTGCACGACCTCGCGGGCGGAGCGCTCGCCCGAACGGACTGCGCCGGCCAGCGACAGCGCCGTCGCCGTCACGGCTCCTCCCCGAGGATCGCCGGGACCCGGAACCGACCGGACTCCGCCGCGGGGGCCTGGCCGAGCACCTCCTCGCGGTCGAGCGCGTCGCCGGGTTCGTCGTCCCGGAACACGTTCTGCACCGGCAGCGGGTGCGACAGCGGGGCGACGTCGGCGAGGTCGAGCGCCTCCACGTCGGTGGCGTGTTCGAGGATGGCACCGAGCTGCTCGGTGTACCGCTCGAGCTCGTCGTCGGTGAGCTCGAGCAACGCGAGGCGGGCGACGTGGGACACGTCGTCGCGTGAGATGCGGGCGGGCATGGGACCGCAGCCTACCGACCGGCACGCCGACCCCTGGACCGCGGGGACCGGGGCCGGACGCCGCGCCGACGGCCGGTAGCGTGACAGCCGTGAGCGAGACCCACCAGTTCCTCTCCGCCGCCTGGATCGAGGCCGCCCGCGCCATCCGGGACGAGTACGCGGGGCGGGTCGGCCAGCCACCGGTCGCCCTGCGCATGAACCAGGTGATCACCGACGTGCCGGACGGCACCATCGAGGCCCACCTCGACACCAGCAGCGGCCGGACCCAGCTGGAGCTCGGCCACCTCACCGATCCCGACCTGACCGTCACCACCGACTACGCGACGGCCCGGGCCATCTTCGTGCTGCAGGACGCCGCCGCGGCCATGCAGGCCTTCATGAGCGGGAAGATCCGCGTCGAGGGCGACATGGGCAAGCTGATGCTGCTCCAGGCCCAGGCGATGCAGCCCGACCCGCTCGCCGCCGAGGTGGCGGAGCGGGTCAAGGCCATCACGCGCACCTGAAGTCGCGCCGCGACCCGACGCCGCCCACCGGCGTCGGGACCTGATCCGAGCTGATCTGTTACGGCAACTGCGCGACGTTTTGCATCAAGCAGCCCATCTCCGGCGTCGATACCGGCTTCATGCATCGCCCCGCGGAACAGTTCCTCAGCAGGCTCGTGCGGCGTCTCACGGTCGGCTCCATCGCGTTGGCGCTGCTGGTGAGCACCACGGCCGGGGTGACCGTCGTGCTGCTCGGCAAGCTGGCCGCCGCCAACGCGGAGCAGGGCCGGTACACCCAGGCGGTGCGGTGGACCGAGTCGCTCGAGGCCGCGCTCCGCGAGCAGCGGGCGTTGCAGGCCGAGTACGTGCTCGCCCCTGAGGACGCCACCCTCGAGCGCTTCGAGGAGACCGCCACCGTCGCCTTCGAGGTCGTCGACCAGCTGATCGCCGCGTTCCCGGAGAACGCCCAGTTCGTCGCCGAGGCGCAGCAGGCCCGCGCCGCCGACGAGGAGCACGACGCCGTCTTCAACGGCCTGCTCGTCCCCGCCGCGCAGAACGGCGACCAGGAGGCGGCCGCCGCCGCCCTCGACGAGGCCAAGGTCCGCCTCGACGCCGTGTTCACCCCGATCCAGGCCATGATCGAGCGCACCCGCACCGACGCCGACGCCGTGCAGCAGCACCAGCGCTCGCTGGTGCGCACGGCGCGCTGGCTGGCCACCGTCGCGGTGGTGGTGGCCGTCGCCGGCGTCGGCCTCGGCGCCGCCGCCGGCATCCGCCAGCTGCGCGACGCCATCCGCGCCCTCGGCGGGCAGCTCGCCGCCGCCGTGCGCCACGTCGGCGCCGGCACCGAGGCGGTGACCACTGAGGCCACCCAGACCGCCGGCGACGCCGGCGCGGTGGCCAGCTCCGCATCCGCGATGCGCGACGCGCTCGGCGAAGCGGCCGACTCCCTGCAGCAGCTGCAGATCGCCATCAACGAGATCGCCCACCATGCGGCGGACGCGACCAGCGTCGTGTCCCACGCGCTCAGCGTGGCCGACACCGCCGGTTCGGTCGTGCAGCAGCTCGGGGCGTCCTCCATCGGCATCGGGGAGGTGGTGACGGCCATCTCCGCCGTCGCCGAGCAGACCAACCTGCTCGCCCTCAACGCGACCATCGAAGCGGCCCGGGCCGGCGAGTCCGGTCGCGGCTTCGCCGTCGTCGCTGGTGAGGTGAAGGAGCTGGCCAGCCAGACCGCGGCGGCCACCTCGCAGATCACCGACCGCATCGCCGCCATCCAGGAGGACAGCCGACGGGCGGCGCACGCCATCACCGAGATCACCGCGGTCATCGACCAGGTCGCCAGCCTCCAGGGCAGCATCGCCGCCGCGGTGGAGGAGCAGACCGCCACCAGCGCCGAGGTCGCCCGGTCGGTCGAGCTGCTCAGCGGCTCGAGCAAGGAGATCGCCGCCCGCATCGGCGGCGTCGCCTCCGCCACCGCCCGCACCCAGGCCGGCGCGGCGGAAGCGGCGGAGGCGTGCGAGGCGTTGCACCAACTCGAGCGCGACATCGCCGGGCTGTTCGCCGCCGGCTGAACGCGCCGGCGAGCGTAGGTCCAACGTCCTCTTCCCGGACCGGACGCGGCAGCGCACGGTCGCGCTAACGGGGCCTACCGGTGGTGCGGCAGACCTCCCGCGACGGGCCGGTCGCAGGGATGCGGCCGGCCCGGACGGTAACGCCCGACCGTGCGGCGACCCGACGCTCAGCCCTCGCCCATGCTCGGGGCCTTGGCATAGGGCAGATCGGCCAGCGGCTTCATCGCGTCGGCCAGCCCGTCGACGGTCCATCGGTCGTCCTGCTCGACACCGTCGCCCATCTCCCAGCTGCGGAAGACCTTCACCATGCCGCCCTGCACGTAGAAGGTGGCGCCCGAGAACGGGCAGTCGGCGGTGCCGAGGTAGGCCACCAGCGGGCTGATGTTGGCCGGGTCCCACCTGTCGAACTCGGCGGCGTCGGTCGGTGCGGCGATCACGTCGCCCAGGCCCGGGGTGGCCAACGTGAGCCGGGTGCGGGCGGCGGGGGCGATGGCGTTGGAGCGCACGCCGTAGCGCGACAGCTCCTTGGCGCAGATCTGGCTGAACGTAGCGATGGCGGACTTGGCCGCCCCGTAGTTGGTCTGCCCCGGGTTGGAGAACAGCCCCGACGTCGAGGAGGTGTGGATGACCGACGCGTTGACCGTCTTGCCCGCCTTGGACTGCTCGCGCCAGTAGGCGGCGGCCCAGCGGGTCGGCGCGAAGTGCCCCTTGAGGTGCACCTCCACCACCGCGTCCCACTCGGCCTCGGTCATGTTGACCAGCACGCGGTCTCGCAGGATGCGTTGTTGACCAGCACGTGCAGGTCACCGAACGTCTCCACGGCCTGGTTGATCAGGCGCTGGGCGCCCTCCCAGTCGGCCACGTTGTCACCGTTGACGACGGCCTCGCCACCCATGGCCTTGATCTCCTCGGCCACCTGCTGGGCCGGGGTCATGTCACCCCCGGTGCCATCCGCGGCGCCGCCCAGGTCGTTCACCACCACCTTCGCCCCCTCGGCGGCGTAGAGGAGGGCATGCTCGCGGCCGATGCCTCGACCTGCTCCGGTGATGATGGCCACGCGTCCTTCAAGTGCTCCCATGCGGCGAATCTAAGCCGCAGGGGCGGCGCGGTGCCCGACGATCAGTTCGTGCGGGTGTACACCGTGATGGCGGAGCCCTTGCGGCGCTGGGCGCCCTCCTCGGGATCGGTGCCGATCGCCGCCGCGGTGGGCGAGCCGATGACGCCGGTGACCCGCCAACCGTCGGCCTCGAGCGCCGCTGCCGCCTCGGTCCCGGTAAGCCCGAACACGGACGGCACCGTCAGCAGGGGCAGGCCGCTCGACACCACGATCTTGACCGTGCCGCCCTTGGCGACCTGGCCGCCGGCGGGCGGATCGGTCGAGATGACCTTGCCCTCGGCCACCGTCTCGCTCGCCTCCTCGGTGACCTCGGCGAGGAGCCCGGCGGTCTGCAACTCGGCCTCGATCGCCTCGATCGGCTTGTCCGCCCTCGTGTAGTCGAGGATCGTGCGGGGTTGCGGCCCCGTGGAGACCGACACCACCACGGTGCCGAACTGCTCCACCTGGCGGCCCGCGCCGGCCACCGCCACGATGGTGCCGGGCTCGAGCACCTCGTCGAACACCTCGCGCCGCTCGATGAGCAGCTTGGCGTCGGTGAAGGCGCGCTGGACCTGGGGGTCGTCGATGGGCTTGCCCACCACCGTGGCGGGCACGGTGACGAGCGGCTCGCCCAGCGAGCGGGTCAGCTGCAGCACCCCACCGACGGGCAGGCGCCGGCCGGCGGGCGGGTCCTGATCCAGGATCTCGCCCGGTTCGCTGCCCGCTCTGCGGTCATCGGCGATGTCGAGCTCCCACTCGTAGCCGGTGCGGTTCAGCTCGGTCTGTACGTCGTCGAGGTCTCGACCCAGGTAGCTCGGCACCGCGTAGGTGGTCGGACCGAGCACCGAGCCGCGGGTGAGGGTCAGCACCAGGCCCCCGAGCACACCGAGGGCGGCGAGAACCAGCACGGCGACGGCCACCGTCTTCAACCTGGGCCGGCGCCCGCCGCTCCTCCGATGGCGGGGCGCGGCCGACGATGCGCGCCGCGCCGCCCTGCGTTCGGCCCGGCTCGGCTTGGTGCCGACCTCGCCGC
>JADLEF010000107.1 GCA_020846295.1 Acidimicrobiales bacterium
CAGCGCATCAACGAGCGCGGCGTGGTCCACAACGGCACCGAGTACCCGCTCGACGTGTTGATCTACGCCACCGGGTTCCAGTGGATGGCCATCTCGACGTTCAACATGATCGTCGGCCGCAACGGGCAGACCCTCACCGAGAAGTGGCAGACCGGGGGCACGAAGACCTTCCTCGGCATCCACAGCCAGGGCTTCCCGAACCTGTTCATCATGACGGGGCCCCAGGGCGGCGGCGGCAGCTTCAACTTCACCGATGCCATCGACGCCCACGCCGACTACACCGTCTGGCTGCTCAAGACGATGCGCGAGCGCGGTGACAACGTGGTGGACATCACCAAGGAGCCCGAGGACCGCTACGCGGAGCACTGCAAGCAGGCGGACATCATGACCGCCCCGCTGCGGGATTGCCTCTCGTACTACAACGGCCACGGCGACGCCGAGCCCGGCAGCCTCGCCTACTACGGCGGCGGCCGCTGGCACAAGTTCCGGGTGGACGCCCAGGAGTCGCTCGAGCCATACGTGTTCGAGCACAAGGGCTGAGCGATCGCCCAGCGAACGGGCCCTTCCCCCAGGGGGAGGGCCCGTTCGCCGTTTTGTGGCCGCGACGGTGGCATGATCGGCCGACCTATGGCGTCACCGGCGATCGAGCTCGAGGTGGGGGAGCGCACCGTGCGCATCTCCAACCCCGACCGCGTGTACTTCCCCGCCACCGGGGCCACCAAGCTCGATCTGGTCCGCTACTACCTGGCCGTCGGGCCCGGCATCGTGAACGCGCTCCGGGAGCGGCCCACGATGCTGCACCGCTTCCCGAAGGGCGTGGCCGACAAGAAGGTGCACCAGAAGCGCGTCCCGGCCGGTGCGCCGCCCTGGCTGGAGACGGTGCGGGTGCACTTCCCCCGCTACGGGCTGCACGCCGACGAGCTGTGCGTGACCGAGCTGGCCCAGGTCATCTGGGCGGTGCAGATGTCCACCGTCGAGTTCCACCCGTGGAACTCGCGGCGGGCCGACGTGGAGCGACCCGACGAGTGGCGCATCGACCTCGACCCGATGCCGAACTGCCCGCTCTCGACGGTGCGTCGGGTCGCCGGGGTGGCCCACGAGGTGCTCGACGAGCTCGGAGCGGTCGGCTGGCCGAAGACCTCCGGAGGTCGCGGGCTGCACATCTACGTGCGCATCGAGGCCACCCACGGGTCCAAGGACGTCCGCCGGGCCGCGCTCGCCTTCGCCCGAGAGGTGCAGCGCCGGGCCCCGTCGCTGGTCACCACCACCTGGTGGCGCAAGGATCGCGACCCGGCGGCGCTGTTCGTGGACTACAACCAGAACGCCCGCGACCACACCATGGCCGCGGCGTACTCGGTGCGGGGCTTTCCCGACGCGACCGTGTCGACCCCGCTCACGTGGGCAGAGGTGGACTCGGTGCAGCCGCAGGACTGGACGATGGCGACGGTGCCGGCGCGCTTCGCCGAGATCGGCGACCTGCACGCCGGCATGGACGATGCCCCCTTCTGCATCGAGCCCCTGCTGGAGTGGGCGGAGCGCGACGAGCGCGACGGCCTGGCCGACGAGTCAGGGCCCGACAGCGGTGACGACGGCGAGCACGGCGAGCACGGGGAGGACCGATGACAGCGACACGGGCGGTGGCCGTGCACCGCCACGATGCGACGGCCCGGCTCATCGGCCCCCACTCGCTGCACGTCGCTGCCGAGGGGCACGGGCCGGGCCTGCCCACCCACGTGCAGGCCGGCTCGGCGGTGCGGCACTGGAACGGCGGCCTGGTGGTCATCCAGGACGATGTGCAGGCCCTCGCCCTCACCGAGCAGCCCGGCGCCCAGGTCACCTTGCTCCCGCTGCCTGCAGGGCCGGACGGTGCGTTGGTGTTCGGCGAGCACCTGGGCAACAAGGCTGGCAAGCTGGATCGGGAGGCGGCGCTGGTGCTGCCCGACGGGAGGCTGGTCGCGCTCGGCTCCGGTTCCACCGATCAGCGCCAGCGCATCGTGGTGGTGGCCGTCGACCACACCGTCCGGCTGGTCGACGCCTCCGACCTCTACGCCATGCTGCGCGGTACGGTTGCCTTCGCCGGCTCAGAGCTGAACATCGAGGGCGCCACGGTCAGCGGCTCCTCGGTGGTGCTGTTCCAGCGGGGCAACGGGGCGACCACCGCCACGGCCGAACCGGTGGACGCCATCGGCTGGATCGGGCTGGACCGCTTCGTGGCCTGGCTCGACGGCGGTGCGGTGCCGGTCCTGGATCGCGTCCTGCCCGTGGCGCTCGGCTCCGTGGCCGGTGTGCCGCTCAGCTTCACCGATGCCACCGCCCTGCCCGACGGCCGGCTCGCGTTCATCGCCGTCGCCGAGGACTCGCCCGACACCTACCGCGACGGCGCCGTGGTGGGCTGCCGCTTCGGCGTGCTCGACGGCGATGCGCTCGTCTGCGTGGACGTCCTCGACGAGGACGGGGCGCCGAGCGGGCTGAAGCTGGAGGGCATCGACTGGTGCCCGGCGCAGCCGGAGCGCGGCTGGGCGTTCGTCGTCGTGGCCGACATGGACGACCACACCGTCCCCGCGACGATGGCCACGCTGCTCGTCGAGGGGCTCTGATCGGTCGGGTAGCGTTCGGAGCCATGTCGACGATGACCGATGCAGCGCGAGACGAGTTCCTGTTGGAGCGGCGGGTGGGGATCCTTGCCATCGGGCGGGAGGGGGCGGGACCGCTCGTCGCGCCGATCTGGTACCGCTACGTTCCCGGCGAGGGCTTCGAGATCTGCATGGGCGGCTCCACCGCCAAGGCGGTGCGGTTGCGGGCCGAGGGCCGGGCGTCGATCTGCGTCCAGGACGAGGGCCGTCCCTACCGCTATGTGTCGGTGGAGGGCCCGGTCACCGTCGAGTCGCTCGGCGGCATCGAGCAGACCCGTCCCGTCATCGAGGCCATGGCCACCCGTTACCTCGGCCCCGCCGCCGGCGCCGGCTACGCCAAGGCGTTCAAGACCCCCGACGAGGTGATCGTCAAGCTCACGCCGCAGCGCTGGCGCACCGAGGTGCTCGGCTGAACCCGCGCGCCGGCTCGGCGGCGGGGCGTCACCAGAACGGCGCACGGGCGGGCAGTCCCAGCGCCAGCCGCCCGCCCGCCTCGAAGTGGCCCGGCGCGCCGGCGCCGTGCAGCACCGCGACGTGCGCATCACGGAAGCGCCGCTCGAGCCCGTTGCGCCGGAAGATGGCGCGCGTGCCGGCCGCGGCGAACAGCAGGTCAACCACCTCGACCGCGGCGTGCATGGCGTGCACGATGGCGAGCCGAGCCGGGGGGACGAGCCGATCGAGCTCGGCGGTGTCCGCCGCCCCCGCCCGGTCCCACACCGCCCCGATGGCCTCGCTGCAGTAGGCACGGGCGGCGCCGAGCACCGCTTCCGCCCGCCCGACCGCACCCTGGACCGCGGCCCGATCCCGCAGCGGGACGTCCATCGACCCGGCCGTGCCCTCGCCGGCGAGGGACGCGAACTCGTGCAGGGCGCCGCGGGCGATGCCCGTCGCCACCCCGGCGGTGAGGGCCCAGTTGACGACCATGGACAACCGTGGGGCGAACAGGCGGCCGGGTTGCGCCTTCAGCCACCGACCCGCGCCGGCGTGCTCCTCGGGCACGAACACGTCGCGCAGCTCGAAGTCGTGGCTGCCGGTGCCCCGCAGGCCGGCCACGTCCCAGGTCGGCACGATGGTGCCCTGCTCGATCGGCACGAACACCGCCTTGGAGCGGCGCCTGCCGTCCTCCTCGACCAGCACGCAGTTGCCGCAGTACCACTGGGCATGGAGGCAGTTGCTGGCGAAGTCCCACCGGCCGTCCACCCGGTACCCGCCCGGTACGCGCCGGGCCACCCCGAGCGGGCGGGCGGAGCCGGAGAACCGGACGGGCGGCTCACCGCCGATGCCCATCGCGGCCACCACCGCCGGGTCGAGCGTGGCGAGCTGCCAGGCGTTGGCCGACGAGATGTGGGCGCACCATGCCGCCGAGCCGTCGGCGGTGGCGAGCAGTTCGATGGCGCGCATCGCGTTGAGCGGGTCCACCTCGGGTCCCCCGGCGGAGGCCGGCAGGAACAGGTGGAACAGGCCGGTCTCGGTGAAGGCGCGCACCAGCGGCTCGGGGAGGCGGCCCGCGTCCTCGATCGCATCGGCTGCGGTGGCGACCGCCGGGACCAACCCTGCCGCCGCTGACACCACCGTCGTCGCGGCCGCCTCGGGTGACGGCACCGGCTTCGCGTCCGCGCTCATCGCTGCAGCCTCGCGCATCGCGGCGCGCCCGGCTCGTCCGACGGTGACCGATGTCGCCGCCGAGTACGATGACGCCATGCCGGACCGAGTTCCCGTCAACGACTGGGCGAGCGACTTCGATCACCTCAGCGACGCCTGGGCCGCCAACATGCCCGAGATCCTCGCCGATCTGCGCGAGCGGTGCCCCGTCGCCCATACCGAGCGGTTTTTCGGGGCCTACCTCGTGACCCGGTACGAGGACATCGACGAGGTCGCCCACGACACCGCCACGTTCTCCAGCCGCATCACGTCGGTCAACGAGAACCACCCGGACAACATCAAGCTCGAGCTGCCGCCCATCACGTTGGATCCGCCCGATCACAGCCCGATCCGCCGCGCCCTGCTGCCCGCATTCAACCCGCGGGAGGTCGCCGCCCTCGAGCCGTTCGTGCGCGAGATCGTCGCCTCCCTGCTCGATCGGCTCGACGGCAGGACGATGGTCGACGGGGCGGTCGACTACGCCGAGCACGTGCCGGTCGAGCTGATGAACCGGCTCTTCGGCGTGCCGCCGGAGATGGGTCCGCAGTTCCGCTCCTGGGTGGACGCCATGCTCAAGGACGGCCAGGTCGACATCGAGATCGCTCGCAAGGCGAACCGTGAGGTGCAGGCCTACTTCACCGCGCAGCTGCAGGATCGCCGGACCAACCCCGCAGACGACCTGGTCACCATGGTGCTGAACGCAGAGGTCACGCTGGAGGACGGCAGCACCCGGCCGTTCAGCGAACGCGAGCGCGTGGGGGCGCTGTTCGTGCTGATGCTCGGAGGGATCGACACCACCTGGTCCTCGATCGGCGCCGCGTTGTTCCACCTGGGCACCCACCCCGAGGACCGGGCCCGACTGGTGGCGGAGCCGGCGTTGATCCCCAACGCGGTCGAGGAGTTCCTCCGCTTCTACTCGCCGGTCACCATCGCCCGGTACATCACCGACGATGCCGAGGTGGCGGGCTGTCCGGTGCACGCCGGTCAGCGGTTGCTGCTGTCCTACCCGTCGGCGAACCGGGATCCGGCCGTGTTCGAACGGCCGGACGAGGTCGTGCTGGACCGTCAGCACAACCGCCACCTGGCCTTCGGGGTCGGCGTGCACCGTTGCCTGGGCTCGAACCTGGCCCGCATGGAGCTCGTCGTCGCCCTCGAGGCGTGGCTGGCACGGTTCCCGAACTTCGAGCTCGCCGTCGATCCGTCCGAGATCTCCTGGTCGGTCGGGCCGGTGCGCGGCCCCCGCAAGGTGCCGCTGCGCATCCTCTGATCCGCCGATGTACGTCACCGCGGTGCTGAGCCCGGACCACGACGCGTTCGTGGGCTGGTGCCGTTCCCGCGGCTACGTCGTCGTCGGTGACGGCGCCGAGTCCCGCAGCGGCCGGTGGCTGGCGGTGCGGGTGCTCGGCCCTGCGGACCTGACCGGGCTCACCCTCGATCGGGTCGATTACGCCCTCGATTTCTGGCGGCGCGGCGACCGCGACGAGGTGATGGCGCTCGACGCATCGGCGCGCTCCCGCCTGCGCCGCCCACCTCCGATCGTGGGCGCCGGCGGGTTGGGTCCGACGCCTCGCGGCCGCTGAAGGCGCCGGGCCGGGCCCCCGCAGTCGACGGGCGGGGGCCGGAGGGCCCTCAGTAGCTGCTCGGGGCGAACTCGACGGCGCAGCGCACCGTCGGCACCCGCACGGTGGCCTCGGCGACCGACAGGTCGATGGTGACGTTGTCGACGCCGCTGACCCACCACACCCGCGGTTCGGCACCGACCAGGCGGAAGGTGCTGCGTCCGGCGCGGTCCTCCACCAGCGGATCGAAGCGCAGGTGCAGGAACCCCTGCTGCCATTCGGCGCGGCGGAGACCGAACGCCGGGAAGTCGACGTCGAGCAGCTGCGGCTGAACGGGCGTGGGCGCGGTGACGGAGGCGACCAGCTGGCCCGGCGTGGTGGTGTCGGCTGCGGCGAGCAGGGCGACGGCGGCGGCGGGCAGCGGCGGGGCAGCGTCGCGGGGACGCCAGCCGAACGCGCCGGTGACCTCGTCGAGGTGCGCGTCGTAGGACTGCTCCACCAGGGCCAGCAGCCGCTCGGCCTGCTCGACGACGCCGAGCTCCCGAGCCAGGAGCAGACCGGCGGCGAGCTCGATCGGGGCATCGATGCCCACCAGGGGGGCGTAGGTGTGGAAGCGGTCGCGGGCGGCGTCGGTGGCGGGCCCGGCGAGCAGCACGGCGGTGGTGAGCGGTCCCTCCGGGCTCGGCGTACCTTGCGGTGTGAACGCCTCGTGCAGGGTGGTGCCGTGTCGACGGTCGTGCAGCCACAGGCCGAGCCCGACGGTGGCGTCGGCGGTCGGGGTGGCGGCCACCGCGGCGGCCAGCTCGGTGTGGGTGGTGGGCGTGTGGCCGTCGCCGCCGAGCTCGAACGGTTCGTTCCAGCGGTCGTGCGGGCTCAACAGCGAGCGGACACCGAGGGCGACGAGCAGCGCAGGCGTGTCCGGGCGGGCGGCGAGCTGCCCGGCGGTGGCCCCGGCGGGCCAGCCGGCGGTGTACCCGGCGACGAGGCGGTCGACGATGCGAACGGTGGGCTCGGTCCACGCCGGGGTTCGGCGGCCGAGCAGCCCGCAGGCGAGGGCCATCGCGGCGCCGGCCGGTGGTTCGATGGCCGGATGCCCCGGGCGATCGAGCGTCCGCAACCATCCCATCGACCGCACCGAGAGCTCCACGGCCCGGCACGCTAGCGGTGGACCGTCCGAGGCGAGGAACCGCCGAACGGGCGCGGGCCCTACGAGCGGGTCGTTGCCGAGATGCGCCACCCCTGCAGCATGCGGGCATAGTTGACCCGCTCCAGCGCCGCCGGGTCGGCCACGTTGTCCAGCGCGGTGGCGCCTCGCGCCTCGTCGAGATCCCGGTAGCCGCGCTCGCCCAGCCAGGCGGCCAGCTCGCTGTGGATGGCCCGCATCGCGCCCGGCGGATCGGCGAGCAGCGCGGACACCACCTGCACCGTGTGGGCGCCGCACAGGATCGCCTTCACCGCGTCGCTGCCGCGGTGCACCCCGCCCGCTGCGCTCAACGACAGCCCGGTGCGATGGTGCAGCAACGCCAGCGCGTGCAGCCGCAAGGGCAGCTCGGCCGAGGTCGACGGCACCAGGGTGCGGTCCATGTCGAGCGTGTCGAGGTTGATGTCCGGTTGGTAGTAGCGGTTGAACAGCACCACGCCGGCCGCGCCGGCCTGGTCGATCCGAGCCACGAACGCCGGCACCGACGCGTAGAACGGCGACAGCTTGACCGACACCGGCACCTGCACCGCCGCCACCACCGATGCCACCACGTCGATCTGGCGGTCCTCGATGTCTGCGCTGTGCTGGTGCAACCCCGTCGCCACCTCGTAGAGGTTGAGCTCGATGGCGTCGGCGCCGGCGTCCTGCAGGTCCCGGGCGTAGGCCGTCCACCCGCCGGGCGTGGTGCCGTTCAGCGAGGCGATCACCGGCACATCGACGGCGGCCTTGAGGCGGCGCAGCCTGCGCAGTGTCGGGGTCGCGCCGAGGTCGAACACGCTGTCGGGTAGGAAGGTCATCGCCTCCGCGTGGCTGTCGACGTGGCTGTCGACGTAGCGGTGGGCGGCGAGCTGGTCGAGGACCAGCTGCTCCTCGAACAGCGAGCGGAGCACCACCGCACCGGCGCCCGCGGCGATGCAGCGCTGGACCACCGGCACGTCGTCGCTCACCGGCGACGCGCCGATCACGAGGGGGCTGCGCAACGTGAGTCCGAGCCACCGTGCGGTCAGGTCGGTCGTGGTGCTGACATCAGTCATGGTGTTCCTCGCCGGAGAAGGAGATGCGGGCCACCTGGGCGTAGAGCTCGTGACGGTTGTGCACCGCGCGCTCTGCGGCTTGCACGAGCGTCTCGTAGCGCTCCGGGTCGCGCAGCTCGACCATGCGGAAGCGGGCCTCGTGGTCCATGTACTGACGGATCGGGATGGACGCCGGATCCGCGTCGATGTGCAGCGGTGCCGTCCCGGCCTCGATCCGGCGCGGATCGAAGCGGTACAGCGGCCAGGCCCCGCTGTCGATGGCCCGACCCTGCTGCGCGGGGGAGTCGACCAGGTCGTACCCGTGCGCGATGCACGGACTGTGTGCGATCAGCAGCGACGGCCCGGCGTAGCTCTCCGCCTCCAGCATGGCCATCACCGCCTGCCGGGGCCGGGCCTGCATGGCGATGCTGGCCACGTACACGTGCCCGTAGGTCATCGCCAGCAGCCCCAGATCCTTCTTGCGGGTCTCCTTGCCGGCGGAGGCGAACTTGGCCACCGCGCCCATGGGCGTGGCCTTGGACTGCTGACCGCCGGTGTTGGAGTAGACCTCGGTGTCGAGCACGAGGATGTTCACGTTGCGGTTGGAGGCGAGGATGTGGTCCAGGCCACCGAAGCCGATGTCGTAGGCCCAGCCGTCCCCGCCGACGATCCACAGCGAGCGCCCCACGAGGTGGTCGGCCAGCTCGTCGAGCTCGACCAGACCGTCCGGTACGGCGGCGTCCGTGTCGCCGGCGGATCGGACGGCGATGATGGCGCGCAGCTCCTCCACCATGATCCGTCGCCGCTCGATCTCGGCGTCCTGCACGCCGGGCGGTTCCAGCAGGGTGGCGACGAGCCGCTCGGGCAGGTCGCGGGCGTGCTGGCCCAGCAGCAGGCGGGCCCGGCGGGCATGGGCGTCGGCGCCGAGGCGGAGCCCGAGGCCGAACTCGGCGTTGTCCTCGAACAACGAGTTGGCCCAGGCCGGCCCCCGCCCGTCGGCGCCGACGGCGTAGGGCGAGGTCGGCAGGTTGCCGCCGTAGATCGACGAGCAGCCGGGTGCGTTGGCGATGACGAGGCGGTCACCGAACAGCTGGGTGAGGGTTCGGACGTACGGCGTCTCGCCGCAGCCGGAGCACGCCCCGGAGAACTCGAACAGCGGGGGCAGCACCGCCAGGGTACGGAACTCGTGCGGGACGCGGGTGCGGGCCACGTCGGGCACGCGCTCGAAGTAGGACCAGGCGACGCGCTCGCGGTCGCGGTGCGCCTCCACCGGTTGCATGTTGATGGCCCGACGCTTGGGCCGGGAGCGGTCCTTGGCCGGGCACACCTCGACGCACAGCCCGCAGCCGGTGCAGTCGTCGGGGGCGACCTGCACGCTGTAGGACATCCCGGCGAAGGACTTGGTGAAGCGCTCGGGCACGGCGCGGAACTGCTCGGGCGCCCCGGCTGCGTCGGCGGGGTCGAACACCTTGGTCCGGATGGCGGCGTGGGGGCAGATGATCGAGCAGCGGTTGCACTGCACGCACAGCTCCGGCTCCCAGATCGGTATGTCGAGGGCGATGGCCCGCTTCTCGTAGCGGCTGGTGCCGGTGGGCCAGGTCCCGTCGACCGGGAAGGCGGAGACGGGCAAGCGGTCCCCATGGCCCTCGAGCAGCAGGCGGGTGACCCGCTGCACGAAGTCGGGTGCGTCGTCGGGGACGGCGGGCCGGCGCCGCCACGGCGAGCCGAGCGTACCGAGCGGTACCTGGGCCAGGTTGGCCAGGGTGGCGTCGATGGCGGCGAGGTTGCGCCGCACCACCTCCGGGCCGCGCTTGCCCCACGTGTCGGCCACCGATCGCTTGATCAGCGCGATGGCGTCGTCGGTGGGCAGCACGCCGGACAGGGCGAAGAAGCAGGTCTGCATCACCGTGTTGATACGACGGCCGAGGCCGTGCTCGTCGGCGATGCGCTGGGCATCGATGGCGTACAGCCGGCAGCCCTTGTCCAGCAGCTGCTGCTGGACCTCCTGCGGCAGCCCCTTCCACACCGAATCGGGATCGCCCGCGACGTTGAGCAGCACCACCGCGCCGGGAGCGGCGACCTCGAGCACGTCGATGCGGTGCAGAAAGCCGGCGTCGTGCACGGCCACGAACCCGGCCTGGCGGATGAGGTAGGTGGCGTGGATCGGGTGCGGCCCGAAGCGCAGGTGCGAGATCGTGGTGGCGCCGGACTTCTTCGAGTCGTAGACGAAGTGGCCCTGGGCCCACAGCTCGGTGGCGTCGCCGATGATCTTGATCGACGCCTTGTTGCTGCTCACCGTGCCGTCGGAGCCCAGCCCGTAGAACACGGCCCGGGTGGTGTCGTCGCGCTCGATGTCGAACGCCTCGTCGACCGTCAGGGACAGGTGGCTCACGTCGTCGTTGATGCCGACGGTGAAGCGTCGCTTCGGTGCCGCCGACGCCAGCTCGTCGAAGATCGCCTTGACCATCGCCGGGGTGAACTCCTTGGAGGACAGCCCGTAGCGTCCCCCGATCACCGTGGGGAGCGTGGGCCGTCGACCCTGCTGGAACGCCTCGACCAGCGCGCTGGTCACGTCGAGCAGCAGCGGTTCGGCCACCGAGCCCGGCTCCTTGGTCCGGTCGAGCACGGCGACGGATCGCACCGTCTCGGGCAGCGCCGCGGCGAAGCGCTCGATGGAGAAGGGACGGTACAGCCGCACCTTCAGCACCCCGACCCGCTCACCGCACGCGGCGAGGTGGGCCACGGTCTCCTGGGCCGCCTCCGCGCCGGAGCCCATGAGCACGATCACTCGTTCCGCCTCGGGATCGCCGAGGTAGTCGAACAGCGAGTACCGGCGTCCGGTCAGCGATTCGAACCGGGCCATCACCGCCTCGACGATGTCGGGGCATCGCTCGTAGTACGGGTTGGCTGCCTCGCGGGCCTGGAAGAAGGCATCGGGGTTCTGGGCGGTGCCGCGTGCCACCGGGTGGTCGGGGGCCAGGGCCCGGGCCCGGTGGGCGGAGACGGCGGCGGGGTCGATCAGGCCGCGCAGGTCGTCGTCGCCGAGGACGGTGAGCTTCTGGATCTCGTGCGAGGTGCGGAACCCGTCGAAGAAGTGCAGGAACGGGACGCGTGCCTCGAGGGTGGCGGCGTGACCGATGGCGGCGAGGTCCTGGGCCTCCTGCGGCGAGCCCGAGGCGAGCAGCGCGCAGCCGGTGCTGCGCGCCGCCATCACGTCGGCGTGGTCGCCGAAGATGGACAGGGCGTGGGTGGCGAGGCTGCGGGCGGCGATGTGGATGCAGCAGGCGGTCAGCTCGCCGGCGATCTTGTACAGGTTGGGCAGCATGAGCAGCAGGCCCTGTGACGCGGTGAACGTCGTGGTCAACGAGCCGGCCTGCAGGGCGCCGTGGACGGCCCCGGCCGCGCCGGCCTCGGACTGCATCTCGATCACCTCGGGGACCGAGCCCCAGACGTTCGGTCGCTCCGCGGCCGACCACTCGTCGGCGTGCTCGCCCATGGCCGAGGCGGGGGTGATGGGGTAGATGGCGACCACTTCGGAGAGCCGGTAGGCGACCGACGCCACCGCCTCGTTGGCGTCCTCGGTCACCATGATCGGCACACCGGCCCGCACACTGCCGGTCGATCCGTCAGCCGTCGATCCGTGCAGCATGGTCACGACCTCCCTGCGAGATCGCGGTGTCGTGCGGTTCGCATCGCAACGAGCATCGACCCGCGCCCGCCGGGGCGGCAGTGCCGATGGTCCCCGCTGGACCGTGCGGGAAGGTCCCCGAACGGCGATCGTCGAGACGTGGTGCACCGTGGCGGTGGCGGTCGTCACCACCACGACCACGGGCGCGGGGTCAGCGGATGCGGGCCACGCCGTCGGTCTCGGCGGCGCGGGCCACGGCGGGCGCGACGCGGGCGACGACGCTGTGGTCGAACACCGAGGGGACCACGAACTGCGGCCGCAGCTCCACGTCGCTCACCGACTCGGCGATGGCCACCGCGGCGGCGAGCTTCATGCCCTCGGTGATGTCGGAGGCGTTCACGTCGAGCGCGCCGCGGAAGATCCCAGGGAAGGCCAGCACGTTGTTGATCTGGTTGGCGTAGTCGCTGCGGCCCGTCGCCATCACCGCGGCGAGGCCGTCGACCGCCTCCGGTCGCACCTCGGGGTTGGGGTTGGCCATGGCGAACACGATCGGGTCCTTGGCCATCGAGCGCACGTCGGCGGCGGTGATGAGATCCGGTCCGCTGACACCGATGAACACGTCGGCACCGCGCAGCACCTCGCCGATGGAGCCCTCCTTGCGGGAGGGGTTGGTGTGCTCGGCGAACCACGCCTTGGCCGGGTTGAGGTTGTCCCGGCCCGAGAAGACGGCGCCGGTGCGGTCGCACCCCACGATCTCACCCACCCCGGCGTTGATGAGGATCTTGCCGATCGCCACCCCGGCGGCGCCCATGCCGGCGATGACGACGGACAGCTCGTCGATCTTCTTGCCCACGATCTTGAGCGAGTTCCACAGCGCGGCCAGCGTCACCACGGCGGTGCCGTGCTGGTCG
>JADLEF010000108.1 GCA_020846295.1 Acidimicrobiales bacterium
CTCCACAGCCACTGCGGCGACATCCCGCCAGCAGAGTTCGAGACAGCGTTCTACGCTGCACAACGAGCCGCCCCAGCAAGGGTTGGAAACCAATAGCCCGAGCCTCCATCAGACCCAGGGCGGTTCACAGCCCCGCGACGATGGCCGGTGCCGGCGGCCACAGCTACAGCTACGACCAAGGCGGCCGCATCACCAACTGGACCAGCCCCGCTGGCGCGGTCAACTACAGCTGGGACAAAGCCGGCAACCGCACTGCAGCAGGCGCCACATCATTCACCTACGACGCCCGCAACCGCCAGACCACCAACGCCGGCACCGCCCAGACCTTCACCCCAAAAGGTGACCTGCTCACCGGCGGGCTCGTACACGACACCTTCGGCCGCCTGACCAGCGACGGCAACGTGCAGTTCACCTACGACGGCGCCGGCCGGCCCGTGTCCAGAAACCTCACCGGCGGCCCCGAAACCGACCGCTTCGCCTACCTCGCCGCCAGCACGGCGATCAGCATGGACGGTGTGGCCCGCTACGCCAACACCGTGACCGGCGACCCACTCGCAGTCTGGCGGGGCGGCACCACCACCGCCTACCTCGGCACCGACCGCCACGGTGACGTGGTCACCCAACACGCCCCCACCACCGGCAACCGCACCGCCAGCCGAGCCTACGACCCCTTCGGGGCCACCAGCGCCACCCTCAACGGCAGCGGCACTGCTCAACCGTCAGCATGGGCCGGAGCCCTCGGCTTCCAATCCGACTGGACAGACCCCGCCACCGCACGAGTCAACATGGGCGCCCGCTGGTACACCCCCACCAGCGCCACCTTCACCACCCGCGACACCACCAACCTGCCGATCAGCACCCACATCGCCCCCAACCGGTACACCTACGCCAACGCCAACCCACTCACCTACTTCGACCCCACCGGCCGCTGCAACGAGGTCATCGGCGGGATCGTCACCCCCTGCCCCGACGACATCGCCGGCACCTACCGCGACCCAGCCATGCTCGGCGGACTATCACCCGCACACGGCTTCGACAAAGGCGAGATCTGCCCCTCCGGCTACGGCTGCGACTTCAACACCGGCGTGGACACCGGAGAGCTCGGCAACCGCGACGGCCGCGTCATCCCCGGCAACAGCACCAGAACGGTCAAACAGACCACGCTCAACGACCCGTCACCACTCACACCGAACACCCAGCCATCGCTGCCCCCGCAGTCCTTCGCCCCGACCATCGTCGTCGGAGACGGCTGCCAGCAGTACACCGAACACGGCAGCGATTGCCTGGTCCCGAACTACCAGATCGCGCTCACTGTGTTCGACCGCAGCGACCCGATCCGCATGTACCAAGAGATGGAACACACCATCCGCAACCAGGTCAGGCTGTGCAGCTCAGCGCAGTTCGCCACCCTCCGTGCCAACGGCGACCCGCTCATCCAGGCCGCGTGCAACGCCTACGAACAGGCCGACACCGAACGCCGAGAAGCCACCAAACTCACCGTGGCCGAGATCGAACTCGCCATCGCCACCGCCGCCAGCCTCACCCCCGTCACCGACGTCATCGCCGACAGCGGATTCTGCATCAAGGGCGGCATTACCGGCGACAAACTCGCCGCCATCGACTGCGTCGCCATCTTGGGCTATAACAGCGCCGATGCCTCCCAAATCGTCAGCAAAGCCGCCAAAGCAGCCGACGCACTCGACAGCGCCGCAGACACCGCAAAGATCCGGTACGCGGACGACGTCATCGAAGCCACAAACACCGGAGTGCGATCGCTGGCTGGGGCTGGTGATGAGCTCGCCCAGGGTGGGGTGTACGCGCTGCGTGATCCGGTGACGGGTCAGGTTGTTCGTACCGGGCGTACGAACGATCTTCTGCGCCGTCAGGGCGAGCATTTCCGGGATCCGGCGTTGTCGGACTTCGAGTTCGAGGTGATCGCTCGAACCGATGTCTACGCGCAGCAGCGTGGTCTGGAGCAGCTGCTGCATGACGCGTACTCCCCGGCGTTGAATCGGATCAATCCGATCAGTCCGACGAATCCGAATCGTGGTTCGTACCTGAATGCTGCTGAAGAGTTCCTGTCGCGGTACGGGGGTGGATAGCTGTGGCGCGGCGACTCCCGTATGGCGACGGTGACTGGTTCGCTGTTCCGTTGCGCGACGATGCCGGCTTCGCGGTTGGGGTTGTCGCGCGTCACGATCGACGGGGTGGGGTGATCGGCTACTTCTTCCAGGAGCGCTTCGCCGAAGTGCCGTCGCTGGAATCGCTGCCGGCGCTCCAGGCCCGGGACGCCGTCCGAGTGATGCGCTTCGGCGATCTGGGTCTGATAAAGAGCCAGTGGCCGATCCTCGGTCGTCGCAATGACTGGTCGGCCGAAGATTGGCCGATGCCTGCGTTCGGGCGCCGTGAGCCGACGGGTCGCGCCTTCCGGGTGATCTATTCGCCCGACGACCTCCGAGGCCCGATCGCCGAGGAACCGATACCAGATGACGAATGCGACCAGCTCCCGAGAGACGCTCTCAGCGGTGCCGGGGCTGTCGAAAGAGTGCTGACCGCGCTGCTCGTGCCCGGCTGAGCCCGGCTCGCCTCAGTTGGCGGTGAGTTTGCGGCTCTTCGCGTTCTGGCGGGGTCAGCGGCCGAGGAGGTTCCTGAATCTGCTTCTACCACGATCTAGCGGAGGTCTATGCGACCGCTGGCGCTGAATTCGACGTCTGGTACGGGCGAGTCGTGGGACACGGCCGAGTCCTCTCGGTTGTGGAAGCGGGTTGCGAGTCGGAGTTGTGAACCTCGGACGGGCGATAGGCAGTGAATCAGCTCCCAGAAACCCTGTCTGTCAGGGTGGGGTGAGACAGCTGCCTCGGCTACGACGGGTGCAACGACTGCGAGGTACGCCTACGACGCTCATTCTGTTGCGCGCGTCGGCGTTGAGCCCGTTGGAGCGGCCATAGCTGCATCGGCTGTTCACCGACGTGGAGGACGAGTCTGCGCCAGTCGGGGCGCCGAACCTGGTGCCAACACGACCTCCAAGCTCACTTTCGTTGCTACAGAAGCGGCAGGGAGTTCTCGGGTCTCTCGTGCTGTCGAGCCTGGTGAGCTTGCGGATATGGCCTCGTCGGGGCAGTTCCGGCTGGGCGGTTAGGCGGATGGCCTTCGTTGATGAGCACCGCCCGCGCGAAGCGCCCGCTGAACCGGTTCACCGGTGAGGATCTCTGCGCCATCATCGACCTGGGAGTGCTGGTGGTCAGGCGGGTTCGACGACGGGGCCGTAGCGTTGTTGGGCGGCTTGCGCGGAGGTGCCGAGGATGGTGCCGATCTTCTGCCACGAGGTCCCGGCGGCGCGGGCGGCGACGATGGCGTCGATGACCTGCTGTTCGCTGCGGGCTCGAGCGAGCGCGGCGCGGTGCAGCAGGTACTCCTCCACGGGGCGCTCGTCGCCGGGAGAAGGCTCGTAGTCCTCGAACCGCTTGGCCAGTTCGTCGGCGTGGTCGAGGATCTCTTGGATCGATCGTGGCATCGGTGTCACCTCAGGAACTTGGGCCGAGCGGCCATGGCGTGAACGATGAAGTCGATGCCGTCACCAGTGGCGACGCCGACCTCGAGGAGTCGCCCGGCGTGGTCGGCACCGATCAGCATCCTCAGATCGTCGAGGGCGAAGACTCGTATGGGGTTGCGATAGGCGTGAACCATGTCGCCGTCGGAGATCCCGTGCTTGCGTGCGCTCTCCAGCACCACCGGATCCATCCCGATCAACTTACCTTGATGACCGCCTGCTGCCGCAGGTCATCCGAGGCCTCGACGGTGATCTCGCCGGCGAGTAAGGACCTTGCCGGCGGAGCCGGCGGGGTATGCGCGATGTATGGACGGCGCCCGTTTCAGCCCGTGCCGGGCCGTGATCCCCTGTGCCGCACCGTTCACGAATGCCCTGCTCAGCGGCATGAAACGACACGCCCGAATACGGGGCGAACACACGTTCTAAGGCCTACGGATCAGAAGGTTGGGGGTTCGAGTCCCTCCGAGCGCGCTGAAGAAGTCCAGGTCAGAGGCCCTTTCCTTCGGAGAGGGCCTTCGTCGTTCCCGGCGTTCCGTATTGGAGACCAACTGGGGACCAAACCCTTGACGGGCACCGAGAGCGAGCCGCCTGAGCGGAGGCCGGTCCGCGGCCATCGTCCACCTGTGGCCGGGGGGGGGGAGAGGACGACTCTCGGTGAGCCGCTGGGATTGTTCAGGTGAGCCTCGCCGACGGGGCCGCGCGTTCGTTGGTCGTCTGCCGCGCAGGTCTCTTGCTCGGAGTCGGTGGCCCACCGACGGGTCCGACCAGCTCGGGTTGCGAGGTTCGACAAATGCGACGAAATGTAACGGTGGGGGCGGTACATTTTTGCGTGGTTGACGTCGAGCGTCTGATCGGGGTGCTGTGAGCTGAGGGCGGTGATCTGCCGGGGGTCGAGGTCAAGGCTGCGGCGGGCGGCTTGCCGGACTCGATCGTGCCGACGCTTTGCGCGTTCGCGAACCGTCCGGGCGGGGGAACGATCCTTCTGGGTTTGGATGAGGCGGTGGGGTTCTCGCCGGTTGGGCTGCGTGATCGTCGCCGGATGAAGGCGGCGTTGGCGTCGAAGGCGCGCCAGGCGTTGGACCCGCCGGTGTCTCTGGAGATCGACGAAGCGATCGTCGACGGCGAAGCGATCATCGTCGCGGTGGTGGCCGAGCTCAGCTCGTCCCAGAAGCCGTGTCGGGTGACGGGCGGCGGCCATCGAGGTGTGTGGGTTCGGGCGTGGGACGGGGACTATCGAGCGTCGGAGCTCGAAGTGCAGGGCCTCTTGATCGGTCGAGGGCAGCCGCGATTCGACGCCACGGCCGCGGTCGGAGCCACTCGGGAAGACCTCGACGGCGAACTCGTTGAGGAGTTCATCCGGGCGTGTCGCACCGGTTCGGAGCAACTGGCCCGGATCCGTGACCGCGAGGAGCTGTTGTGGCGGATGGGCGTGCTGGTGGAGACGGAGCGGGTGCCTTCGGTCGCGGGTCTGCTGGCGTTGGGGGCCTACCCGCAGCAGCATCTTCCTGGTGCCGGTCTGCAAGCGGTGCTGGTCGCCGGTGCAGACGACGAGCCGGGAACGCGGGCGCGGGATGCGAGGCGTTTCGATGGGCCGATCCCGCGGATGCTGGCTGACGCAGTGGAGTGGGTCGCCCGTTCCAGCGCTTCGGCGATTCGCAGTGACAGGACCGGTCGGGTGGCGAGCGAGCCGAGTTGGCCGGGCGAGGCGGTCCGCGAGTTGATCGGCAACGCGCTGATCCATCGGGATCTCGCGCCATGGGCGCTGGGCGAGACCGCCCTGGTGCGGTTGGACACCAGCCGGCTGGTGGTGCGCAATCCGGGCGGTCTGTACGGGCTGACGGTCGATCGTCTGGGGCGCATCGGGGTGACCTCAGCGCGCAACGCGAACCTGGTACGCATCTGCCAACACGTCCGCCTTCCCGACGGCAGCCGGGCGGTGGAGGCATTGGCGTCGGGGATCCCAGCGGTGCTCCATGCGCTGCGAACCGCCGGGCTACCGGCACCGATGTTCGACGACGATGGGCTCCGATTCACCGTGGTATGTCGCCAGCAGTCCGCAGTGCGCACACCGCCGGTGAGAGCCGGTGGTTCCGCGGCGAAGGTCCTTGCTGCGCTCAACGCCGGACCACTCGACGTTGACGGACTCGTCATCGCGACTGGGCTCACCCCGACCAACATCCGCAAGCGGCTCCGAGAGCTCCGCAGCCTCGACCTCGTCGTGCAACATGGCGGCCCGGGCCGTCAGACCACCTACCAACGAACCAAGTAGCCGAAGGTTCCTTGCCCTGGAGTCCCTTGCCCTTCCTGCCTCGCTCGGCCCGCCCCTCGGTCAGTTCAGCGAGAAACGACGCCCGCGGGCTCGCCGCCGGCACCGGCTTGCCACACAGCATTGGGGGCAGAAGCATCCCGCGGAGCTGCGTGAGCGAGCTGTTGACGGCGCTCGGTGAATCTCCCCAGGGCTTGCTCGACCAACACCGAGGACTTTCACGTGAGCGTGGTCAGCGGAGGTCGTCGCCGTTGTGTTGGCGAGCACGACCATCTCGGTCAGCCCGAGGTGGTCGAGACGTCGGTGCCTCGAGCGCGCTGTCGAGGATCTGCTCGATCTGTGCCTGCGGGGTCTACAAACGTAGTGGAGTTGATCAGCCGGAGACGCGTTCGCCGAGCGTGACGATGACTCGGCGCGGCCCTCGTACCTGTCCGCCGGTCCAGTTGAGCGGTTCGCCGGGGATGAGGGTGTAGTCGGGAAATGCCCTGAGCCATGCTTCGAGTGCTACCCGCAGTTCCATGCGGGCGAGGTTCGAGCCGAGGCAGCGATGGATGCCGACCCGAAAGCGAGGTGGCGGTTCTCGGCCCGATCGATCTGGAAGGTTTCCGGGTACTCGAACACCTCGGGATCGCGGTTGGCGGCAGGCAACGGGAGCAGGACCCGGTCTCCTGCATGGATGGTGGTACCACCGAGTTCGGCGTCTCGCACGTGATGCAGGCTTGGGTGATCGGTGCGTAGAACCGCAGGAGCTCCTCGATGGCGACGGGCAGCAGCGCCGGTTCGGTGAGGAGCCGCCGGCGGTCGTCGGGGTGGCCGCCGAAGTGGGCGAGCGCCGCACCGATGGAGCTCCAGGTCGTGGCGATCCCGGCGATGAGCAGCAGGAATCAGGCGGCTACGACGTGGCGGTCCGGCACCGGCTCGCCGCTCAGTTCCGCGTTCATGAGCATGGTGATGATGTCGCCGTGCCGATCGGTATGGTCGCGTCCGTCTTGAACGTGGGAGCGGAAGTAGACGAGGGTCGGTGCGCAAGATGCGCACCGTCCAGGCGGCGAACTGCTCCTCGTGCTCGGCGGGGATGCCGAGCACGGAGACGATGACCCTCACTGGGATGTGCCGGGCGTAGCGCCGTTCGGCGGCGCCGATGGTGGTGTCGCCGGATGCGCGGATCTCGGCGACGAGGCCTTGCGCGACCTCGGTGGTCCAGCCGGTAAGCCGCCCGATGACCTTCGGCGAGAACGCCGCCAGGAGCAGCTGGCGGAACTCGGCGTGCGACGGCGGGTCGGCGGTGATCGGCGGGGCGTCGAGGAGCTTCACCGGTCCGCCCGGCTTCGGGCCGATCACGGCGACGCTCACGGAAGAGAAGTGCTCGGAGTCGGACCCCACCGCGGCGACATCGCCGTAGCGAACCGGGAGCCACTGCCCGCCCCAGCGGCCGGTGTGGGCCACCAGCGCGTGCTTCCGGAGCTCACTGAAACCGGAAGCGGGTCTTCCCGGAAACTCGCTTCGAAGGTGTCGAAATCCGTCGCCCGATGGGTGACATGGTCGATGCCCACGTCGTGCTCACGTCACCTGCATGGTGCCGAGGCCCCTGAGCACGAACGATCAGCGGTGCGCACGCGGGGACCGGTGTGTTCGTTGCACCTCGCATCGACCATACCATAGGATACGGTATGGTCGATGCGAAGCCACTCGCCCCATTCGATCCGCTGACACTGGAGGCGATAGAGGACCCGTATCCGCTCTATGCCCGCTACCGGGAGGTGGATCCGGTGCACTACAGCGAGCGACGGCGGAGCTGGTTCGTGTTCACCCACGAGCTGGTGAACGAATCGTTCAAGCACCCGGCGCTGACGGCCGAGCGCAGCCGGGCCAACAAGCACCAGGGCGGCCCACGGTCGTCGCTTCGTCAGATCGACATGGAGGGCCGCGACCACCACGTGGTGCGGACCACGCTCACCAAGTCGCTCTATCCGATGGTGCCGGCGATGTCCGAGCGCATCGAGGCGGTCGTCGTGTCCATGGCCGACCAGCTGGAGGCGTCGATCGAGCGGGTCATCGAACGGTTGCCAGCCGGCGGCGAGATCGACCTCGTCGAGGACTTCGCCTACCCACTGCCGATCACCGTGATCGCCGACCTCTTTGGCGTGCCGGACGAGGACCGGGCGCAGTTCCAGTCGTGGTCGCACGATCTTGCCCGGGCGATGGACCGCTTCTACCGGGAGGGCGCGTTCGACCTGCGCAGTCTGACCTCGTACTTCGACATGCTGGTGCAACGCCGTGTCAGCGAGCCGGGCGAGGACCTCTTGAGCCGGCTGCTCGCCATCGACTTCGGTGACGAGTCGCTGAGCCACAGCGAGATCGTGAGCCTGGCCGCCGGGGTGATCTTCGCCGGTCACGAGACCACGGTGAACCTCATCGGCAACGGCGTGCTCGCGCTGCTGCAGGACGACCGCACCCAATGGGAGCGCCTGGTCGCAGATCCCGAAGGACTGGCGGTGACGGCGACTGAAGAGCTGCTGCGGTTCGACAGCCCCGCCCAGCACATCGCCCGGGCGGTGCTCGATGATTGCGAGTTCGCCGGCCGCGAGCTCCATCAGGGCGACGCGCTGGTGATGGTGCTCGGCTCCGCCAACCGCGACGCGGCGGCGTTCGGACCGGACGCCGACCGGCTCGACCTCGGCCGTGACCCCAACCCCCACCTCGCGTTCGGCTTCGGTCGCCACCTCTGTCCCGGCGCCCGACTGGCACGCCTCGAGGGCCGCATCGCGTTCCCCCGGCTGGCGCAACGCTTCCCGTCCATGCGACTGGGAAAGACCTCGCCGACGCGCCGACCCACCGCCGTCTTCCGCGGCCTCGAACACCTACCCGTCGTACTCCGCTGATCCTGATCGTCCCCCATGCTGTCGGTGATCGATAGCGTGGGGTCCGTGTCGAGCCGAGAGCGATACTTCGTTGCTGCCTACGCGCTGTTGGGCGAGGGCGATCCGGCGGCGATCACCATCGATGCGCTGTGCCGCACCGTCGGTGCGACGAGCGGCAGCTTCTACCACCACTTCGGCAGCCAGCAAGGCTTCGTTCGGGCGCTGGCCGACGATTGGTACGAACGTTCGGTCGAGCACGCCGCAAAGCAGGCCGCCCAAGCGACGAGCACGTTGGAGGCGCGCCGGCTGCTCCGCCGCTCGATCCGAAGCACGGAACACCACGTCGAGGCCGCCATGCGGGCGTGGGCGCGCACCAGCCCGACGATCGCCGAAGCGGTCCGCATGGCCGATGAACGGCGTCGCGAAGTTGCCCGGTCGATCCTGGGCTCCCTTGCTCCCGACGCGACGTCCTCCGAGCTGGACGCCTACACCGACCTCGTCCAACTGGTGTTCATCGGCGCCCAGGCGCAACAACCCGATCGGGCGTCCGTGACGATCAACAGAGCGCTCGACGCCTTCGTCGCGCTGCTGCCGATGGGGACATCCGAAAGTGCTCCACCGAAGACGCCGGCGCCTCGTCGTCGACGCTGAGCGGCGGTCGACCCTCCGTCAGGCACCGGGGAGCGGTCGGTGCTCGGTCACCGCAGCCGGCTGCCGCCGCCACGGTTTGCCCAAGGTGAGCCCGCCGTCGATCACTTGGGCCGTGCCGGTGAGCCAGTTCGACTCGTCCGAGGCAAGGAACGTGACGAGTGCAGCAACATCTTCCGGCTCACCCATCCGTTGCATCGGCTGCGATCTCGCCATGCGCTCACGGGCCTGGTCCAGGCGCGCTGCGGTGGCGTCGCGCCCCAGTTCGGTGAGGTTTCCGCCGGCAGCGAGCCCGGTGGCCACGTAGCCGGGGCAGATGCAGTTCACCCGGATGTTCCATTCGGCCAGCTCCAACGCCAGCGACTTCGTCATCATCACGACCCCGGCCTTGGCCACGTTGTAGAGGTGCGTCCCGATCGACGGTGTGATGCCGCACACCGAAGAGGTCGACACGATCGACCCCGACCCCTGGGCCTTCATGAGCGGGGCGGCGTGCTTGATGCCGAAGAACACGCTCTTGAGGAGCACGTTCATGGTGAGGTCGTACTCGGCTTCGCTCGTGTCCTCCAAGGACCCGGTCGCACCGACGAAACCGGCGTTGTTGAACACCACGTCGACAGTCCCCCACCGGTCCGCCGCCGCGCCGATCAGCGCCGCCACGTCGGCTTCGTGTGCCACGTTGGCATGGCGGTAAGCGGCGGCAGCACCGAGCGACGCAGCAAGCTCCTCACCAGGACCGTCCTGCAAATCGCCGAACATCACCCGCGCCCCCTCCGCAACGAAGCGGCGAACCGTGGCGGCGCCGATCCCCGATGCGCCCCCGGTGATCACCGCGACCTTGCCCTCCAACCGACCGACCATCACGTCTCTCCCTTCTCCAAGATGTGCACGACGCACACTGCCCCGATGCCGACCATGTGGGTGAGGCCGTAGCGGGCGCCGGGCTGCTGGCGCACACCCGCCTCACCTCGCAGCTGCCGGGCCACCTCGACCACCTGACCGGTTCCGGTTGGCCCGAGCGGGTGACCCATGGCCAACAGCCCGCCAGATGGCGATACCGCACAGCGGCCACCGACGTCCCACGCTCCGGTTTCGAGCAGCGGTGCCGCCTCGCCCGGACCGCAGAAGCCGAGGGCCTCGAGATAGAGGATCTCCTCGATGGTGAACGCGTCGTGCATCTCGACCACATCGATGTCGCGTGGTCCGACACCGGCCATGTCGAACGCTCGCTGCGCCGTGTCGACGGTGAGCACCGCGTCAGGGTTGCCGCCGGGTTCCACGAACCCCTGGCTGCGTTGCACCGACGCCCGGAACACGGGGCACCGGGCCGGCTTCAGCCCGAAGCGATCCACGGCGTCGGCTGACATCACGATCACCGCCGCTGCGCCCTCACCGACCGGGCAGCACTGCAGCCGGGTGAACGGGCCCGAGATCGGACCGTCGAGCACCTCGTCCAACGTTCGCACCTTCTGGCGTTGGGCGTAGGGGTTCGCGGCGCCGTTCCGATGGTTCTTCACCGCGACGGCGGCAAGCTGCTCGACGGTCAACCCGTGTTCCGCCTGGTACTGGGACGACAGGAGCGCGAAGTGCGTGAACGGCGCAACCAACCCGCCCTCCAACGAGCCGATCCCGGCTTGCGCAGGGGCCACGCGCCACGGCTCCGGCTTGTCCACCCCAACAGCCAACACCACATCGTGCAGGCCCGAAGCCACCATCAGCACCGCCTGGGCCACCGCAGTGGAACCCGACGCCGACGCGTTCTCCACCTGGTTGATGCTCAGCCCGCTTGCTCCGAGGCGCGCCAGCATGATCCGGCCAGGCGCCATGCCCAGCAGCGCCGAGCCGACGACGGCAGCCTCCACGTCCGGCCAGCCGATCCCGGCGTCGGCAAGCGCCTCGCGGACCGCCACGACGCCCAACTCGGCATAGCTGGTAGCCGATCTGCTTTGGTAACGATGCAGACCGATACCTGCGACATGCACCGGCCGCTGCGTCAAGGGATGGCGGCCCATCAACCCACCGCCACGAACGCGAAGCGACCAGCATCGTCGACAGCGCCGGTGACCCGGCCGCCGATGACGACGGTGTCGGGTGAAGCGCCCCGTAGCAGCGAGCGCACCACGGGGCCGGCGTCGAGTGCGATCTCGACGACGACGAACGGTGTGGGCGGCTCAGGGGCGACGTGATGGTGGACCACCGCACACGCGGTGACCGACCCTGCTGCGGGCACGAAGGTGTGCTCCATGGTGGCAGCCGCGGCCCCGCAGCGTTCGCAACCGATCGGCTCGGGCGGCACGGCAACGAGCCCGCAAACCGCACAGGTGCTCGCAGCCAGCGTCGAATCTGTCATGTCGCCGACCATAGCTTAGGTTATGGTCGCTGTCCGTCGCGCCAGCTTGACAGCAGAACCGCTGAACCCGGACTCAGGCGTCGTGCGGCCATGCCGGTAGCACGATCGCTGGAACTCGCCGGGCCACGATCCAGTTGAGTCCCGAGGGGGGTGCGGCGGCGGGGCGATGACCTCGAGCGAGGCCGCCCGGGGGCGTGGCGCGATGCTCCGGAGCCATGTTGGCGGCCCCCCTCCGGACCGCCAACATGCCGGGAGGATCACTTCGAGGGCAGCTCGATCTTGTGGGTCACGCCGTAGCCCGCGACGTTGTTGAAGACGAGGTCGGGGTTGTTGTCCCCCAGGTAGGTCTGGGTCTGTTCGCCGGTGATGGTTCGGTAAGCGCCGGTGCCGCCGGTGACCGCGCGGTGGAACGGGCTGTCCTTCAGCATGATCTCGACGCCCGAGGTGATGATGCTGTCGGTGCCGGGTTGATCGCTCAGGTCGAAGATCTGCGTGGTGGCGACCATGGCTCCAGATTCGTACTTCGGGGCATCGACGAGGAAGGTGCCGTAACAGGTCCACGCGCCGATCACGGCATCGGGAAACTCGGGCGAGGGCTGCCCGGCGTCGTCGTACAGGACGCCGTCGCACACCCCTTCCGTGCAATGCACGGTCCCCGGCTTGTACAGGTAGCCGCTGGTGACGAAGAAGTTGCCGCGTAGCGGCATGTTGGTCGCAGGGTCCATGTGATCGCCGTCGGTGGTGAAGAGCAGACCGGTCTCCGCGACCTCGACGGTCATGGTCTTGCCCTTCCCGTCGTCGCCGGCGGCGGCGTCTGCTGCGCAGCCGCCGGCGATCAGCACGAGGCCGGCGGCGGTTGCGGCCAGTGATCGATGTCGCATGAGAGGTCCCCTCGGTCGAGCTTCACGACGCTTTCGTCCTTGAAGCGTGACGCCGGCCGTGCCCTCGCGTGCCGTGTCGTGCCTCGGTCGCTCAGGGGCGGAACTCGCAGAGGGTGCCGGTACTGACGTGCGCCCTGAGGTACTGGGCGGCGGCGGGGTGCAGTTTGTCGAGTTCGGTGAAGGCGCGGGCGATGGCCTTGCGGACGGCCGTTCTCGCCCGTTCGTCGGTGTCGGGGAAGGCGCGCCCCGCATTGCTGAGGCTGCGTTGACGCAACAGTTCGGTGGTGACCTCGTCCGCTTCGGCTTCGAGCTGCTCGACGAGGGCTTGGGCGCCTCTCCGCCGGGCCGCCTGGAGGTCGGCGACCAGCGCACGGGCCCGGGCCTCGAGCGCTTGGCGAGCCGTCTCGTCCAAGACGTGCTGCCGCGACGCTCGTGGCGGCGGGTCGCCGCTGCACATGAGCGTTGCGGCGCGAACGACCTTGCCGGGGTTGGCCACCAGTACCGCCAGGTGCGCGAACCCGGTGAGATCACGCGTCCATGCCTCAACCCCGTCGTGTTCAACCCGCCAGCCCGTGCCACCGCGGGCGAGAGCGAGGCGCGGCTGCTCCGCAGGTCGTGGCTGGTCCAGCTGGCGCAGCCAGGTGGCGACGACCGGTGACCGGAGCAGGCTGCCCTTCAACAGCTCGCTGATCTGCTGTGCCAGCCGTGCAGACCGCCCGCCCGATGCCAGAGCGGTTCCCTGCAACAGGCCCTCGGCGGCGAGTGCTTGGGCGTTACAGCACGCGAGCGCCTCGGTGGCGCCGAGCAACCGGTCGAGGTCGTCGTCGGCGAGCGCCTGGCATTGGTCGAGCAATGCGGCGGTGAAGGGCGAGTGGAGGCGCCGTTGGGAGTAGACGAGTCGCTCGATGGCGGCCTCGACGGCACCGAAGCGAGCGAGGTCGTGGGCGAGCGGCGCCGCCCACAGCGACACGTCGGCATTGTCCCAGGCGGCCTCGTAGGCGCGGATCGCCCACTGCCGGGCTTCCGCTCCGTGCCCGCGCTGGAAGGCCAGCCAGCCGCGGCCTCGGTCGGCGAGCGCGGTGGTCTTCCGCTCGTCCCTGCGGAACAGGTCGTCGTACTCGTCGAGAAACCGTTGTGCGGTGTCGATGTCGGCGCAGAGGGCGGCGAACGCGCCTCGGCTGGCCACGGCGAAGGACAGAAGCCCAGAGCGGTCCTGCCAGCGGAGGTAGCGGACCGCTTCGTCGGACTCGGCCTGGGTGCGAGCGTTGAGGTCGCACAACATGATCGACTGGGTCGCCGCGACGCTGTGCCACCAGCCGACGTAGTCGGGGTAGTCGGGGTAGCGGGTCCCGGAGACGGGGTTCGCGACGGGTGCGGTCACGACGCCGCTTCCCACCGCTCGCCCCGGCCGACGATGAGGAAGCGTGGGATATCGGGCTGGCCGCTGGCCCGAACACGCCACAGCTCCTTTGCCGGTTCGTGACTCGTCGAGCGCACCGTCGGCGGCACGGTCGACGTGTCGAGCACCGTGGTGCTACGGGTGCCGACGACCTCGAAGCCAACCTCAGGGCTCGGCTGTCGGCTGAGCGGAGCGCGCACCATGACCGCGGTGATGGCGCGGACCTCGTAGCGGACCACCGTCCGTTGGCCGGCGGCGGCGTCGGCGGCGAACTGCGCTTCGATCTCGGCCAGTCGGGCGCCGGCCGCCGCGTTGCGGGCCGCTGCGAGGTCGCCGAGCTCCGCAGCGTCGGCGAGCAGCTCGAGGTCGGTCACCAGGTCGAGCGCCCGGCGTTCTGCGGTTGCCTGGGTGTACCACGAGGCCCGCGTCCGGACCGACTCGTCGAGCAGCACGGCCGGGAAGCCGGCGGGAAGGACCGGCGCCGGCAGGTCGGCTGACGCCAGATCTCGTTGCGTGAAGCGGTCGGGCCGGGCCGGCAGCCCGGCCAGCCCGATCGCGCCGATGACCGTCATCGTCGCCAGGGCCGCCAGCCCCACGCGCATTGGGATGGTGGCGGCCGTGGCTGGGAACGCTCCCGTTCGATGGGTGACGTCCACCGTCGAGCGTCGGCGCAACCATGAGATCACCGGCACGAGGGCACAGGTGAACGTGAGCGAGCCGAGCAGGGCGACCTTGGTGGCGTACTCGGTGGTCTGCGGCGCCATGAGAAGAACCGCGAACACTGCGACGGCCGTGCCGAACCACAGGCGGTGGCGGGCACCGGCGGGGGTGGTGCGCGGGTCGGTGATCATGAACAGGGCGAACACCAGCAGCTCGGGGGACAGCGCGACCGTCCACCAGAAGGACCCGCCGCATACCGGGCCGACGTGCCACGGGCTGGTCATGCAATGGCCGGAGGCGGCGAGTGCCGCGGTCAGCGCGGCGAAAACGGCCCAGAACGTCGCCGCCAACTGGAGCAGGCCCAGACGTCCGGTGATCACGGTGCCACCGAGGACGATGAGGGCGACGGCGGATGCGAGGCCTCCGTCGAGATCGCCCCACCACAGGACCTGCGGGTCGACGCGGCCGCTGCCCAGCACCACGAAGGCTGTGACCAGCCCCAGGTTCGAGGGGTTGAACACATGGCGCCCGTGCCGGCGGATCGCATACTTCGACAGCAGCGACACGGCGGCCACGCCGACGAAGATCCACCAGCCGCGCAGGCTCCACCAGTCGCCGTGGCGGGTGCCGGGAACCCGCAGGATCAGGGCCACCCCGTTGCCGGTGAGCAGTGCGCTGGCGGGCCATGCCATCACCCGCTCCCGCCACAGGCGCAGTGAGATCTCGATGGCTGCGCACGCGCCGAGCGACAGCAGGATCTGCGCCACGGACAGATCGAAGCCGAGGGTCACCTGACCGAGCGCCTGCAGCGACAGCAGCACCGCCGACTGGTGCAGCCGAACGTCGCGGGGGTTCGGTCCGATGAAACGAAACCGGCCTGTCCCCGCCTCAGGCCCCTCGCTCATCGATCCGATCGACGCAGCGATCGGATCGCCGGCCAGGCGGCCGGTGGCATGCTCGATGCCTGACATGGTCAGCGGGGCAGCCGGAGGTCGAAGCGCATGTGCCAGCACGGCGCCGGATCGTTGGTCCCATCGGCGAAGAGCGAGGTGTTGGTGGCGATCACCTGCTGTGTGACCTGCCCGCTCGCGCCCTGGTAGTCCCCCGTACCGCCCAGTACGGGCCGGTAGGCGATCTGGTTGCGGTCGCTGGTCCCCTCCAGGCCGCCGGTGCTCAACATCGACGGAGGGAAGAGACGGTCAGGGGTGATGGCACCGAAGTACAGGCTTTGGGTGGTGATGGCGTGCGGCTCCGTGCGCAAGGCGTCGATCGTGCCGTAGCCGGAGCAGAACCAGCGGCCCAGGGTTCCCTCTTCGGTGGGTATGAACCCATCGCCCTTGATGGTGCCGACTGGATAGATCCAACCCTCGATGAGGAATGGCGCACGGAAGTCGGCGTCATCGGCGGGGTTGGCACGCACCGCTTCCCGCCACAGCTCGCCGAGGCAGGCGACCTCGACATCGAGGGTGCGGTCTTTCCAGCGAGTGCCGCGCAGCAAGTTGGTCGCCAGCGCTCCCGCTGCTCCGCCCCCGAGGGCGACCCCGAGGAGCGCGAGCCCCTGCACAACGCGCCGACGGTCGAGACCCGCAGGGACGGCCGTTGGCGGAGGGCCAGGCGTGGGTGTGGTCATTGTTCAAGGTGCTTTCTCGTGGTGTCGTACTGCGGACAGCTCGGCTGCACCGGTTCTGCGGCAGGGCCGATCTGGCGCCATTCATCGGCGGTGAGGTTCCTTCCCGCTGCCTCACAGGCGAGTCTGGGCCAGCTCGCCGGGTCGAGCTCCCAGCGGAGGATGCGCCCGGCGCTGCCACCCACCAACCACCGGCCGTTCGTCGATGCAGACGCGTTCCACGCCGGGTCGGACGGGAACGCTCCGCCGATCTGGCGGCCGGAGGCAACGTCCCACAGCCGGGCGGCGCCGTCGCTGGTGGTGATCAGGTAGCGGTCGTCCTCGCTGAACCACGGGCCCAGGTTGACGACAGAGCTCGCGGTGTTGCCCACGAAGGGCGCCGATCGTGGTTGGAGCGTCAACGCATCGCGCATCACCACGGATCCGTCGTCCCGCACGGTCGCGAGAAGCGTGCCGTCGTGAGAGTACTTGGCCTGGGCGATGTCGCCCCCCGCGGGGGACAGCACCTTGACCTCACCCGTGTCGAGCGACCATTCGAACGCAGCGCCGTTGCCGCTCACTCCCAGGAACCGGCGTCCATCCGGATGCAGCGAGCCGGAGAAGAAGGTGCTGCCGTCGTGGGCACCGAGATCGGGCCGGTCGAAGCGTCGCAGCAGCGTCGGCTCAGGCCACGAGAAGACATCGATGTACCCGTCGAGGCTTGAGAGGATCAGCTGGCGTTCGTCGGCCGTGAGCCAGGCCTGAGGCACGCCACCGTCGTGCTCCCACGGCACCGTGGCCACCATGCGCTCGCTGCGGACGTCGAAGACCTCGATGCGGCGCGGGCGGGTGAAGGCGACGACGTAGCGATCACTGAACGCCTGGGACATGTACTCCACCGATGGCACTGCGATCGGGGCGCTGTCGGTTCCGCCTTGTGCGTCGACTCCGAGGCGCCAGAGGTTCCAGTCGAACGGTGTGGATGCACTCCTCATGCCGATGGCGCCGTCGTCGGTGATGGCGAGCTCGCCTACCGGGGAGGTGCCCACCGTTCGGGCCAAGGTGCGGTCGCCGTCGCGGGCGATCAGCGCGATCCCGTCTGGTCCTGATGCGGCTATGCGGTCGCCGTCGAAGGACAGCGCCAGATCGCTGATCTCTGGGAGATGGGTGTCGAAGCCGGACTCTGTGGTCGCGCCGGGCCCACCGTCCACGTCGGTCGATTCCACGAGGCCGCCGCGGAACACCGACACGACGAGCGAGCCGCGGAGCTCCACCGGCTTGTCCACGAAGTCCATCGAAGCGGTCGATGCTCGGTTGGCCAGCGGGTGCAGGGCCACCTCGCCGCCGTCCGTCGGGTCGATGATCCTGACCGACTCGCGGTCCACCGCCAGCAGGCGCCGGGAACCTCCGACGTCGGCGAAACCGACCGCCGCACCGACGCTCACGCTGACGATCCCGCCGCTGCTCTTGGTCAGCGCGGTCGAGCTGAGCCGGCGACCGGCGGACGGGTCCCAGGTGCGCACCGATCCCCAACCTGTGCTCGCCAGCACGGCGCCGTCCGTGGCGAAGGCGAGCGCCGCCACGCCGCGCACCGCACTGGCCGGGACATGGGGCACGACCTCGCTCACCGCGCCGGAGAGTCCGAGCTCGGCGACGGTGTGCTCTGGGTGAGCCGACCAGGAGGTGACCAGAGCCGATGAAGTCGTTTCGACCATCAGGACGTCCCCGTTGCGCTCGCCGATGGCCAGCCTGGCGCTGTCGGGGGAGAACGCCAATGCTTGCACCGATGAGCGAACGTCGAGTCGGCGCGGCTCGAAGGAGGGATCCTCGAGGTCGACGATCGCGGCCCCGCCTTCGAAGCCGACCGCGAGCCAGCGCTGATCCGGGCTCACCGCCAGGACACGAGCTGATCGCAGGGCGATGCTGCGCTGCAAGCCACCTCGTTCATCGAAGAGGTCGATCGCCTCGTCGCGGGCGCCGAGCAGACGCGAGTCTCCCAGCCACGTCACCGCGTCGTAGCGACCGCCATTGCCGAGGTAGCCGAGCACGTCGCCCATGCCGACGAGCACGCGCTGCAGCGCGCCGAGCGATCCGACCGACGGCTCGCGGCGGTGGGCTTCGGCCGCCAGCAACAGCGCCACACGACGGTTGGTGGAGACCAGCTGCGCTGCGTCGGAGATCAACCGGCGCGTCTCCGCCTCGGTAGCGGCGAGCGTGGCGACCTCGGCGGCATGGCGGGCGCGGGTTTGCTGTTGCAGGGCCAGCCCACCGGCGATGATCGCCAGAGCGGCGACACCGGCCACGAGGACGAGCAGCCGGCGCAGCCGCCGGTTCTGTTGCACCTGCTGGCGCAGATGTCGTTCCTCGGCTTCCTGTTCAGCCCGGCGGGCGGCGAGCGACGCTTCGAGGAAGTCTCGCTCGAGCTCATTGAGCTCGCTCGGCTGGCGCGCTTGCCACTCCTCGGCGGCGTGGAGCCGCGCCCCCCGGTAGAGCTCGCCGGCGTCGCAGCCGGCGTTGGCCCAAGCGAGCGCCGCCGTGGTCAGGTGCCGATGGATGCGCAGCGCGGCTCGGTCCTCGTCGAGCCACTCCCGCAACTGTGGCCAGCGGCGGATGAGGGCTTCGTGGGCCACCTCGACGGTTGGCTCGCGCGTGGCCGGATCGTGGTCGAACGACAGCAGCCGCGCCGTGCCGTAGGACGCGATGGCCTGGGTCGTGTGTTCGTCGTCGGACAACTCGGAGCGGCGGACACGCCGACGTGTGTCTTCGGACCCTTCGCCGAAGGTGACCAAGCGAAGGAACATCCGCCTGATGGCATGCTGGCGATCCGGCTCGGCGTCGGCATAGAGCGCGTCGGCTCGTGAGTGCAACGCACCGGTCAGGCCGCCGAGATGCTCGTACGCCGCGTTGGTGAGCACCCGGCCAGATCGGTGGTCGAACAGTTCCGCCAACGCGTACTGCAGCAGGGGAAGCGCCCCGGGTTCTGAGGCGACATCGGTGAGCACTCGAGCGACGAGCCCGGGCTCGAACTCGAACCCGATGCGTTCCGCCGGGGCGGTGATGGCCCGCTCGAGCTCATCGGCCGCCAGAGGGGTGATGGTGACCGTCGAACGGCTCATGAGCGCAGCGAACGCAGGATGCCGCAATGGGCGGTCGTAGAAGTCGGCCCGCAGCGTCAACACAACTCGGAGCGGGCTCTCTTCGCTCGTCAGGGCGTGGGTCAACCGATCGAGGAAGCGCGTGCGCTCGCCCTGGTCCTCGACGTGGGTGAACAGTTCTTCGAACTGGTCGATCACCAAGAGCAGTGCTGCAGGCTGCTCGCCGAGCACGCGTCGCACCCCGTCGAGCACCCCGGACGGTCCGGCCTCGAGCTGCTCGCGCAGTTGCAGATGGGGCGAGCTCGCCACACGGAGCAAGGCCCGCTCCAACTCCTCGAAGGGCGCCGTTCCAGGCACCATCGTCGTGACGTACCACCGGGAGGAACCAGCCACGCCGTCATCGCGCAGAGCGGGCAGAAGGCCGGCGTTGATGACCGAGGACTTGCCGGAGCCGGAGGGGCCGACCAGTGCCAGCAGACGGGAATGGGGGCTCTCGGCTGCGAGTCGCTCGAGCAGGTCATCGACCAGCCGCTCGCGTCCATGGAAGTCGGCGGCGTCGGCCTCGTCGAACGCCAGGAGGCCCTTGTAGGGATTTCTGGTGATCGACGGCGGCGTACCGGCGGGCTGCGCGATGCGCTCGGCGGCCGCCGCCTTGACCGGTCCGCCCTCGCCGCGTGTCGCCGCTTCGGTCAACGCGGCGACGAAGGCGTTGATGGTGGAGAACCTCGAGGAGGGCTGCTGCGCCAGGGCCGCGGCGATCACCGAATCGACCGCGGTCGGAACGTCCGATCGGTAGTCGCGCACCCGTGCCAAACGAGTAGGAACGACTCCGGTGAGGACCTCGAACAGGACAGCGGCAAGGGCATACACATCCGCGCTGGGCTCAACGGCAACTCCGCTGAGCTGCTCAGGGGCCGCGTAGGCGGGTGACCCCACCGAACTGCGTGGATCCATCTCGGCGGCGGACACCGAGAGCGCGACGCCGAAATCTGCGAGGTAGGCGTGGCCCTCCTCGTCGAGCAGCACGTTCTCGGGCTTGATATCACGATGTACCACGCCCGCTTCATGGGCGAAGGCCAACGCAGAGCCGACCTCGCGGGCCATCGCTATCGCCCACGGCAGGGGCTGCGGCCGCGAAGCGATCGTCTGCGCCAATGAACCACCGCGCATCCACCGCATGACCAGGCACGCCGAATCCGGTTCTCGCCAGTAGTCGTAGAGCGGACCGATGTGCGGATGCTCCAGCCGGGCCACCAGGTGGGCCTCGGCCTCGAATCGGCGGATGAACTCCGCCCGGTTCGCCAGCCGGGCGTGGATCCGCTTGATCGCGACCTCGCGACGCACTGACGGCTGGAGACCTCGGTAGACCGCAGCGTAGGCGCCCTCACCGATGAGCTCGAGCACGGTGTAGCACCGCAACGGCAGATGCTCCGACGCGGTCACCGGCGACGGCGGCAGCAACCGAGCACCGGCCGAGCCGACCGCGATCGTGGCCTCCAATGCTCGGAGATCACTGCTCGGTTCGAGCCCGAGGTCGGTGGCCAACCGGTTGCGGAAGGCCTGGTACACGCGCAGCGATTCGGCCTGGCGCCCGCCACCGTGGAGGGCCAACATCAACAGACGGTGCGTGCGCTCGCGCAACGGTGCCAGCGCTGCTGCGCCTTCCAGTTCGACGACGGCGTCAGCAAACCGTTCTGCAGCGATCAGGCGGTCCCCGAGCTCGTCCGCTGTGCGAGCGCGCAGCTCGATCAACCGGGCTGCTGACGGCCGAGCCCATTCCTCATGTTCGAACCCAGCCAGCACCACCCCGGTCGGCCACAAGCGCAGCGCCGCGGTCAACGACGCGATGTCGTCCATCGCAGCGAGCTCGGCAAACCCGCTGGCGTCGACGTCGCCAGGGTCGACCACCAGTCGATAGCCACCGCCTCGCCCCAGGACGGTCGCCGATCCCCCGAGCGTCGAGCGCAAGCGCGACACATACGAACGCAACGTCTCCCTCGGATCGGCCGGATAGTCGCCGTCAGCCCAAACCGCGTCGACGACGCTGGTCGTATCGACGAGAGCGTTCGGCGTCAGGGCGAGCACACCCAGCAGCCGACGTTGACGGGGGCCGCCGAGCTCGACGGTCATCCCGTCGACCTCCGCTTCCACCGGCCCCAGCAGCCGCACCCTGAACGCCACGCCCCTCCCCTCCGACCGCGCCCCGTCGGCCATCTGATGCTGCGCATCTTCGTGACGACGGGTTGCGAAAACCTGACAACCGACCGAAGGCGCAGGTGACCGGCCTTGCGGGCGGCGGTGACCAGCGCAGCCCCGGTCGCTGCCGTGCTGAGTCTGCCAGCTTCAGCGACGAGGGACTTGGCTCCGTTGCAGCAGGCTCGATGGCTTCGGGTGGACGAGGCGACGAGTTCGCCAGTGGCTGCCTGCATGGAGCGAATCGGGATCGACTCGGAGGTCTGCGCGCCGCGGCACCGCGAGGAATGGGCGGGGGACTGAGGGGTTTGAGGAGGGCCGAGTGCCGGCCGATTGATTGCGCAGCGCTCGTCGAGTTGTTGGATCGTGCGCTCCCTGTGGTCTACGACCGTGCGACCGCCAGCGAGCGCCCGCACCGCTAGCATTGCTGTCACTGATGGATGGTGTTTGGGGGTGTCATGGCGACGTTGACGATTCGGGATCTGGATGAGGGGTTGCGGGCGAGTTTGCGGGTGCGTGCTGCTCGGCATGGCCGGTCGATGGAGGCCGAGGTGCGGGAGATCCTGCGGGCGGCGTTGGCGGTGCCGGATGCTGGTGAGCCGCTGGGTTCGCGGGTGCGGCAGCGGTTTGCTGAGATCGGTGGGGTCGAGCTCGAGGTGCCGGGGCGCGTCGAGGGTCCGCAGGCTGGGAATTGTTGTGATCGTGTTGCACACCAACGTGGTTTCGGAGTTGATGCGACCGGCGCCGGCGCCGGCGCAGGTGATGGTGGCGTGGGTCGACGCTCAACCGGCGACCGAGATGTTCCTCACCGCGGTGACCGTGGCCGAGTTGCTGTACGGGGTCGGCCGGCTTGCCGACGGGGCGCGCAAGACCGACCTCGCCAGTCGGGTCGAAGCGATGCTGGCCGAAGACTTCAATGACCGCGTCCTCGTGTTCGACCGCGATGCGGCGGCGCACTGGGCGGACATCGTTGTGCGCCGAGAACGGGCGGGTCGGCCGATCAGCATGGCTGACGCCCAGATCGCGGCGATCTGCCGGAGCCACAACGCTGTGCTCGCGACCCGCAACGTCAGCGACTTCGAAGACACCGGCCTCACGATCGCCAACCCATGGGATGCGTCCTAAACCCCCGACGCAACCACGCTCCGTGATCGACCTGTGAACGCAGCGGGTCCCGGGTCCTGGGTCGCTCGCTGGTCCAGTGCGGATGAAACCAACGGCGCTCGATGTCGAGACCGCGGCGGGCAAGCGCGGTGCCGCGGTGTGGGCGAGACTGGGCCGCAGGCGCTGCTCTCGCGCGTCGTTTCGGTCCCAGGAGGGTGGATGGCTGGAACCTCACCGTTCGTCGGTCGGGGGCAGGAGCTCGACAGGTTGGGTCGACTCGAGCTCGGGACGGGACAGTGTCGCGGCGTGCTGCTGGTCGGTGAGGCCGGCGTGGGCAAGACGCGCTTGCTCGAGGAGCACCTCGGCCGGGCGGCGTCGAACGGGGCGGGCACCCGGCTGGTGGCGGCGACGGGGTCTTCGACGGCGGTGCCGCTCGGCTGTCTTGCCGATCTGCTCGCTCCGCGCCTCGCAGGTGGGGTGCCGCCCGATTCGTTGTTCCATGAGGCCGTTGCCGCGTTGCTGTCCGATGCGACGGCGCACGATCGGTGGCTGCTCGCCGTCGACGATCTCCCGAAGCTCGACGATCAGTCGGCCGCCGCGCTGCACCAGGTGTTGGTCACGACGGGTTCGTCGTTCGTGGCGACGGCGAGAACAGGCGAGGAGCTCCCCGCTGCGTTCGACGCGCTGTGGCGTGCCGGCAGCATGGAGCTGGTCACCGTCGGGGTGCTCGCCGACCGGGACATCGCCACCCTCGTGCGATCAGAGGTCGACGGTGCAGTGGAGGGCGACGCCCACCACCGGCTCGTGCAGCTCGCCGCAGGCAACCCGCTCGCGTTGCGGGAGTTGATGGCAAGCGCCCGCGAGACGGGAAGCCTGCAGCGGCAGGAAGGTCGGTGGGTGCTCCGCGACGGCTTCCAAACCGGCCTCCAGGTCACCGCGCTGGTCGATCAGCGGCTGGCCAAGGTCGACCCGACGCTGCGCCATGCGTTGGAGTTGGTCGCCATGGCGGAACCGCTGCCGCTCGAGGTGCTCTGGCAGCTGGTCGACCCTGCGACCACCGATGAGCTCGTCGAGCGGTCCTTCGCCTCGCTCGATGCGTCGGCCACCGCGTTGCGCTGTGGCCACCCGCTCGTCGCCGAGGTGCTGCGGACCCAGCTGCCTCCCGGGCGGCGTCGCCGGCTCTCGGCCCAGCTGCTGTCCGCCCTGCCGTCCGACCCGCACGGTCCGTTGCTGCTTCGCAGGGCACGCTTGGTCCTCGACGCCGGGGAGACGGCCGAGCTCGGCCTGCTCGCCGACGCGGCCAAGGCCGCACGCCATGTCGGTGATCGACCGTTGGCCGGCCGCCTGACGGCCGCGGTGCTCGACGCCGCTCGAGCGGACGACGAGACGCGGCCGGCGGCAGCGAGCGCGGCGTTGACCGACGCGTTGCTTCGCTTCGAAGGCGGTTCGAGCCCGGTGGAGGTGTTCCCCGCTGCGCTCGGTTGGGCGCGCACCGACGAGGAGCTCCTGGCCGTCATCACCGAGTGGACGTGGGCGACCTTGTTCACCCAGGGCCCGCAGGCGGCGGAACAGGTGATCGCCGAGCAGACGGCGAACCTTCGCAACCGCATCGCCCGGCTGTGGGCGGAGGCGACCGCCGCCACGGTGGTCGGCTATGCCGGCCGGTGGGCGACCGCCCGCGAACGGGCATCTGCGATCGCCGAGGAGTTGCGGCCGGATGACCCGGTCCGTCTGCAACTGACGGTGCGAACCCTGCTGGCGATGGCCGGTGGGTTCGACGGCAGCGGGGAGACGGCGCTGACCAACGGCGAGGCGGCACAACAGCTCTTCGAGTGGCAGCCGGTCATCCCCATCACCCAAGCGATCTGCGGGATCGTCGGTCGCCTCTACGGTGTCGCCCAGCTCCGAGGCTTCGACGTCATGGCCGGCCAAGCACGCGAGCTGACGCAACGGAGCCTGACCGGCGACGCGTACGCCGACTACGCCGGCGTGTTCCCCGGGGTGGTCGGCAACAACGCGGTGAGCTTCGCGGTGCTCACCAGCAGGACCAGAGACGAGGCAGAAGAAGCGGTGCGCCTCCTGCGATGGCGAGACCCGTGCGGCGTGCTGTCACTGTCGGTCGGGGCCAGAGGGCTGTTCGCGGCACTCTGCGGTGACCTCTCGGTCGCCGAGGAGCTCCTGGACGGCTACGACGACGAGTTCCGCCGCACCGAGACGAAGACGACCGTGCTCGCCGATCGCGGCAGGGCCTGGCTCGCCTACCAGCGCGGCGACCGCACAGCCGCGTTCGAATGGGCGGAAGAGGCGTGGGCGGCGTCGTGGGTCCGTGCCGATGTGGCGGCGTGGGCGGCGCCGGCGGCGCACGACCTCGCCCGTTTCGGACGACCGGAGCTCGCCATCGACCGGCTGCGAGCCACTGCCGGCCGGCTGTGCACACCGCTCGGCGACGCCCTGCTGGCTCACGCCGAGGCGCTGGCCAAGGCCGACTCGATCGCCATCGAAGCTGCGGCCGCTGCGCTCGAAGGAGCGGGTGCGACCGGATTGTGCGGCGAAGCGCTCCTCCACGCGGCGGCGGTCGCCGCCGGTGACCGGGCGGCGGCGTTGCAGCGGCGGGCCGCCCGCACGCTGGAGGGCAGCTTGCTCGATTCCCCTGTGGTGCGGACGATGCGGGCCGCCATGGCCGGCCCGATCTCGCCGCAGGGGGGCACGTCGCTGACGATCGCACGGGCCGGGCGGGGGTGGCTGCTCGACGACGGTACGGCGAGGGTCACCGTTCGTGGGCTCGCCGGCTTCGGCTACCTGGCGACGCTGGTGTCCAATCCGGACACCGATGTCCGGGCCGCCACGCTGGTGAACGGCGTCCACCTCGAGCGACCGTCGGCCCAGCCCGTGCTCGACGACGAGGCGAGGCGGACGCTGCAGGCCCGTGGCCGGGCCATCATCGACGAGCTGGCCCGAGCGCGCCGACGTGGCGCACAACACGACATCGCGCGCCTCGAGGACGAGGCCGAAGCGATCGCCACCGCGCTCACCCAGGCGAGCGGCGCGCAGGGCAGGCATCGAGGGTTCGTCGATCACGACGAACGTGCCCGCACCTCGGTGCAGAAGGCCATCAGACGAGCGATCGACGAACTGGCGGACGCTCAGCCCGCCTTGGCCGCCCACCTCGCCGAGCGTGTCACCACTGGCGTCACCTGCCGGTACTCGAGCACCGCATCGCGCTGAGCGCCGCGTTGGGTTGCGCGACGCGTGGTGTGCCACGCGATGGCACACCTGGTGGCACGCCACTCAGGTGAGCAGAGGCTGCGACGTGGGGGGCGAACGATGGCACAGGTCGACGAGGTCGACATCGCGAAGGTGGAGGCGCTCGCCGGGCAGGTGGTGGGGCTCATGGCCGGGGCCGCGGTCTGTACGGGCATCGTGCTCGGTGACCAACTGGGCCTGTACCGCGCCATGGCGGACGGCGCGCCGCGCACCGCCGATGCGGTCGCCGAGGCCGCAGGCTGTCACCCACGACTCACCCGCGAGTGGCTCGACGGCCAAGCGTCCGCGGGCCTCGTCACCTATGACGGCGACGCCGATCGCTACCGGCTCAGCGCCGAGGCGGCGCTCGTGCTGGCCGAGGAGGACTCCCCGGCGTTCCTGGCCGGCGGTGCCGGGATGTTCCAGGCGCTGTTCGACGCCATCCCCAAGATGGTCGACGCGTTCCGCGGTGACGGCGGGCTGGCGTGGGGTGAGCACCACCCGAGCATGTACACGTCGGTGGCCCGCTTCTTCCGCCCCGGCTACCGCACCAACCTCATCGCCAACTGGATCCCTGCGCTCGACGGTGTCGCCGAGAAGCTCCAGCAAGGAGGCAGCGTCGCCGACGTCGGCTGCGGGTTCGGCCACTCCTGTACCGTGCTCGCCGAGGCGTTCCCCAACGCCGAGGTGTTCGGGTTCGACTTCCACCAGCCGTCGATCGACGCCGCCCGCGAGAGCGCCGCCCGCGCCGGGCTGGGCGGCCGCGTGCAATACCAAGCGGTATCGTCCACCGGGTACGAGGGGAGCTTCGACCTCATCTGCTTCTTCGACTGCCTGCACGACATGGGCGATCCGGTCGGCATCGCCCGCCACGCCCGGCAGCGCCTCACCCCAGGCGGCACCGTGCTGCTGGTCGAACCGTTCGCCCATCCCAGCCGGAGCGAGAACATCGCCGACAACCCGGCTGCGGCGCTGTACTACCACGCCTCGACGATGGTCTGTACCCCCTGCTCGCTCGCGCAGGACGTCGGGCGTGCGATGGGCGCACAGTCGGGTGAGCACGGCATGCGCGCCGTGTTCGAGGAAGCCGGGTACAGCAGCTTCAGGGCGGCCCACACCTCGCCGTTCAACGTTGTCTACGAGGCGAAAGCCTGACCGAGATCCCAGCACAACCCGGGAGGGAACCGCTCAAGCGTCGGAGGGGCGCTGAGCGGGCTCCCGCCGAAGCCGTCGAAGCGAACGGGCCGACCGTTGGTCCTTCTAGGATGCCGACGGATCAGGTTTGAGGGGAGCTGACCATGAAGCAGCGAAGCGGTTCGGTGGTCGAGGCGGTCCGGTCGATCGCACCGATTCTGGTGGCCGGTCGGAGCTGGGCGGATGCGCATGCTCAGATGGCACCGGCGGTGGTGGAAGCGGCCGGCGACGCCGGCGCGTTCGTCATGGTCGCGCCGCGAGAGGTCGGCGGTTGGGAGGCGACCTTGCCCGAGATCCTGCGTTGCTCCGAGGATCTCGGCGCAGCAGACCCGACCGTGGCCTGGCATTCCGGCAACTCGCACGCGCTCGGTGGTGTGGCTGCCTACCTGGCGGTCGAGGACCGGGAGCGCGTGTTCGCCGGGCGTGCCGGTCCGTACGGCTTCTCCGCCGCGATGAAAGGCGTCGCTCGGCCGGTCGATGGTGGCTATCTCGTCTCGGGGCGGTGGCCGATGGTCACCGGTGCGCTCGACGTGCAGTGGGCTGCGCTCGGCGGTGTGGTCGAGGAAGGTGGTGGGCCGCGGCAGGTCAACGGGATGGTGGACGGTCGACTCTTCGTCGTGTCGTCACAGGATTTCGTCATCGAGCGCACGTGGGATGCGGCACCGACCATGCGCGGTACCGGTAGCCATGCGGTCACACTGGAGGAAGCGTTCGTCCCGGAAGGGCTGGCCCACAGTTGGTTGCGGCCGAAGGTGATCGATCGGCCGTTGTACAGCCTGCCCAGTGCCTTCGCCGGGCCGGTCAACAACGCCGCCATCGCGGTCGGGATCCTCCGGGCGGCGGCGGAACACGCCACGGGGTTGGTGGCCGGGAAGGCGTCCAGCGTCGATGGCACCATGTTGTACGACCGCAGTCGATATGTCACGGCGGTCGCTCGGGCGACGAGCGCGGCTCGTGCCCTCAGTGCAGGACTGCAGGCCATGGCCAGCGAGGTGTGGGCCGAGGCGGAGACCAAGCGAGTGTCCCGCGAAGCGCGAGCGCACATGTGGTCGACGGCGTACTGGACCCTCGATGCAGCTCGCCGGGAGCTGGGCGAGCTCACCGTTGCGAGCACGAGTTCGGTCTACGGCAGCGTCAACCCGACCGAAGCCGGGCTGCGCGACATCCACGCCATCTGCGCCTCGATGGAACCGGCTCGAGACCTGCAGGAGGCCGCCGGCCGGGTACTCGTCGGGCAACGCCCGAACGTCGCCATGTTCTGAAGCCCTGCCGCCGCTGCGGTCGAAGTGCACGTCGATGCTGGAAGGTCCCGACCGGATTGGTGCCGTGGGCGTCGAGCCATCTCAGCGACGGACATCGGAGCCCGGTACCCCCTGAGGGCACCGGGCTCCGATCGGTTCTCAGGTCACCTCACACAGATGGAGACAGTGCTGAACGTGTTCCTGGCCATCTGTCCAAAATCGGCGGTCTCGCCAGCAATGAGATCTGTTCCGTTGTACATCAATGGTCCCGACACCGTCGCGAACGAGGACTGGGACACGGAGCCACTGTTGTACTTGCACCCCGCCCCGCCTGTCGGATCGCGGTACGCGTTCACCTGCGGCCGCTCGTCAGCCTTGAACGTCAGGTGCACATCGATGGGAAGCCCGTTGTAGGTGACGCCGGTGTAGTCGAACGTCGCCCTCTGGCTGCCGTTCGCTTCGTACACCGCAAAGTTGTTCATGGCGTCGACCCCGTCAAAATAGATTGAATTGAACGAGCATGAATCGAAGGTCGAGATATTCACGAACGCGCCAGCCAACTTCTGCAATGGCGGCTCAAAGGGCTTCGTCGTTGCCTCGTACGCGCTCACGAGGACAACCATCATCCTGCACTCCGCCAGCGGGATCTCAAAGTACGTGTATGCGGAGTCGCTCCTGAACTGCTCGTTAGAAGCCGGACTCGATGTCGGGCGCTGCGCAGATGCCTCGGCGACGCTTGTCAGCGAAACACCGACCAAGGCCACAGCAGCTGCGAACGACCGGATACCTCTCCCCATGGCTACCCCTCCAATGAACCGATTGGTGAGCTACCAGGTTACCGGAGCGACACAGCACACCGACTCCACGTGCGATCGGCTCTGCTCGGCGACGATCAGAGGGCGGGGTGCTCGGAGCTTCCGGTCGACACGATGACCGCAGAGTTCGAGCTGCGCCATGTCAGCGGATTCGGGAGCGAGACGCGGTGAGCTTGCCGCAGCGGGCTGAGCACCCCGGCCCGTCGACTACTACACGCCGAAGCACGCCAGCTGGGACGACCATCCATGTGAGAGGCCATTGGATCTTCATTGCATCCGTGCTAGACAACCGTGGGGACGCGTGCCTGGAGGGGCAGCGAGCGAGGGGCGTGCGATGAGTACCGGTTGGTCGACGGCCGTGGTCCTGGGGCGCAGCATGGCCGGCCTTGCCGCCGCGGCGGCATTGTCTCGACATTTTTCTGAAGTCGTGGTGGTCGAGAAAGATCCAGATCTCGATACGGAGCAGCCGCGGCCCGGAGTTGGTCAGGGCCACCACTACCACGCGCTGGCGCAGGGCGCGGTCGAAGCCCTGGAGCGGCTGTTGCCCGGCATCATCGAGGACCTTCGCGGCGCTGGCGCAGTCGACGTTCCGTTCGCGCTCGGGGTCCGCTTCTACGATGCCGGCGATTGGCAGCCCAACCGCGATCTGGGCTTCGTCTCGCTCAACGCCACCCGAGGGCTGATCGAACAGGCGACCGCCGCACGCGTGCGCCGCCGGCCGGCCGTGCGCTTCCTGGGGTCCAGCAGGCTCGAACGTCTCGTGTTCGACCGCAGCGACAGCGACCGGGGCGACGGGAGCGTGTGCGGCGTGGAGGTTCGTCGTGCCGACGGTGCGCTGGAGACGCTCACCGCTGACCTCGTGGTGGACTGCACGGGCAGGGTGTCCAAGCTCCCCGAGGTGCTCGTCCGGCGCGGTTTCGATCCGATCCAGCAGTTCACGCTCAACATCGGCATCTCCTACACCAGTGCGCTGTTCCGTGCCCCGGTTGACACCGCGGACGGCTTCTCGGCGGTGGCCGTGCTGCCCGAGCCGCCGACGAAGCGTGGCGGGTTCGTCGCCCGGGTGCACGAGGACACCTGGATCGTCTCGCTGCACACCCGTTTCGAGCGCGAGCTACCCAGGAGCCATCAGGAGATGCTCGCATTCGCCGAGACGATCGAGGTTCCCGACGTGGCCGCGTTCCTCCGGCACGCGACGCTCCAAGGTGAGGTCCGCAGCTTCCGCAAGGGCGAGGCCGTCTGGCGGCGCTTCGACCGGACCGAACGGTTCCCGGACGGCCTCCTCGTCCTGGGCGACGCCATCGCCAGCTTCAACCCGATCTTCGGCCAGGGCATGTCCGTCGCCACGCTGCAGGCCTGCGTGCTCGACGACGTCCTCACCGAGCGATCCGCCCGCGGCGCCGGACTCGACGGCATCAGCCGGGACTACTTCCCGGCCGCGATGGCGATCACCCGCGCTGCATGGGGTTCCAGCACTGCCGTCGACTCCGCCTACGAGGAGGTCACCGGCGACCGCAACCCCAACGCGGCGCAGAACACCAAGGTGATGCGGGGGCTTCGCAAGCTCATCGCCGACGATCCGAAGCTGCACGCCGACATGGTCGCCGTCGGCCAGATGACAACACCGGGAGACCGGCTCATGACCCCCGAGCTCATCGCACGAGCCCTCGCCGCAGCCGAGAGCACCTGAGCCGCCCCCACCCCGACGTCGGCTCAGCCGTCGTGCATGCCGGCACCGTCGAGGGCGGATCGCGCCGTGGAGCGCATGCGCCGCAGGAGCCGGCCCTCGATGGCCACCGCGTTGGGGTGCATGCCACCGTTGCCGTCCACGGCCGCCTGCCACGCCGCCGCCCGCTGCTGCAGGGTGGCCGGATCGGCGAGCTGCGCACAGTCCAGCCGGTTGCCGTTGAGGTCGACGGTGATCGTGTCGCCGTCCTCCACCAGCGCGATCGGCCCGCCCAGGTACGCCTCCGGCGACACGTGCCCGATCACCAGCCCCACCGAGCCGCCGGAGAACCGGCCGTCGGTCATCAACGCCACGGTGATGTCGCGCTCGCGGCACAACGTGGTGATGCGCGACGTCGGATCGAGCATCTCGGGCATGCCCGGCGCGCCCCTCGGTCCGATGTAGCGGATGACGATCATGTCGCCGTCGTCGATGGTCTCGGGCCGCTCCGACAGCGTCTCGAGCAGCATCGCCTCGCTGTCGAACACCCGGGCCCGGCCGGTGAACCGACCGTCCACGATGCCCCGCTCCACTCCCGCCAGCTTGAGGATCGCCCCGCCGCCCGGCGCCAGGTTGCCACGCAGCAACCGCAGGCCGCCGGTGGCCTTGAACGGGCTCGACAGCGGGTGCACCACGTCGCCGTCGGGGGCCGGCGGCGCCAGGCGGGCCACCTGCTCGGACAGGGTTTCACCGGTGCAGGTCAGCGCGGTGCCGTCGAGCCAGCCGCCGCGCAGCAGCTCGGCGACGATGACGGGCAGGCCGCCAACCTCCTCGACGTCGACCATCGAGTACGCACCGAACGGGCGCATGTTCACCACGACGGGGAGCTTGGCCGACAGCTCGTTGAACTCCTGCTGGCTCATGACCTCGGCCCAGAAGTCGAGCCCGGCCGACCGGGCGATCTCCACCGCGTGCAGCGCCACGTTGGTGGAACCGCCCATCGCCATGGTGACGGTCACCGCGTTGCGCATCGATGCGGGGGTGACGATGTCCCGCGGCCGGATGCCCTTGTCGCGCATCGTGACCAGGCAGTCGACGAGCTCGCCGGGGAACTGCTCGACCCGGCGTCGGTCCTCGGAGGCGGCGGACACCATGTGCAGCGGCTCCATGCCGAGCACGGCGATGAAGGTCTGCATCGTGTTGTAGGTGAACATGCCCCCGCAGCTGCCCTGGCCGGGGCAGCTGTGCAGGGCGACGCGGGTGCGGGTGTCGTCATCGGCGCTGGCCACCTGGAAGGCGGCGACGATGTCGAGCCGCTCGTCGGTGACCGGATCCACGCCGGGGTGGATCGAACCGTCCGAGAGGACGACGGCCGCCACGTTGGCGTCGAGGATGGCGGCGAGGGTGCCCACCGGCGGCTTGTCGCAGGCCACCACCGCGATGACACCGGCCATGTCGCTTGCCCGCAGGTGTAACTCGGTGGCGTCGTTGACCGCCTCCCGGCCGATCAGCGAGTACCGCATCTGTGAGGTGCCGTTGAGCTGGCCGTCGGACACGCCCAGGGTGAAGCCGGGGGCGATCAGGCGGATGCGCAGGCCGTCGCGGTGGATGCGCTCCGACAGGGCTCGGTGCACGGCGTCCACCTTGTCGCGCACGCCCAGGTAGCACTGGCTGTCGCCGAGGTTGCCGAGCACTCCCCACACCGGCTGGTGGATCAGCGTCGGGTCTTCCCCGAGCCAGCGGGCGGTCCCGACCCGCTGCACGTCGCGCCCGGGGTTGCCCGACACGAACACGGTGGTCTCCCTGGCTTGTCCTTCGGCCACGCTCACTCCTTGCGCTCAGCGGCCTGGGCGGCCTGGGCCGATTCTTGTCGGGTGGACCATGGCGGCGCACACCGGTTCGGCGAGTGCGCATGCGATCGCGGACCACGGCGCACGCGGGTCGCGCGCTGGCGGGCTCGGCCGGGGTGCCAAATGTGCCGAAAAGTCCGCGGCGGGTCAGCACCAGTTTGCGAATGTGCAGGTCAGAGAGCTGTGGAATCGGCGGCTGCGCGAGCGTGTGGCGTTTTCGGCACATTTGCCGGGCCGCGAGCGACCTGCTGGTCGACGGCGTGATGCAGACGACCGGCGGGCCGCAGGAGGATCGGAGCGGTGCGTTCGCCCACGGTGGTTGGCGGGCGCCGTTCCGGATCCGGCGACGTGGTGAGGGCGGTGCGGGCACTCGAGGACGAACCCGGCGACGAGTTGCAGGTGTGGGGAAGCGGCAACCTGCTGCAGACGCTGCTGCGCCACCAACTGGTCGACCGGTTCCGGCTGACGACGTTCCCCGTGGTGCTGGGTTCCGGCCGCCGCCCGTTCAACGACGGGATCCTGCCGGTCACCATGCGGCCCGTCGACATCGCCGTCACCGACAACGGCATCGTCCTCGCCACCTGCGAACCCGCCGGGCCCGTCGCACACGGCGAGCTGTGACCCGCCGACGCCGGTGTGTGCGCTGCACTCGTAGCGCCTTCCAGGGCATCGGACGCCGTCGACCGCCTCGTCGCCGAGTGCCGTACTGGTAGGTATGTATGGCAGGCGGGGAGACGGAGGTCCTAGGGTGCTCGGCCGAAGGGGGCACCATGCCGATCGATTTCCACTCCATGAACGACAAGGCGATTGCCGAGTTCCGGGCCAATGAAGGCAGATGCGGTCCGCCGTTCGAGGACACGCCGATCGTGCTGGTGACCATGAAGGGCGCCAAGTCCGGCCGTGAGCTGTGCTCGCCCCTGGCGTACAGCACCGACGGCGAGGACATCGTCGTGATCGCCTCGATGGGCGGTGCCCCCAACAACCCGAACTGGTACCACAACCTGGTCGCCAACCCCGATGTCCTGCTCGAGGTGGGTACCGATCGGTATGAGGCCACCGCGGTGCTCACCCAGGGCGAGGAGCGCGAGCGCCTGTACGCGGCCCAGGCCGCCCAGCTGCCGATCTTCAACAGGTACGCCGAGAAGGCCGCGCCTCGGGTCATCCCGGTGTTCCGTTTCGTGCGCAAGCACTGACGGACCCGGTGAACGCCCCCGCTCGGCGGCGAGTGACGCACCCGACGCCGACCGGGCGGGGGCTGCTGGGCGCCTGGACGTGCGTGACGATGGTGTTCGGCACCGTCGCCGGGCCCGCCGTCGGCATCCTGGCATCGACGCTGATCGACCAGTTCGATCTCACCCGCGCCGACATCGGCCGGCTGGCGGCGCTCTACGCGCTCGTCGGCGCCGCGGTGTCGCCGGTGACCGGCCGCCTCGCCGATCGTCTCGGTGGCCGACGGATGATCGTGGCCACCTTCCTCGGCGGGGCGGTCACCTTCGCGGTGTACGCCACGGCGGGGAGCCTGGCGATGCTGCTGGTCGCCGCCGCTCTCTCGGGGGTACCGAACGGTACGGGGAACCAGGCGACGAATCGGTTGATCGCCACCACGCTGCCGGTCACGCAGCGCGGTGTGGTGACGGGTGTGAAGCAGTCGGGCGTGCAACTCGGCCGGTTCCTGGCGGGCTTGGTCCTGCCGACCACGGTCGCGGCCTGGGGTCTCGGAGCGGGGTACGCGGCGCTGGCGGTGCTGGCCCTCGTCGGCGCGGCGGCGACGCTGCGGTTGTTGCCGCCCGACGCGCCGGCGTCGCCGGCCGGCTCCGGTTCCGGCGCCGCGGCGATGGCGCAACGACTGCCGGCCGCGGTGTGGTGGCTGGCGGGGTACGCGTTCCTGTTGGGTGCGGTGGCGGGCGCGACGAGCGCCTTCACCGCGCTGTTCGCCGAACAGGAGGTCGGCTTCACCCGGGGCCAAGCCGGGTTGATGGTGGGTTTGACCGGTGGCGCGGCCGTCGTGTCGCGCATCGCGCTGTCGAGGCTCGCCCAGCGGGTGGCGCACTACGGTCCGGCGCTCGCCTGGATCGCCTTCGGATCGGCGATCTCGATCGCGTTGACCGCAGCTGCGCCCCGGCTCGGTGGCTGGGCGTTGTGGGTGGGCACCATCGGTGTGGCGGTGACGGTGGGGTCGTGGAACTCGGTGGCGATGCTCGGTGCGATGGCGTCGGTCCCGCTCGCCCAGGCCGGCCGTTCCTCCGGGCGGGTGATGGTGGGGTTCCTCGGTGGCCTGGGCGTCGCCCCGCCGCTGTTCGGTGCGGCGGTCGACCGCAGCGGCTCCTACCCGCGGGCCTGGGCGGTGCTCGTCGCGCTGTGTGCCGCTGCGGCTCTGGCGATGGTGGTGTGGCGGAGCCTCGACCGACGGTCGGCGACCGCCCTCAACGGCTGACGAGCGGACCGCTCCGATCCGCCCGCCCGGCCGTCGTGCGATCGCTGGTAGGGGAGTCGTGCAGGCCCGCCACCTCGTAGGTGTTGGCGAGGTCCGGCGGCGCGCAGGGCCGAGCGAACAGCCAGCCCTGGCCGAGGTGCACACCGGCCGCCCGGAGGGTGATCGCGTCGTCGAGGGTCTCGATGCCCTCGGCGACGACCTTGGCCCCCAGGCCCCGGGCGAAGTCGACGAGCGAGTGGGTGAGGGTCTTCAGCACCGCATCGGTGCTGACACCGGCCACGATGCTGCGGTCGAGCTTGATGATGTCCGGTGCGGTGACGACGATGTGGCGCAGCGATGAGAACCCCGCCCCCACATCATCGATGGCGAGCCGCATGCCGCGAGCGCGGTGGGGGGCCAGGGCGGCGGTCAGCACCTCGTAGTCCTCGACAGGGTCGTGTTCGGAAAGCTCGATCACGACCCTGTCCGCCGGTGCATGGTGCAGCAGCGTGTGGCTGCGGGGGTCGAGCAGCGTGGACGGCGAGAAGTTGACCGCCACGTACCCGCTGATGGCGTCGACATGGCTGAGGGCACGTTCGACCGCCTTCAGCTCGAGGTCGATGCCGAGGCCCACGCTGGCCGCCTCATCGAACACGGTGTCCGGTCCCTTGCCCCAGTCGGTCGGGAACCGGCTGAGGGCCTCGGCGCCGACGCGCCGCCCGTCCGCCAACGAGACGATGGGCTGGAGGAGCACGGTCGGGCCGCCGGCATCGACGACGGGGGTCAGACGGGAGCAGATCTCGTTCGAGCGGCGGCGGTCGCGCACCCCCGGCTCGATCACGGTCGCAGCCGCAGAGGCGAGCACCTCCATCAGGGCCTGGTCGCGAGCGCACAGGTCCCGGTCCGCCGCGAACCCCGCCGCGCAGAACGTGCCGTAGAGCTCGCCGTCGCTGAGCCGGACCGGCACCGACACGAAGCTGCGGATCCGCGGGAACCGGGCGGCCGGAAGCCGCTTCGCCTCCGGCAGCTTGCCCACATTGGGGATGACCGGTGGCAGCTTGCCGTCAAGGATCGCCTGGCAGAACGACGTCTGTTGCGGCTGGGTCTGGCCGTCCCGGAACAGGGGGATGGCGGACTCGACGACTTCGAGGTGCTGCGTCGAGCCGTCCAGCCGACTGAGGAAGGTGAGGCTCAGGCCCAAGGCTCGTTTGGCGACGCGAAGCAGCTCCGCCACCTGTTCGTCGGCTGCGGTGCGGTTGGGTCGGGCCGTACGCATGGCAGGTCTTCGGCGCCCAGACCGCCCCGCTGTAGTCCATTGCTCCACGTGGCCCCTCGGCGGGGATTCGCATCGTGGCCGCGGCAAGGTGGATCGATGCGCCGCGCCACGGGCCGACGCGCCAAGGCAACGTCGCACGCGCCGCTGCCGTTTGCTGCACACGCATCGAACTCGTGCGTCGACAACCGGTGGGGATCCCTGCGGCGGGGGGCCAACGTCCGTTCGGCCCTGGGCGAGGGCCCGGGCGCGGGGGACGCTGAACGCCGGGAGACGCGGTCGCGACAGGCGGGCCGCGCAGCCCGGCGGGAGGGGCGATGGCGAACAGCAGTGGTGGGCGCGGAGGTGGCGCACGACGAAGCCGGGGATCCCGCACGGCTGGTGCGGTCGCGGTCGCCGGACTGATCGGGGCCGCCTGCGGTAGCGGAGGCGAGGCACCGTCTGCGTCGCCCATGGTCACCTTGGCCCCGCCGTCCGGCGCCGCCCCGGTGTCCTGTCCGCTCGGCACCGCGCTGGTGGCCGCCGATCTCGCGACCGGGGCGATGCTGTGGTCGCGCTGCGCCGGTTCGATGAGCGGCATCGAGGTGCTCGCGGCGAGCGAGTCGACGGTGCTCGCCGCCGAGTACGGCGAGATGGGCGGTGGGGTCCGGCTCGCGGGCCTCGACGCAGTGACGGGCGCCGAACGATGGGGAACGACGGTGGCGCCGTTCAACGAGTCCTACGAGCGCGATGCGTTCTACGCCGACGGGGCTCGGGGTGGCAGCGGGATGGTGGTGTTCTCGGTGCTCGAGTCGGGGTCGCATGCGATGGTGGGCCTCGATCTCGAGACGGGTGAGCAGCGCTGGCGCGCGGACGCCCTCGGCACCTTCGTCGCCGGCCACGGCGAGGAGGTGGCCATCGCCGTCGGGCCGGGCGCCATGTTCGAGGCCCCGTCGGATGCGGCACAGCCGGATCTGCTCGCCGTTGCCTTCGACCGCCGCACCGGCGAGCTGCGCTGGCGGCAGGATCGCGGCATCCGCGACATGGGCGCCCCCTGGGGTCCGCGCGTCGGCGACGGTCTGTTCGTCTTCACGCAGGTCGACCCGCAGCCGGAGGACAGCGATCCGAGCGAACGGCGCTGGGAGACGGTCGCGCTCGATGCCGGCTCCGGAACGCAACGGTGGCGGCGGGAGCGCGGCCCGCTGTTGCTCGTGTCCGCTGCCGATGGGACCGGTGTGGGGCTGCGACCCGGCGCCTCGCCTGACCGCTATCTCCTCGAGGGGTTCGCCACCGACTCGGGTCGATCCCGATGGACGGTCGAGCTCGCCGCGGGATGGCCCGTCGTGCATGCCGCAGCCGGCTCACCGGTGGTGTCGGTGGCCCTCGCCCCGACCGGCGGCGACGGCACCGAGGAGCGCGGCTCCTCCACCACGGTGACGGGCGCGCCGTCCGGCACCACCGCGTCGGTGTCGGTCTACGACCGCAGCACCGGGCGGTTGCGGTTCTCCGTCGCCGGCGAGGCGGAACCCGCTGGCCTCGTCGACCAGCTTGTGCTCGTGGCGCGAGCCGACGAGGTGCTGGCGCTCGACGCGACCGACGGGTCGCGACGCTGGAGCCTGCCGTTCGCCCATCCGTTCGGGACCGAGGTGCAACAGGCGGCGGGGCGGGTGTTCCTGTCCAGCGCTGCGGGCCTCGGGGACCCGCCGAGCGGCAGCGGGAGCGGTCCCGTCGTGAACCTGAGCACCGGGATCGAGCTCGGCTCCTTCACGTTGGACGGAGCGACCGTGCGCTTCGTGGAGACCCCCGCGCAGGGCGGCACTGCGTACCTGTGCGTCGCGGTCGGGGCGAGCAGCACCGCGGCGGGCTGTCTGGCAGAGCGGGATGCGCCCGCTCCGCTCGGCGGCGGTTTCGCCATGCCCAGCTCGGGCGCGGCCATCGCGCTCGGGTCGACGACGCACGCACTGCACGCCGTCCCGCTCCCCGCCGGCCATGCCCGACCCGTCACGGTGCACGACGCCTCCGGCGCGATCTGGCCGTCGGCGGAGAGCACCGGCCGCGACACCCTGTACCTGCTCGATCCGGCGCCGTCGAACGGCTCGTCGAACCTGAGCCAGCTCGTTGACGTGCGCTCGCCCGACGGCACGCTGCTGCTCCAGGTGGGACCGCCTGGCTCGGGACCGACGAGCTGAACCGGGCCCTGGTCGGGTCAGCGCGCGGACTGCGACCGGGCCAACGGGGCCGACGACCACGCCGAGCGGACCGCCGCCCCACCGCTGTCGACGCCGCCGTCCACCCCCCCTGCCTCCCGAGGTCACCGTCGCCGCCTGGGCCGCGTGCCGGCAGTTCTATCCGGCCGCACCGGCGGGCTCGGTGGACACACCGCCGTCGGAGTACTTCACGTGGATGGCCGCTGCGGGTTGGCCGGCGCCGTTCTGGTTCCAGCGCCTGGAGCAGTGGGGTCCGGCGAGCGTCGCCTGTGGCCGAGACCCCTCGGACTCCTGAGAGGACGACATGACAGCAGATCGCGCACCGGTGCCGAGCCATACCACCCGGATTCGGCACCGGCCGTTGCGCCGCGCCCCCGCCTGGACCGCCGCGATCGTCGCGGCCGTGCTGGTCCTGGTGGCGGCCTGCGGGAGCAGCGAACAGACCGCTCGGTACGATCGCGCCGCGTTCTGCGCCGCCCTGACCTGGCTGGGAGTTGGCGGTGTCGCCATGACGCCGGATGAGACGCTGGCGCTGGTCCGCCAGCTGGCAGCGTCGGGGCCCCCGGAGCTGGCCACCGAGCTGCGCGCCTTGGCGCAGTACCAGGAGGCCCGGCTCCCGTCGGCCGAGGAGCTGCGGGAGAACGAACCGGCCCTGACCGACGAACGCAGGGTCGAGCTCCAGCAGGAGCTCGAGGCGCTCGAGGCGGCCTTCAGGCCCACCCTCGATCAGCTTCTTCCGCGGCTCGAGGCGGAATGTACCGGCTTCGTCGAGCCCTCGCCGACGCAAGCGCCGGTACGACTCGAGGCCTCGCAGCGCTCGGTCTCCACCCTTGCCGACGGCACGACGGTCCGCTTCGTGGAGACCGTGGACCCCGATGGCACCGATCACCTGTGCATCCTGGTCGACGAACCGGAGTCGATCAGCGGGATGTACCCGGTGGACGTCGAGCGCTGCAGTTCGAGCGAGGACCCCATGCTGGCCGGTTCGGAGGGCGACGTGCTACGGGCGACGCCACGCCGCGGGTTGGCGTTGCCCGACGGCCTCGTCCATCCCGTGTTCGTGGTGCGACTTCCTGCTGGTCATCCGCAGCCGGTCACGGTGGGCGACGCGAGCGGGGCGACGCGAGCGGGGCGACGTGGCCGTCCGCGACGACCACGTCCGGACTGCTGTACATCCTCGACGCGGGATCGGGGGCTACCGGTCTGCGCGAGGCGCTCGAGGTCGTCGGACCGGACGGGCAGGTCGTGGCGCGCGTGGAGCCGTTCGGCTCCTGAGTCGGCGGGTGCCAAACCGCCGAAGCGCGCTTGACTATCGACTTTCGATATAGCAGAGTTCGACTATGTCGAAGCGCGTGAAGCCCATGCCGGCGGCGTCGTTGTACCTGTTGCTGGCGCTGTTGGGCGGCGAGAACCATGGCTATGCGTTGATGCACCTGGTGGAGGAGCAGAGCGATGGTGCCGTGCGCATGGGCCCGGGAACGCTGTACGGCACGTTGAACCGGCTGCTCGAGGGCGGCTTGATCGTGGAGACGACCGGCCAGCGTTCATCCGATGGCGCAGAGCGGCGTCGCTACTACCAGCTCACTGCGCAGGGCGATCGCGTGGCCCGCCTCGAGCTCGATCGGCTGCGCTCCCTGGTCTCGCGTTTCGACGGCATCGTCGGGCTCGGAGGCGTGTGATGGGCCATGAGCACCTGCACCTCGCGCTGTATCGGGGCCTGTGCCGCGGCTACCCGAGGACGTTCCGCGACGCCTATGGCGAGGATCTGAGCGCCACGTTCGCGTTGCAGCTGCGCGAGCTGGGGGCGGCGCGGTGTTGGCTGCGGACGCTGCGAGATCTCACGGTCACCGTCCCTTCACTACACATGGAGCAACGCATGCACCAGCCGAACCCCACCCACGTCATCGCCGGCTGCCTCGCGGTCGCCGTCGGCGGCACGATGGCCGCGCTCGTAACCGGCACGAGCGTGTACGGGATTGCCTTCCTGCTCGTTGCGGCGGCCGCGCTGGCGGCCGCCACCATGTCCCGTCGCGCGTCGAAGTCGGCGATCGCGCTGGCGCGTTCTTCGGCCTGGTGGAAGTTCCTCGGCGCCGGTGCCGTGTCGCTCGCGGCGATCGTCGTGTTGATCAACCAGCCCGGCGCCGAGAACCAGGAGCTGTCCAGCGCCGCGTGGTCGCTGATGATGGTGTCCTTGCTTGCCAGCTTCACGCTCATCGGTGCCGGCATCGTCCTCGGCTCGGCGCGGTTCCTCCGCCGCCGTCACGGCTGACCTCCATCGCGGTCTCGTCACGTTCAGCCGGATGGCAGCGCGTTTCGCACGGAATGGAGCCATGCATGACCGAACACGGGGTCCGAGCACCATCGTCGGGCGCCGGGCCGACCCTGGTGATCGTCGCCCTGGCGGGTGCCCTGGGCGGGTTCACGCTCGGCGTCGTCGCCCGTGTCTGGATGCGGCTGGTCGCTGAGGATCCGACGTTCACGTGGACGGGTACCGGCTACATCGTCACCGGGTTCACCGTCTTCGGGGCCTCGCAAGCGGTCGTGGGGTCGGTTCGCCGCACGGATCGTGCTCGGTGGGGCCTGATGGTGGTCCGTGTGATCGGGGCGCTCTCGATGCTTCCCTTGTTCGTGGCGGCCGGCGCTGTGATGCTGCCGACGGTCGTCGTCGGCGGCCTGGCCGTGGCCCGCACGGGTTGGCGGCCGCTCACCCGTTGGCTCTGCGCTCTGGTGGCCGCGGGACCGGTGGTGGTCGTCGCCGTCGGTCTGGTCGGGAGCTTCGGCTGGTCGCTGCGCAGCGTGGCGGGCGTCGCGATGTGCCTGGCGATCTACGCAGCCGTGATCCGGGCGACCCGTGCCACGTTCATGGCGCGACTCGATGGCCGGTGGCCTTGTCCAGCCACGCGTCAACGCTCGACGGTGATGGCGATCTTGCCGAGGGCGGTGCCGCCCACGAGGTGACGCATCGCCTCCTCGGCCTGCTCGAGCGGGAACGCACGATCGACGTGTGGGATGAGCGATCCTGCTTCGATCAACGCGGCCAGCCGCTCCAGGCCGGCGAAGTGCTCCTTCGACACGAGCATCTTGAGGTGGTGACCGACGAACGGCGAGAGCAGCACCGCCCGCAGCTGGCGGTCGATGCCGGTCACGTTCCGCCCGCCCTCGCCGCCGACGATGACCAGGGTGCCCTTGGGTGCCAGGGCGCGGCGAAGGCGGGAGACCGACGAGCTCCCGGCGATGTCGATCACGATGTCGTAGACCGTCGACCCGTCAGCGAAGTCCTCGGTGGTGCGGTCGAGCACGTGGGACGCTCCCAACGCGCGCACCCCGTCGAGCTTGGCGGTGCGGCACACGCCGGTGACCTCGGCGCCCAGCGCGGCCGCGAGCTGCACGGCGTAGGACCCGACACCGCCGGACGCGCCGGTGATGAGGACGCGCCGGCCGGCGGTGATGCCGGCCGCGTCGGCGGCCTGGATGGCGGTGAGGCCCGAGACGGCGATGACGGCGGCCTGCTCCATGGAGATACCGGTTGGTACGTGGGCGAGCTTGTCCTGGCGGGCGGCGGCGTACTCGGCGAACGATCCGCGGCCGATGCCGAACACGGTGTCGCCCACCGTGAAGCGGGTGACGCCCGAGCCGACGGCGACGACGGTGCCGGCCAGATCGAGGCCGGGGACCGGGTTCTTCGGGCGGCGCAGGCCGAACACCAGGCGAGCGATGTGAGGGGTGCCCGTCATGATGTGCCACGTGCCTCGATCGAGGCCGGCGGCGGCGACGTCGACCAACACCTCGTCGTCGGCGATCTTCGGGACCGGCGCGTCGCCGACGCGCCACACGCCATCGTCGCCGTACGCGTGCTGCAGGACGGCGCGCATCGTGGTGGCCGGGACCGGCCCGGCGGTGCCGCGGGGGTGGGGGTCGGTCGGGATGTGGTCGGTGGTGGTCATCTGCTCCTCGGGGTCCGGCGCCATACTTAGTATGGTATACAGCGTACGGTACGCTCGTACCCGATGGCACGCAAGCGCGGATCGACGCCCCCGCCCCCGCCCGAGCTGACGACCACCGGTGCCGGCGCACGGGTGCCGCTCACCCGAGATCGTGTGTTGCGCACGGCGATGGCCATCGCCGACGCGGCTGGCATCGAGGCCGTGACAATGCGTTCGATCGGCGCCGAGCTGCGCGTCACGCCCATGTCGCTGTACCACCACGTGGCCAACAAGGAGCAGATCCTCAACGGTCTCGTCGACCTCGTCTTCACCGAGATCGCCTGCCCCGAGCCCGATGAGCCGTGGCGGCCGGCCATGCGCCGACGGGCGATCTCGGCGCGGGAGGTGTTCGTGCGCCACCGTTGGGCGGCGCCCCTGGTCAACTCGCGCACCGACCCGGGGCCGGCCACGCTGCGCCATCACGATGCCGTCATCGGCAACCTCCGCGCCGCGGGCTTCTCGATCGTCATGACCGCCCACGCGTTCGCCGTGCTCGACAGCTACATCTACGGGTTCGCGCTGCAGGAGGTCACGCTGCCCTTCCGCGGCCCGAGCGAGGTGGCCGAGATCGCCGGCCCCATGATCGAGCAGTTCCCCGAGGACGCCTACCCGCATCTCACCGAGCTGGCCGTCGAGCACGTGCTGCAGCCCGGCTACGACTTCGGCGACGAGTTCCTGTACGGGCTCGACCTCATCCTCGACGGCCTCGCCGTGGCCATGAAGGCCCCCGGGTCAGCGGTTCAGGCGCCCACCGGGGTCCCGAAGGCGAGGCCGGGGTAGCCCTGCTCGTCCATGACGCCCATGCGCGCCCGGAACTTGGTCAGGCTGCCGGCGTAGGGCAGGTACTCCTGGGCCTTGCCGGGGATGTTGGCGCCGCGGAACCACGAGTTCTCGGCGATCAACGCGATCTTCGCCGCCTCGTGCACTTCCTCGGTCCACTGGGCGGCGGCCTCGGGGTCGGGGGCGACGAACGTGCTGCCGTTGGCCCGGGCGTGGAGCAGCACGCCGGTGATGTAGTCGACCATGATCTCGGTGGCCCGGGGGAAGTTCCCGGCGATGAGGTGCGGCCCGCCGGCCATGAAGAAGTTGGGGAAGCCGGGCACCATCGCCGCCAGATAGGTGACCACACCCTTGGCCCACTGCTCGCGCAGCACCCGGCCGCCCTCGCCGACGATGTGCATGCGGGTCAGCGCGCCGGTGAACCCGTCGAACCCGGTGGCCCACACGATGATGTCGAAGGCGCGTTCGCCGTCCTTGGTCTCGATGCCGGCTTCGGTGATGGTGACGATCGGGGTCTCGTTGAGATCCACCAAGGTCACGTTGGGCTGGTTGTACGCCTCGTAGTACCCGCTCTCCATCGGCGGGCGGCGCATGCCGAAGCCGTGGTCGGTGGGGATCAGCTTCTCGGCCAGCTTGGGATCGTTGATGCGGGCCCGGATCTTCTCGGCGACGAACTCGGAGAACTCGGCGTTGGCCTCGCGGTTGGTCATCATGTCGCGGTAGTTGCTGAGGAGCTTGGCGAAGCCCTTCTGGTGGTAGAGCTGCTCGTAGTGCGCCCAGCGCTCCTCCTTCGTATCGTCGAAGGTGCGCTTGCGCGACGCACGGTGGACGAACCCGGCGAAGGAGCTCATGCAGTCGTTGTAGATCTCGTCGTAGGCGGCGCGGATCTCGGCCTGCTCGGCGTCGGTGATCTTCCCGTTGTTGAGCGGCGAGTTCCAGTTCGGCGTGCGCTGGTACACCACCAGCTCGGCGACCTCCTTGGCGATCTCGGGGATGAGCTGCACGGCGCTGGCCCCGGTGCCGATGACCGCCACCTTCTTGCCCTTGAAGTCCACCGGCTCCTTGGGCCACTGGCCGGTGTGGTGAGCCTCGCCCTGGTAGCGCTCACGGCCGGGGATGGCCGGCCAGTACGGCACCGACAGCACGCCGGTAGCGGAGATCAGGAAGCGTGAGCGGAGCTGCGTGCCGCCCTCGATGTCGATGGTCCAGGTGGCGCTCGCCTCGTCGAAGGTGGCACCGGCGACGCGGGTGCGGAACTGCATGAGGTCGCGCAGGCCGAGCTTGTCCACGGCGAAGTTGAGGTACCGCTCGGTCTCCGCCTGGCCGGCGAAGTGCTCGGACCACTGCCACTCGGCGAGCAGCTCGCGGTCGAAGAAGTAGCCGTAGGAGTAGCTCTCCGAGTCGAACCGGGCGCCCGGGTAGCGGTTCCAGTACCAGGTCCCGCCGACGTTGGTGCCCGCCTCGATCAGCTTGACGTCCACCCCGGCCTCGCGCAGCAGGTGCAGTTGGTGGATGCCGGTGACCCCGGCGCCGATGATGATGACCTCGGCGTCGAGGCCGGCGGCGGTCGTGTCGGTTCCCGATGCTGCGTGCTGCGTGGCCATGTGCGTGCTTCCCCCTTGGACCCGGTCGCTCCCCTGCGAGCCGGGCCGCACCGCGCACGCTACTTGTGATGGCAGGGGTGGTGCCCGGGGGTGGGCCGGCGAGCGTCAGTGTCGGCGGAGCACCCACACCACGCCGAGCATGTGCGCATCGAGGTGCTCGTACTCGGCGCGCTGGTCGTCGACGAACGCTCGCAGCTTCTCGGCCAGCTCGGGGTTGCGCCGGGCCAGCTCGGCTGCTCGTGCCGCGATGACGTCGGGCTCGGTCGGGCCGTCTTCGGTGCTTTCGTCGTTGGTTTCGAGCAGTTCGGCGACGAGCTCGTCGCCGTGGGCGGTGAGCCGCGGGCGGGTCTCGGCCAGGGTGACGCAGTGCTCGAAGCCGGGGAAGGTCGCGGTCGAGCCGTCGCGCCGGCAGCTGTCGTTGATCACGATGTGGCCGCCGGGCCGGACGTAGCGGCGCAGGATCCCGACGGTGACCTCGAGCGGGCCGAGCACGTCGCCCAGCGCGGCGAACACGGCGACGTCGGCCGGTGGCAGCGTCCCCGCCAACTGCACGATGTCGCCGTGGGTGAACCGGCAGCGGTCGGAGACCCCGGCGGCCTCGGCTGCATCCCGCGCGGTATGGACGAAGGGCTCGAACAGCTCGATGCCGTGCACAGCGCAGCCGAGTGTTCGGGCAAGTGCGATGGCCGCGGCGCCCTTGCCCGACCCGAGGTCCACGATCGTGGCGTCCCGGCTGTCGCCCAACCCGGCGACGGTGCTGACGATGAGCGGGACGTCGGCGCCGAGCGCGTCGAGGTCGGCCAGCAGCTCGGGGGCGAAGGAAAGCAACTCGGGGTCCATCTCCAGCGCGGTGGCGATCATGGATTCGGCGGTCCGCTGGTGGGGGTCCGGTCGGGTCGTCATCGCTCGGCAGCCTACGAAGCGTCCCGTCCACGGAGCGGCCCCGGACGCCCCGCCGGCATCAAGTTCTGCGCCGGCGGTGTCGATGCGCCGTTGTGTCGGACGCATCGACGACCAACCTCGAGCAGCGCCTGGAGCGCCTCATCGCGCTGCACGCCTCCGGCGGGCTGGACGACGATGAGTTCAAGGCGGCCAAGGCGGCCATCCTCAGCGCGGCGTCGGCGCCGACCACCGGGGGCCCGGTCGGTGGGGGCCCTGTCGGTGGGGGCGCGACGGATCAGCTCGATGCGGGTGCGCCCGTTCGGACGGCCCGGTTCGGGCGCACCCTGATCGTGTTGGTCGGGATCGTGCTGGGCATGGTCGTGACCTGCCTGGGTTCGGTGTTCACCGACCTGCAGGCTCCCGCAGGCAGCTTCGTGTGCGGGGCGGACCAGTTCCTCGCCGGCCAGACCGTCGAGCGGGCCGGTTCGGAGACGACCTACAACTTCAACAGCTTCTGCCTGCGGCCCGACGGCGCGTTGGAGCACGTCTCGCAGCTCAAGCTGTTCGCCGTGCTGTGGTTGCTCTACCTACCGGTCGGCATCCTCTTCACGTACCCCGTCGCCCTGTTGATCCGGCGGCTGAAGATCCCCGTCGTCAGCGACTGACCTCGTCGTTGGGTCGGCTGGGGAGCGGAAGGGGCGGGGCGAACGGCGATCACTCGCAGCCGACGCCGTCGCCGACGTAGGCGTACACCGCCGCGCCAGCCGGGCGCCCGGCCCCGGCGTTGTCGTGCAGGCGCCATTCGCCGGCGCTGAGCCGGGACCCGTTGTCCCCACCCGCACCGAGATCGTCGGTGACCGGGATGCCGAGCCGGGACGAGAGGGTGGTGAGCGGCGTGCGCCACGGGTAGCCGCCGGGCAGTTCGATGTTGGCGATACCGACGGCCCCGGCCGAGCGCCCTTCGGCCAGCGACCAGCCGTAGAGCTGCGCCGGCGCCGACGGTGAACGGAACAGCGCAACCCACAGCATCCCCCAGCGGGCCGTCGCCAGCTGCTGCGGGTTGTTGGGAAAGATCGAGCAGGCCGAGGCCCAGTCCCGGTACTCGCTGACGGGGCCGAGCCGGGCGGCGAGGAGATCGAGGGTCAACCCGGCATCCGTACCCAATGGTATGCCGAGCAGGTTCCCGTCGTCGGGAACGGGGACGATGAGCGCTGGGCGGGTGTCGGCCAGCCGGGCGGGGGTGAGGCTCTCGAACCCGTCGCTGGTGGCGAACCAGCCGAGCACGTCGACGAGCACGTGGGTCGCGCCCGCCTCGTTGTAGAGCGAGATCCGCCCGTCGGTGCCGACCTTGGCGATGACCATGTTCGGCACGGTCCGCCGGGCCGGCACGTTGAGGTTGGAGGCGACGGGCCGGCCGGTACCGGTCGGCCATACCGTGAGGAACGTCTCGGCGGTCGGGTCGGTGGCGGTGACGTTTAGCGCCACCGCCCCGACCCCGGAGGCGGGCACCCCGCCGCGGCCGGTCACGGTCAGTTCGAGGGTGGCCCCGGGGCCGAGCGCCCCACCGCCGCCGGCCTGGCCATCGACCGTCGTGCCGCCGGGGCGGGTGTCGAGCAGCCGGGCCGGCGTGAGGCCGGTGTAGTTGCCGCCCGAGGTCGGGAACCAGGCCAGCACGTCGACGAGCAGGTGCACGCGGCCCTGCTCGTTGTACAGCTGGATGCGGCCGTCGGCGCCGACGGGCACGATCACCATGTTCGGTGCCGTCTCCAGGGCGCGGACGTTGAGGTTGGAGGCCAACGGGCGCTCCTGCGGCGACGGCCAGACGGTGACGAACGTGTCGAGGGTGGCCTCGGTGGCGGTCACGTTCACGGCGACGGCGCGCACGCCGCTGCCCGGCACCCCGCCTCGTCCGAGCACCGGAAGGGAGCTGATCCCCCCGCCGGGCAGGGCGCCGGCGGCCACCTGCTGGCCGTCGACGGTGGCGCCGCCCGGCCGGGTGTCGAGCAGGCGGGCGGGGGTCAGGCTGGTCAGGGCTGCGGTCGGGAACCAGCCGAGCACGTCGACGATGACATGGGCGGTGCCGGTGGCGTTGTAGATGGACACCTTGCCGCCGGTACCCACCTTGGCGATCACCATGTTGGGCCGGGTCTGGCCCGCCACCACGTTGAGGTTGGAGGCGACGGGGCGGGCGCTGCCCGTCGGCCACACCGTGAGGTACGTCGAGGCGGTCGGCGCGGTGACCGTCACGTTCAGGGCTACCGCCCCGACCCCCGATGCCGGCACGCCGCCCCGCCCGGTGACCTGCACCTCGAGCGTGGCGCCGTCGAGCACCCGTCCGGTACCGGCGTGCAGGCCGTCGATCGTGTCCGCCCCCGACGCGTCCACCGCGCCGGCCGCGCCTGCGCCGGTCACCGCGCCGACCAGCGCAAGGCAGGCCGCCATCACCACAGCCACCGACCGGCGCCAACCCCAACGTGCGTGCACGCTCACCTCCAGATCCAACGGCGATCGACGCTAGCGGCGTCCGGGTCGGGTTCCACGGGGCACCGTGTTGCGGGCAACTGTGCCGAAATGGCGCCCGGAGCGGGGTGAACGCCTGGATGCGGTCCGCTGACCAGGGCCTTCGCGATGGGTCTCCGAGGCCCCATGGCCATTTCGGCACATTTGGACGGCTGATCGGGTGAGCCGGAGGCGTCGGTCAGGTGCGCTCGGCGTAAGGGGTGCCGGCGTGGGGTTTCACGGGTTCGTGCAGCACGACGGCGGGGGCGGCGCGCTTCTTGCGCATGGAGGAGATGTTGAGCGCTTCGACGAAGACCGAGAAGGTCATGGCGGCGTAGATGTAGCCCTTGGGGATCTTCTCCCCGAAGCTCTCGGCGAGCAGGGTGACGCCGATGAGGAGCAGGAAGGCGAGGGCGAGCATCTTGACCGAGGGGTGCTCGTTCACGAACCGGTAGATCGCCCCCGACGCGCCCAGCATGATGGCCACGGCGGTCAGGATGGCCAGCACCATCACCATGATGTACTCGGTCATACCGACGGCGGTGATCACCGAGTCGACCGAGAACACGAGGTCGAGCAGCAGCACCTGGCCGATGACGGCGGCGAAGGTGGGGGCGGTCTTGGTCTGGAGGTGGTCGTCCTCGCCCTCGAGCTTGTGGTGGATCTCCTTGGTCGCCTTGTAGATGAGGAAGACCCCACCGGCCAGCAGGATCAGCTCCTTGCCGGAGAAGCCGACGCCCGCAACCGAGAACAGCTCCTTCTTCAGCGTGATGATCCAGCCGACGGCGAGCAGCAGCACCACCCGCATGCCGCCGGCGGCGAGGATGCCGACGCGCCGGGCCCGGTCCTGCTGGTCGGTCGGCAGCTTCGAGGCCAGGATCGAGATGAACACGACGTTGTCCACGCCGAGGACGACCTCCAGCACGAGCAACGCGGCCAGCGCGCTCCAGGCCGAAGGGTCGGACAGCCACGAGAGATCCACGGCGAGCTATTCTAGATCAGAAGTACGTGAATTACGGATCGAGTGAGCGTGGCGTCGAGGCGACCTCTGTTGACGGGCGCGCTCGGCTGCGGCGGGTACCGTGCAGGCATGGCAGCGAAGGCCGGCGCGGCGCGATGAGCCGGTGGACGCTCAACCGGGCGGGCATCATCAACGTCTACCAGTACGGGGACGTCACCATCCCCTTCTGCGAGGGTCGCCTGCTGCTGCGAGGGGTCAATGGATCCGGCAAGAGCACGGCCATGAACATGCTGCTGCCGTTCCTGCTCGAGGCCGACGTCCGCCGCATCGATGCCGCCGGCGAGCAGACCGCGGTCCTGCGCTCGTGGATGCTGGCCGGGCGCGAGGACCCGCAGCCGGTCGGGTACCTGTGGCTCGAGGTGCGGCGCGGCGAGGAGCACCTCACGTTCGGCTGCGGCATCCGGGCCAACCGCTCGACCGACCGCGTGACGACGTGGTGGTTCATCACCGGACGCCGGCCGGGCATCGACCTGTCGCTGGTGGTCGCCCGGACGCCGCTCAGCATCGACGGGCTGCGCACCGAGCTCGGTGCCGCCGCCGTGTACGCCCACGACCAACGGTCCTCCTACCGCGCCGAGCTGCAGCGCCGGCTGTTCGGCACGACCCAACTCGACCAGCACCTCCGCCTCCTGCACATCGTGCGCAACCCCAGGGTGGGCGACCGGGTCGACCAGGATCTCCCGCAGTACCTCGCCGAGGCGCTGCCGCAGCTGTCGGAGCCGGCGCTCGACGACGCCGCCCAACCGCTGGAGGACCTCGACGAGCACCGCCGCAACGTGGAGAACCTCCGTCGCAGCGCCGCCACGCTCGCCGCGCTCGACAGCACCTACCACGACTACGCAGCGACGGAGGTGCGCGCCGCGGTCGGTGCGGCCCGCGCCGCGGCGGCCGAGGTCCGGCGGTTGGCGGCCACCGCGGCGAGGCTGGCCGACGAGATCGCCGA
>JADLEF010000109.1 GCA_020846295.1 Acidimicrobiales bacterium
ACGTGGTGCAGCCGTTGAAGTCGACGCAGCGGTTCTCGGTTGTGTTCGGCGGCTTGCTCGGCGCGCTGCTCAAGGACCAGGCGTACGAGGTGGCCAAGCGCTACCGGCGGCCCCTGCCCGATCTGCTCTGCGTCATCGACGAGGCCGGCAACACGCCGCTGCGCTGGTTGCCCGAGGTCGCCTCGACCTGCGCCGGGATCGGGGTGCTGCTCGTGACCGTCTGGCAGTCCAAGGCCCAGATCGACGCGATCTACCAGGCGCAGGCCGGCCCGGTGCTCACCAACCACGGATCGAAGGTGATCTTCGCTGGTGTGTCCGACGTCGAGACCCTCGAGTACGTCTCCTACCTTGCGGGCGAGGAGGAGATCGCGCAACGGTCGTCGAACGCCGACGCGAACCTTGCGGGGTACCGGCGCGGCGTCGCCGACTCGACGATCCATCGCCGCTTGCTCCCCGCCGAGGTCCTCCGCCAGGCGAAGCCGGGCCAGGCGCTGCTGCTCCACGGCACATTGCCGCCGGCGCATCTGATCGGCCGCCGGGCGTGGCTCGATCCGAGGCTGCGAGCGCTCGCTACTGGCGAGGGTCCGAAGCCGGTCAAGGCGGAGGTGGCACCGGATCTGGTGGCAGCGTTGGCCTTCGACCCGACACCGCCGATCGACGTTCTCCAGCATCTCCCGGGGTACTCCCGGGCGGACGCAGGTTCGGAGAGCGGCGCTGATCGTAACGAGCCCGGGACCGACATGCTGCCGACACCACCCCGGCAACTGGCGCCGCAGAAGCGGCGGCGGGGTGTGGAACGCTGACGACCTGCAGTCAGCCCGCATGGTCGAATCGCTGCACTTCGCCGGATATCGAGCGTGGTGCCCCCAGGCTTCAGATGGACCCCCTTGGTGGTGGGTCCGTTAGCCGACTTGGTCCATACCGCACCTAGTCTCGGAACGCATGGCACTTGATGCGTCGAGCAATGAGCTCGATGACGATGAATTCCGCACCCTAGTCAGACTGCTTCACCGCTTCTGCGAGACTGAGCTTGACCAATGGGCATTGTGGCGACTCACCACCAAGTATGACGAGGTGTTCATCCGGATCAGGAGATCACCTGCACCCGGTGAGGAACCAGCGGACTACGACAGTCTGGACAGATTCCTGGAGCCGCCGATGTCGTGAGGGCGAACGCTGAACCACGGTTGGAAAGGCTTCTAAGCGTCCACGCATAACGGCCCTTATGCCGCTGCCTCCCGATGGAACTCCGCATCGCGACATCGGTCGGCGGAGTCGCCGCTATCGCCTGATCCGTAGCGTTGTCTCGTGCGCCGTGTCGTTGCGGCGTCCGATGACCGAATGTGTGTCCAGCCACGCTTGCGCTGCCACCGGATCGGCCGGGCGCTCCCCGAGTGCCGCATCGCCCAGCGATGGGCCACCGGCCGGATCGAGCCCGAGGTGTCGGTGGCGGTAGGTCTCGATGGCTGCTGCTGCGCTGTCCCACCGCTCCGCAGCGCTGTCGGTGCGTGGCCCGAGTGCAGCGGTCAAGTACTCAGCCGGCTGCGCGCAGGCGCGCTCGATCCGCGGGGCGATGGCGCGATCGATCGTGTCGATGCGCTCGAGGACGCGTCGGCGAGCGGCGACGTCGTCTGGTCGTGCGCGTAGGGCGTCGCTTGCACGCTGTGATTCGGTGCGTGCGCTTGCGGCGGCCTCGGCGGCGTCGGCATGCGCTCGTCGGGTGCGTTCGGGGCCATCGGGATCGTGCCGTCGGGCTCGGGGGCTGCACGCGTGCTCGTGCGCCATCCGAGCTGCTCGTTCGACAGCCATGGCGGCGGCGAGGCCTTCGTCGGCTCGCTCCAGCCGGGCCTGGAGGATGCCAGCGTCCGGCAACGGCGAGCCCGCCAGCGTTTGGAGTAGCGCAGTCCGTTCGGCGGCGAGCGCGGGGGTTGACTCGTTGACGAGCCGGGCGGCGTTCGCGTTGATGACTGCGTCGTGGGCAGCCCGGTGCTCGGCTCGTTGCGCAGCGGGTGGGTGGGCGGGAGGCGGCGGGATGAGCGTGCCCTCGTCGGTGATGTGCCAGCGCTCGCGGTAGAGAGCGGCGCTTGTTGCGGCGAGGTCCCAGTCGTCGCGCGACGGGTGGGTAGACCGATGGCCGATCCCGTCGAGAGTCGTGCTCGTCGGCGCAGTGACGGCGCGGTGAGCAATCCGCTCCGCGAGGACAGCTGCGGCTCGTGAGGCAAGCGGCGAAGGGTCGCCTTCGAGTTCGCGTAGCGGCCGGCTGAGGAGAGGGAGCAGGCGGGTGACCTCGGCGTCGGCGAGGGTTGCGAGGTCGGTGGGCCGGGGCTTGGTGAGTTGCTCATTGAGCACTTCGAGGGCATTGCGGTCGTCTTCGACGCGGGGAAGCTGCGGGTCGGTGTCGATCCCGGCGGGTTCTCGCTTGACGGTGTAGATGCGGGTGTCGTCGGTTCCTCGGGTGAGGCCGACGTAGACGGCTTCGCGTTGGGTGGTGTCGGTGGCGAGCATTCGCCCGGTGCGGTAGGTGTCGCCTTGGGCGGCGTGGGAGGTGACCGCGTAGGCGGGGGCGAGGCCTCCGACGACCCCGGGCCGGACCTCGGCGGTGAGCCAGTCGTGGGGGACACGGATTGGGCCGCGTCCGACGAAGTCGACGATGAGGTCCGCGTGGCCGGCCGGGCCGATGATGGCAGTGACGGTGCCGGTGGTGCCGTTCCGGACGTAGGCGTGGCGGCCGGCGCCGTGGGGGCGGAGGTGGCGGTTCTGGGCGCGGGCGATGACGTCGTCGCCGACGTGGAAGGTCGCTTCGCCGATGCGGACGCCGTCGGGGTCGATGGTGCCGGCGGCGCGCAGCAGCGCTTGGGCTCGGGCGTTGAGGGCACGGCGGTCGTGGTGGTGCTCGGCGATCATGCGTGAGGGCCGGCCGGCGTGATGGCGGTCGACGTACCAGTCGGTGGCGAGCTGGTCGAGGAGCTCGGGAGTGGTGGGGGCGGTGACGATGCGCTGGTTGGTGTCGAGCCGGGCGAGGGCGTCGGCGATGCGGCCGTTGCGGTAGTCGGCGGCGGCGAGGCGGACGTCGGCCATCTCGGGGGTGGCTTGGCGGCGGTTCTGGACGAGGGTGGGTGTGCGGTCGGGGTAGCGGCGGACGAGTTCGGCCCACATGCCGCCGGCTTCGACGGCGCTGTGTTGGGCGGGGTCGCCGACGGCACGCATCGCT
>JADLEF010000110.1 GCA_020846295.1 Acidimicrobiales bacterium
TGCGACGTCGGCCAGGGCTACTACTTCTCCCGGCCGGTCCCGGCCGAGCAGATCGGCGCCCTGCTCTTCGACGTCATCCCGGCGGCGTGATCGCCGGCTCGGTGCGCATGGCGCCCTCTCCGTCGCCGGCGGCGTGGTGGGCCTCGTCGCGGAGGCTGCGGTAGGGCCGGCCGAGCGCCAGCGAAGCGGTCGCCACGTCGTCGTGCTCGGCCTTGGCGCCGAACGGTCCCTGTTTCACCCGCACCGGATGCCCGTCGATCGTCACGGTCGTGGTGTGCCGGTCGGCCACCCAGCGCTGCGTACTGCGGACCCGGATGCCGAGTGTGCCCGTCTCCCGGGCCATGAGCGTGCGCAGCCGAACCGCGTCCTCCGGCCGGCAGAGCGCGCTGAGGGCCACGGCGGGGCGGGACTTCTTCATGGTGATCGGGGTGTGCCACACGTCGAGCGCGCCGTCGTCGAGCAGGCGTTGCAGCGCGTACCCGAGGGTCTCTCCGGTGACGTCGTCGAGGTTCGTCTCGAGTAGGCAGACGGTCTGCATCCGCCCTCCGGGGTCGGTGGCCGAGGCCCCCTCGGCCGTCGCCGTCTCGGCCAGCACCACCTGGAGCAGGTTGGGGCGGCCGGGTGGGTTGCGGGTGCCGGCGCCATACCCGCTGGCCAGCACCCGTCCGTCGGGCAGCGGGCCCCAGCGGGTGGCGAGGGCGGCCAGCAGCGCTGCGCCCGTCGGCGTGGTCAGCTCCATCGGTACGTCCACGCCGCGCACCGGCCGGCCTTCGAGCAGCCGGGCGACGGCGGGTGCCGGGTTGGGCAGCGTCCCGTGGGCGCTACCGACGGTGCCCACGCCGATGGCGACCGGGCCGGCGTGCAGCTCGTCGACGCCGAGGTCGTCGAGCGCGACGGCGACCCCGACGATGTCGACGATCGAGTCCACAGCCCCGACCTCGTGGAAGTGCACGTCAGCGGGGTCCACCCCGTGCAGGCGACCCTCCACGTCGGCCAGCAGCCGGAAGGTGTCGACCGCCCACCGCGCCGCCCGGTCCGCCAGGCCGGCGCCCTCGATCCGTTCGATGATCTCCGCCGCCCGCCGGTGGTGGTGCTGCGGCTCGATGTCGATGCGCACATGGGTGCCCTGCAGCCCGGACCGGTCCACGGTCTCGTGTCGCATCGTCCAGCCGTCGTAGCCGAGCCGCCGGCAACCGGCCTCGATGGCGGCGGGGTCCGCCCCCACGTCGATCAGGGCGCCGAGGGCCATGTCCCCGGCGATGCCGGCGAAGGCATGGAACCAGGCGACCTTCACGGCCGGTTCCGTTCTGCGTTGAGCAGCCGCAGCGCGGCGCACGCCGCTCCGAACCCGTTGTCGATGCCGACGACGGTCACGCCCGACGCGCACGACGCCAGCATGGCCAGCAGCGCGGTCACCCCGTCCAGCCCGGCGCCGTAGCCGACGGAGGTGGGCACGGCGATGACCGGCACGCCGACCAGCCCGCCGATGACCGAGACCAGCGCCCCTTCCATGCCGGCCACCACGATGACGGCGCGCACGCCGTCGAGGCGGTCCAACCCGGCGAGCAGGCGGTGAAGCCCGGCCACCCCGACGTCGCTCAGCCGCCGCACCGCCACCCCGTGGGCCTGCAGCACCGCGTCGCACTCCTCGGCGACGGGCAGGTCGGCGGTGCCGGCGGTGAGCACTGCGACGGGGCCATGGGCGGCGCTGTCCGCCGGGGCGGGTGCCGTCGCCCGCCACACGACGGTGCTGCCGTGGCGGGCGCCGTCGGGAGCGACGGCCAGACAGGCTTTGACCTGTTCGTCGTCGGCTCGGGTGAGCAGCACCGGCCCGGTCCCGGCGGCGAGGAGCTCGGCGACGACCGCGGCACAGTGCTCGGGGGACTTACCCGGCCCGTACACCGCCTCGGGGAAGCCCTGGCGCAGATGCCGGTGGTGATCGATGCGGGCGAACCCGAGATCGGCGAAGGGCAGCCGGCGCAGCTGCCGCACCGCATCGTCGGCGCTCACGGTGCCGGCGGCCACGTCGACCAAGAGCGCCCGCAGCGCCGGCTCGTCCATCTCCCCATTCTCGTCGTCGGCCGCGCCGGAGCGGGAATCTCCTCGACGCCGCGGGCCTCGTCTGCCAGGGTGCTGGTCATGGACGCCGTCACCGCCCGCCGCTGCATCGTCGACTACTACGCCGCCTGCAACCGGGGCGATGTCGAGGCCCTCGCCGCGCTGTTCACCGAGGACGTGGTGCACTACTTCCTCGCCCCCAACCTGGCGCCGCGCGCCGTGGCCGGGCGGGATCACCTGGCCCGCTACTGGCGCAAGGTGCAGGCCGCCTTCGACGGCTGCTGGGTGGTGGACCACCTCATCGCCGACGAGGCGGCGGAGGAGGCGGTCATCGAGTGGACGCTGTTCTGGACCCCGCCGGACACCGGGGTGCGCGTTGCCACCCGGGGTGCGGAGTGGTACGTGTTCGAGGGCGGGCTGATCAAGGAGATCCGCGCCTACTACCGCCAGGACCCGGCGCAGACCTCCGAGCTGGAGGGCTTCCCGTACGCCGAACGGGGCTACAGCCTGCCGGGCGCGGAGCGCAGCGCGGTGCAACCCCAACCCCGCTGAGCGCCGGGGCCCGCCACCGCGGTCACGCCGGATCCGCGGTGGGTACCCGGTCGAGCCGGACGGCGATGCCCTCCAGCCCCGGCCCGGCGGCGGGATAGCGGCGCAGCACCGCCGGGTCGTGACCGGGCACCGCCCATTCGGGGTCATCGGCGAGGCGGCGCACGGTGTCGTGGCCTTCGAGCATGGCGCCCACGTCCACCACGGTGGTGAAGGGCCGGTTGCCGCGCAGATGGTCGTAGTAGTGGGCGGCGTCGGAGGCGAGCACGATCCAGCCGATGCCGGTGTGCACCCTGACGCACTGCAGGCCGGCGGTGTGGCCGCCGATGAGGTGGACCGACAGGCCGGGGGCGAGCACGTCGTCGCCGTCGTGGAACACGACGCGGTCGCGGTAGACCTCGACGACCAGCGCGCCGACCTGCTCGGCGGTGAAGCCGTGGCGCAGCGCCCTGCGGGTCATGTGCCGCCCGGTGGCGAAGGCCAGCTCGCGGTCCTGCACGTGGAAGCGGGCGGCGGGGAACTGGTCGAACCCGCCCACGTGGTCGTAGTGGAGGTGGGTGAGCACGACGTCGGTGACGGTGGCGGCGTCGATGCCGATCAGGGCGAGGCCCTCGGCCGCGGTGCGCAGGCAGGTGCGCCCCCTCGCCTCGCCGTCGGCCCGGGAGAACCCGGTGTCCACCACCCAGGTGCGCCCGTCGCCCACCACGGCCCACACGAAGTAGTCCATCGGCATCGGCACGTCGTGGCGGTCCCCGCCGATGAAGTGCTCGGGCCGTCGGGCGTCGCGCTCGCCGTACTTGACGGCGAACACCTCGTAGCTCGGCGGTGTCGTGTCAGCGCCCATACCGCGCACGCTAGGCGGTGAGCAGCCGGTCGATGGCCGCTTCGGGCGCGTCGGCTCCCGTCCGCCTCCGGGTTCGCCGGGAGCTCCGGCCGTTCAGCGCGGTCCCGGGATGACCTTGCGGTCGATGAGCACCCGCAGCCAGTGGCAGAACGATTCCTCGGTGTCGAACGCGGCGTCGAAGCCGGCCCGGCGGATCTTGACGGTGGACAGGAACGTCGGCTGGCGAGGCTTCGTCTCGCCGTGGGCGAAGCACCGGTCGGCGTAGTGGTGGGACTCGCCGAGGAGCTGGTCCATGCGCAGCGGCCGCAGCCCGTAGCGGGCGACGATGGCGTCCCACTGGGCGGCGCGCGCCGGTAGGTAGGTGGCGAGCTCGCACGGCTCGTCGGGCCCTGCCTCGACGCCGAGGACCTCGGCCATGGCGGGCCAGATCGACCGCCACTCGAACACCTCGCCGTTGGTCAGGTAGTAGGTCTCGCCGGCGGCGATGTCGTGGGTGGCCGCCCACAGCAGCGCCCCGGCGACGAGGCGGGTGTCTGCCGCCTCCCACACGTAGCGCACGCCACCGGGGAAGGCGAAGGGCCGGCCCTCGGCGCGACGCAGCGCGGCGTAGATCCCGATGATCGGTGGAAGGTTCATCACCACCCCGTGGTTCGGCCCGACGATGAGCTGGGGCCGGAAGATGGTGAACGTCCAGCCCTGGGCGGCGGCCCGTTCCCGGACGAGGTCCTCCTGCAACCAGTAGAAGTTCGGGTGGTCGTCGCGGGGTGCCCGCTCCCGGGCCGGCACCGCGATGGGGTGGAGGTGCGCACCGTACGCCTTGGTACCTTGCAGCAGGCTGAGGTGCTGCAACCGGCTGCCTGCGCCCGTCAGCGGATCGAGCACGTTGGCCAGCATCCGGCGGTTCAGGTCCATCTGGGCGGGGTCGCGCCAGCCGGGCAGCAGGCCCGGGGCCTCGGCCACCGCGGCGTACACGACATGGGTGACGCGCGCCGCCAGCGGCGCCAACGCGGCGCGGCAGGCGTCGCGGTCGGTGAGGTCGAGCGGGAGGTGCTGCAGCGACGGTGGCGCGGCGTCGAGGTCGGGCGCCCGCCGGGAGACGGCGATCACGTCCCAGCCCTCGTCGAGGAAGCGTTCCACGGCGGCGGTGCCGACCAGGCCGCTGGCGCCCAGGACGGCGACGGTGGGTGAGGCGGGGCTCGACGTCATGGTCGGTGACCGTAGCGGCAGCGCTGACCGGACCTCGGGGTATGGCGGTCGGCGACCGGGGTGGGGCGGGGCCGCCTACGATCCCCCGCCATGCGTGCCTATGTGCTGACCGGTGATGCGGATTCGCCCCTCGAGCTGCGGCAGGTCCCCGACCCGGAGCCGGGCCCGGGCGAGGTTGCGGTGCGGGTGCTGGCCACCTCGTTGAACTACCGCGATCTGATGATCGCGCGCAGCGGTCGGAGTGGTGTGGTGCCGCTCTCCGACGGCGCCGGTGAGGTGATCGCGGTCGGCGCCGGGGTGAGCTCGGTGCAGCCGGGGCAGTTGGTGTGCGGCTGCTTCTTCGCCCACTGGCCGTCGGGCCGCATCACCGCCGCGGTGCACGACGGCGCCCTCGGCGGCGCGGTGGACGGCATGCTGGCCGAGGTGGTGGTGCTACCTGAGCACGGCGTGATCCCCGCCCCGCGCGGCTGGACTGCGGAGCAGGCATCGACGCTGCCGTGCGCTGCGCTCACCGCCTGGAACGCGCTGGTCGGCGGCCAGCCGGTGCGGGCCGGCCAGACGGTCGTGTTGCTCGGCACCGGCGGGGTGTCGGTGTTCGGCCTGCAGTTGGCCAAGCTGCTCGGCGCCCGCACCGTCATCACGTCGAGCAGCGACGAGAAACTGGCCCGCATGGAGCCGTTCGGGCCCGATGCCACGGTGAACTACACCGCCCACGAGCGCTGGTCCGATGTCGTGCTGGAGGAGACGGGTGGCCTCGGCGCCGAGCTGATCCTCGAGGTCGGCGGGGCCGGCACGCTGGCGCAGTCGATGCGCTGTGTACGCCACGGCGGCCAGATCGCCCTCATCGGCATACTTGCCGGTACCTCAGCGAAGGTGAACCCGGGCCTGCTGGTGTCGCGCAGCGCCGACCTGCGCGGGCTCTACGTCGGTAGCCGGGAGCAGTTCGCCGAGATGAACGCCGCCATCGACCAGCACGGGCTCGACCCGTTGATCGACGAGGTGTTCCCGTTCGAGGACGCGGCCGCCGCCTACCGGCACCTGGCCTCGCAGGCCCATGTGGGCAAGGTGGTGATCAGCGTCGGGTCGCGGTGAAGCGGGCGAGCTCCTGGGCGGACCAGAACCCCTCCAGGGGTTCGGCCGTCCCGCCGCCTTTGGCGTAGCGCCCGAGCCGATCGACGGCGTCATCGCCGAGCAGGTCCACCACGTCGAAGCACAGCGCCGGTCCGGCGGCGCGCAGGGCGCTGTCCCCCTCGCTCGGCTGTTTGGGTAGCTGGCTGGTCAGCAGCACGTAGGGGACGGCGCCGCGGGCGGCTTGCAGCGCGGCGCCGCGGCCGAGGCTGCGCCACACGACATCGTTGCGGGCGAGGCCGCCGCGGTGGCTGGTGAAGGGGCCGGCCACGTCGAACCACCACCGGTCCCCGGCGGCGTCCTCGGCGATGAAGGCGATGGCCACGCCGGTGCGGCGGATGCGGCGATCCCGGTCGACCACGACGAACCCGGCGTCGGTCAGCACCTGTTCGGCGAGCTTCTGGGCGGCCTTGCCCTCGTCTCGGGCGCGCGCTGCCGGTGTCGGCGCCGGCGACTGCTGCGTCGGCGCCGTGGCCTCAGGGATGGCCGTGGCCGCGGCGACTGAGGTGGCACGCTGGCGGCGGGGGCGGGCCTTCGGTGTGTCGGTCGGTGCAGCCGCCGGGGCCTCCTCCTCGGTGCCCACCGAGCGGGCGACGGCATCCTGCACCCGGCGTCGGGCGATGTCCACGTAGGCCGGATCGAGGTCGTAGCCGACGTAGCGCCGGCCGAGCACCGCGGCGGCGACCAGGGCGGAGCCGCTGCCCATGAACGGGTCGAGGACGAGGTCGCCCTCGTAGGTGTACAGGCGGATCAGCTGCTCGGGCAGCTCCACGGGGAACGGCGCCGGGTGGCCGACCCGCTTGGCGCTCTCCGGTGGGATCGACCAGATGTCGAGCGTGAGGGCGAGGAAGTCCTCGGTCATGATCGTGCTGCGGTGCGGCAGGCCTTCCGCGGCGCGCTGCTTGGCCGAGCGGGCGCGGTCGAACCGGCCCTTGCTGGCCACGATGACCCGCTCGCTGATGTCGCGCAGGACGGGGTTGGCCGGGCTGCGGAACGAGCCCCAGGCGCACGAGCCCGACGCGCCCTCACCCTTCTGCCAGATGAGCTCGCCCCGCAGCAGCAACCCGAGGTCGTGCTCGAGGATCCGGATGACGTCCGCCGAAAGGCTCCGGTACGGCTTGCGCCCGAGGTTGGCCACGTTGACCGCCATGCGCCCGCCCGGCTCGAGCTTGCGGGCGCACTCGGCGAACACGTCGGTCAGCATCTGCAGGTACTCGAGGTAGGACGCCGGCACGCCGTCCTTCTCGAGCTCCTCCTCGTACTGCTTGCCGGCGAAGTACGGCGGTGAGGTGACCACCAGCGCCACGGAGCCGTCGGCGATGGTGTCCATGTGGCGGGCGTCCCCGCAGACGAACGGCTCCTCGATGGCGACCGGGGCGGGGACCCGGTCGTCATCGGAGAGCTCGGGGGTCCGGAACCGGTCGTAGAACGGCGTCGCGTCGTGGTTCTCGCGCCCGCCCACCCCGAAGTTGGAGGTGGTCGTCCTGCGTCGTTGCTTCATCGCCCCGTACTCCCTTGCCCGGCGCAGGGCAGGCTAGCCGACCGGCGCGCGCCGTGGCGAACATACGCGCGACATAGGGGGCCTCCTCGCCGGGAATCCGCCACTGTCGAGTTCATGCTGAACGGTATGGAAGCGCGGCGAGGGCTGTGGAGCGGAGTCCGGCGGCGGGGTCACATTGCTCCATCGCCGGTTGGAGCGATGCGACCCGTTCGATGGCGTCGGCCGGTGCCGGCGTGTCACGACAACGGAAAAGGCGGCCACCGACCCAGGAGGGGTTCGGGTCGGTGGCCGACCGAATCTTGCAGGGTTCATCCTACGCATGGCCGATCATCTGTCCAGACGCAGTCTCGCCATTTCATGGGGAGCGGGCGCGCGGCGCGGGTTCGGCCGCGTCGGAACGGGTAGACCTCGCCGGCCGCGGGCACGGTGCGTGAGGAGCCGAGTTGCATGCGTCGAGTGGGCTGCGTCGAGGGGCCGGTGTGGAGTGCCGGCGCCGAGCTCGGCGGGCCCTACCATCATCGGGGTGCACGAACCGGGTCCCCCTCCCCGCCCCAGGCTGATCGCCACCGACCTCGACGGCACGTTGCTGCGCAGCGACGGCACCCTGAGCGATCGCACGGTGGCCACGGTCACCGCCTGTGAGGCGGAGGGGGCGCTGTTGGTGATCGCCACCGGCCGGCCGCCGCGCTGGATCCATGCCATCGGTGAGCGGCTCGGCCACCAGGGCATGGCGGTATGCGCCAACGGTGCGCTGGTCTACGACCTCGAGCGGCAGGCGGTCGTGTCCAGCGAAACGATCGCGGTGGACGCCGCAGCCGAGATCGTCCGCCGGGTGCGTCACGCGTGGCCGAGCGCCGTGTTCGCGGTGGAGACGGTGGACCACCTGGGGTTGGAGCCGGCGTGGCCACTGAACTTCGAGCCGCCGGCGGGAACCCGCTTCGGTGACGCGCTGGAGCTCGTCGTCGCGCCGCCGGTGAAGATCCTCGCCCGGCTCGAGGGCCATCCGGTGGAAGCGGCGATGGCGAGCACGGCGGCCGATCTGGTCGGCCTGGCCGAGGTCACCTGGTCGGGCGGCAAGCACCTGTTGGAGATGAGCGCGCCGGGGGTGACCAAGGGCGTCGCCCTCGCGGCCCTGGCCGGTCGCCTGGGGATCGGGGCAGCCGAGGCGGTGGCGTTCGGTGACATGCCGAACGACCTCGACATGCTGCGCTGGGCCGGGCGAGGGCTTGCGGTGGCCAACGCCCACGAAGTGGTCCGGGCGGCGGCCGACGCGGTGGTGGGGTCCAACGACGAGGACGGCGTGGCCGGGGAGTTGGAGCTGCTCTTCCGGTTGAGCTGACCGAACCGCTCCGGCCGAGGGGGAGTGGGCGGTCGGCGGTCGGCGTCGTGCGGTGTCTGTGCACCCAGGGTCAGCGGCGCCGACAGTACCGAGCAGTACGCCAGGAGCACACCCTGGTCAGGGCGGTGCCGGGGCAGCCACGTGCGGCGCGGCGCGACCGTTGGTGCACGGACAGGGCCACGCCGTCCCGCAACGTCGCACAACCGTGGCGGACTGCCGACCAGTTCGTCCCCGCCGCCGGTTCGTTCCGAGGTGGGGACCGCAGCTGCTGCGCCGCTCGGCGCGCTGGGATTCCCGCGCCGCCGCGTGCTGGACTGCGTGGCGCCATCGGGGACGAAGCCAGGAGCGCACGTGATCATCGAGTCGTTGTTACCGCTGGGCAAGCTCGACCCGGGGTTGCGGGAGCCGGAGACGCCGCTCGACATCCGGGACTTCGCCCGGTTGGCCTCGGTCGCTGAGGGTGTGGGCCTGGGGGCGGTGCTGGTCGAGGAGACCAAGGACGACCCGTTCCAGCTGCTCGCCCTCGGCGCCACGACGACGTCACGGATCCAGCTGGGCACGTCGGTGGCGATGGCGTTCCCCCGGAGCCCGACGGCGACCGCGATGTCGGCCTGGTCGCTGCAGAAGGTGTCCAACGGGCGGTTCCTGCTCGGCCTCGGTACCCAGGTGCGGGCCCACGTGGAGCGGCGCTACGGCCTGCGTTGGTCGGCGCCGGCGCCGTGGATCCGCGACTACGTCAACGCCATGCGGGCGGTGTGGGACTGCTGGCAGCACGGCACGCCGCTGCGCTTCGAGAGCGAGCACTACACGCTGAACCTCATGGTGCCGTTGTTCAACCCCGGCCCCATCGACCACCCCCGCATCCCGGTGCACCTCGCCGCCATCGGCCCCAACATGTGCGCGGTGGCCGGTGAGCTGGCCGACGGCGTGCGCCTGCACCCGGTGTGCTCGGCCAAGTTCATCGACGAGGAGGTGGTGCCCGCCGTCGCCCGAGGTGCCGCCCGTACCGGTCGGAACGTTGCGGAGGTCGAGATCTGCATGAAGCCGTTGATCGCCACCGCGCCGGATGCGGCGACGCTGGAGAAGGTGGTCCGCACCGTCCGGGCGCGGGTGGCGTTCTACCTGTCCACCCCGTCCTATCGACGGGCGTTCGCGGTGCACGGGTGGGAGCACATCGCCGAGCAGGCGTCGGTGCTGTCGCGCGCCCAGCGCTGGGAGGAGCTGCCCGGCCTCGTCGACGACGAGCTGCTGCACACCATCGCCACCGTCGGCACCTACGACGAGATCGCAGCGAAGCTCAACGAGCGCTACGCCGATCGGGTGCAGCGCCTCGAGTTCTCCATCCCGGTCAACAACGAGGCCGACGCCGAGGCGTTCCGGGCGATCCTCGCCGAGCTGCGGTAGGCCCGACGCCGGCCATTGGCCTACGACCCCGACCGGATCTACCGGATGTCCTGGAAGTCGGGCCGGGAGACACCGCCCGGCTCGACTTCGGCGCAGGGTGCACGCGGCGGGTGGGTTGTGTCTCGCGACGTTGCAGGTCAGCGAGCTGCCTTTCAACGTGGCGCGTGCGCCTTGCGCCAATGTGGCCGCGGTGGGGTGCCACGCGCTTCGCATCGCCGGCTCGATCGATCGCAGCGGGCTCCGGGCGGGCCGGCAACAGCGCTCAGCCGACGGGCGGCGTCCACAGCTCGGTGGTGGCCGGGGGGTCGAGGGTGACGAGGTGGGCGGCGCCGTTGGCGGGTCGGTACGTGGCGGCGTCGACCGCGGCGTCGAAGTCCCGGCCGCGCAGCAACCCTTCGAGCAGCTGGTTGGCCCGGTAGTGACCGACGAGCACGACGAGGCGGCCGGCGTCGATCTGGGGCCGCAACCGGTGGTGGAGCACCTCCAGCCGCCGCCACACGTCGTGCAGGCTCTCGCCGCCGGGCAACGGCTCGTAGCGGTGACGGGTCTTCACCTCGAGCTTGGGGCGGGCGCCGCCGGAGGCATCGGTGGCGGCGCGGCCGAAGTCGAGCTCGACGAGCTCGGCGTCGATGATCACCGGCACACCGCAGGCGGCGGCGACGGCAGCCGCGGTCTGCCGTGCCCGCCGCAGGGGGCTGCTGTGCACGGCATCGATCGGTCCGCCGCCGACCCCTCCAAGCCCTGCGCTCCACCCGGCCCCTCTTGCCCGTTCCGCCCTTCCGGCTCGCGCGGCGAGGGCGACGGCCAGCCCGGCCGCCTGGCGTTCGCCCACCTCGTCGAGGGGCAGGTCGCGGTGGCCCATGATGGCGCCGGCGGCGTTGCCCGCGGTGCGGCCGTGGCGGACGAGCACCACGCCGGCTCGGTGCGGCGGGGCGTTCACGCCGGGACCGAGGCCAGCGCGGCGAGGTGGGTGGTGCGGACCTGCGGATGGGCGGCGAGCAGGGCGGCGAGCTCGGCGATGGCGGCGAGCTCCTCGGCGTCGGTCACCGCGTGGTGCAGCATGATGCCCGTCACCCCCGGCTCGGTGAGCGAGGCGGCGACGCGCCGGCCCCGCTCGTCGAGGTCCCAGGGGACGCCCTTCGCACGGCCGAACCAGTCCACCGTGACCGGCACCTCGCGCAGCGGGCCGGTGTCGAGGGGGGCGGCGGTGTGGTCGCGGGACAACACGAGGAAGCCGAGGGCGTGCAGCGCGTCGGCGGTGCCCTGGGTGCAACGGTTCCACGGCGGGGTGAAGATCGGCTCGCTCGCCGGACCGAGCAGCTCGTCGAGGCGCCGCCGTCCACGCTCGATGTCGGCGTACTGCTTGGCGGTGGAGCGGGACGGTCCGAACTCCCAGGAGCGGCCCTCGGGCTCGTGGTTGGTGTGGGCCAGCCCGTGCTGGTGCAGGTGCAGCAGGCCGCGCCCGGCGCGCCGGGCCAGTGCCTGTGCCGTACTGGCCCGTATGGCATCGGGGATGACGGCGACGTCGATGGGCACGCCGGCGGTTTCGAAGCGGTCGAGCAGACGGGTGAGGGCGTCGTCGTCCCAGCCCCCGTCGTCGTCGCGGAAGAACACGGGGCGGGTCTCGCCACGCGCCCCCAGCGCGTCGAGGGCGGCGCGCACCGGGTCGAGCCAGGTGGTGGTGCTCACGAGCCCACCCCGGCGGTGACGGGGACCAGCCCGGCCAGCTCGGCGATGCGCCGGGCGGTGGTCTCCCGTCCCGACAGATCGAGCGAGACGGGCGGTGCGGCCCGGCCGGCGGCGCGCCCGATGGCGGCGGCGAGCACCGGGCCGTCGAGGGTGTCGGCGGACACCGATTCCACGACGCCGAGGGCGGCGAGCCGCTCGGCCCGGCGGCGCTGCTCGTCCTCCTTGGCCTCCGAGAACGGCACCACCACGGCCGGGGTGCGCGCCCGCAGCAGGTCCATCGTGGTGTTGTACCCGCACTGGCTGACCGACACCGCCGACGCGGCGATCTCCCCGGCGAGGTCGGGGACCTGACGGATCGCGGTCAGCAGCGGTGATCCGTCGGCGTCGGCGCGCAGCCGGTCCCAGGCGTCCTCGGGCAGGAACGGCCCGGCGACCACGGTGGTGGTCAGCCCGGTGTCCTCCCACACGGCGCGGTGGGCGTCGACGGCGGCGCGGATGAGCGGCTCGCCGACCATCCCGCCGCCGCAGGACACCAGCACCCGTCGCCGGCGCGGGGTCGCCGGGCGATCGACGCGGCGGCCGGTCACGAACCCGGTGTAGAGGACGGGGACGCGCAGCGGGGTGGCGGGTCGGAAGGACTCCTCGAGCCGGGCGAAGGTCGGGTCGGTGTGCACCACGATGGCGTCGAGGTGGGCGTTGGCCTTGCCCGCCGCCCGTTCGTCGTGGCGGGCCTGGTCGCGCCGCTGGTTGACGAGGATGTCCCGCAGGCTGCACACCACCTTGGGCCGCCCGGCCCCTTCGCCGATGCGGGCGACGGCCTCGAGCAGCGGGTCGAGCTCGAAGGCGAACTTCTTGCGGCCGAACGGGAACAGCTCGAGCAGCACCACCGCCGGCCGGTGCTCGACCAGCGCGTCGAGGATGGCGGCGGTGCGCAGGCGCTGCGCGTCGGCGACGGTGAGGGCGGGGTCGTGGCTGACCAGCTCGTAGTGCTCGTCGTGGCCGAGTGGCGGGAGGTTGACCAGCTCCACACCATCCGGTATGGCGGTGTGATCGGGTAGCCGGCCGCCGTTGAGCAGCACGACGTCGAAGTACTCGGCCAGCCCGTCGGCCAGGGCGATGGAGCGCACCAGGTGGCCGAGACCCAGCGAGTGCTGGCAGTAGAACAGCAGCGTCGGCTTCGGGTTCATGTCAGGTCTCCAGCAGGTCGAGGGCGCTGGTGAGCAGCGCGTCGAGGTGGGCGAGGGCGGTGAGGTCCACCCGGTTGACGGCGCGGATGGCCCGCTCGGCCACGAGGGCGGCGGCGGTGGAGCTGCGCAGCACGCCGGTGTCGGGCAACGGCCGTACTGATCGGTACCCTTCGAGAAAGGCAACGCCGAGGCTGGTGGCGTGCTCCGCGTCGTACTCGCCGACGATGGTGCCGTGCTCCAACCGGGCCAGCAGGCTGCCGAGGTCCGCCGCCGCGGGGCCCGCTCCGGACTGGTCGAGGTCGATGAGCGACACCGCTCCGCCGTGCACCAGCGCGTTCTTGGGATGGCAGTCGCCGTGCAGGGTCACCGGGACGCCGCGGTCGAGGGGACGGCGTGCGAGCCGCACGACGAGCTCCTCGGCCAGCGCCGCGCAGTCGGGCCGCACGAGGCCGACCAGCTCGGCGCTGTGGCGCACCCGCCGGGCCTCGAGCCGTTCGAACGGCGCGGTGGCGGCGGTGAGGGGCTGGTCGTGGAGCCGGGCGATGAGCACGCCGAGCTCGCCCAGGGCCGAGGCGTGCTCCGCCTGTGGCAGCTGGGCCAGGGTGCGGCCGGGCAGCGGCTGGAGCACGAGCACGTCAGCCCCGGCGAGCAACGGTCGGGGGCAGGCCAGCGCGGCGGACAGGCGCCGGTACCGTTCGACCAACCCGGCCACGTCGACCGAGCCGGGGGCGAACAGCTTGACGTAGCCCACCGCGTCGCCGTCGCCGTTCTCGGCGCGCACGGTGAGCGAGCGTTCGGCAGCGAACTCGGCGATGGTGCTGCGACACCAGCCCCGCAGCGGCAGCAGTGGCGTCGGGCCCGGGTGCAGCAGCTGCGCCGCGCCGCGCAGGCGGCGATCGTTGGGCAGCGTCCACCACACGGTGCCGTGGTCGCGGTCGTGCAGCACCGGGTCCAGCCCCGGGACCGCGACGGCGCGGCGCGCCGCCTTGGCGTAGGCCTCGTCGCTCCGGGGGGCGGGGAAGGTACGAGCCGACACGGTGGCCGTACCGCGCGGTGTGTCGAGCCGGTAGGTGACCCGCAGGCTCTCGCCCAGGCGGTACTTGGCCCGCACCGGCCCGTCGCCGACGAGGCGCACGTCGAGCGGCCCGTCGAGGCCGAGGCGGCGCGACAGCAGGTCCCGCACCCACGCCCCGTCGAGGAGCAGGTCGCGCTGGGGCAGCGCCGGGTCGGGCCGGAAGCCGGTGCGGGCGTCGGGCGGGCCGTCGGTGAGCGCGGCGTTCATGGGGCACCGTCGGCGGCGCCGATGCGGGTGAGGAACTCGGCGTCGGCGCCGCTGGCGGTGATGACCACGACGGGGGCGGGGTGCTTGACGCCGTAGCGGGGTGACACCCAGCCGTCCTCGAGCTCGACCGTACCGCAGTGGCAGGGGATCTCGAGCCAGGCCGTCGGGGAGCGGACCAGCCAGTGCCCGTCGGTGCACGACAGCTCCGTCGCCTGCCAGGCTGCGGCGGGCAGGTGCCAGCGCGCCTGGTAGCGGTGGGCGGTGGGGGCGCGCAGCCGATCGTGGACCAGCCAGTGGTCGCCGTCGACGAGGGCGACGGTGCGGGTGTGGGTGGCGTCGTGGCAGGGGCTCGTCGCCTCGCCGACCACGACGTCGAGTCCGGTGCTCGACAGTCGGGTGACCAGCCGGGCGACGGGCTGCGGGCCCTTGGGTTTGCTGCGGCGGTACGGCACCTGGTCGAGCCCGTCGACGGTGACCGTGTTGTGCGCCGCGGTGCCCTTGAACCGGTGCCGCCACCCCTCGGCGTCCTCGGCGTAGGTGTAGCGGCCCGGGTCCACGACGAGCGGATGGCCGGCGGCGTACAGCTCGACCGCGAGCTGGTCGTAGTGGCCGTGTCCACCGTCGCCCAGCGGGCCGATGTCGATCACCGCGAACCGTTCGTTTCGGTATGGCCTGGTGCCGTCTCCCCAGCCGGAGCGTTGGATGACGTACCCGCCGATCGGGAAGGTCACGTTCCGCTCGCTCGGGGGTGTGCCGGCGCGCCCGCCACTGGCCGCCCACCGCAGGTCGGGCCGCTCGAGCAGCTCGGCGCCGAGCTCGAGCAGCTCGGCGTAGTGGCCCTCGTCCCCGTCGGAGAGGGCGGGGGTGATGCCGTCGGGCCGTTGCAGGTGCAGCGCCACGTCGCATGCCCGGTGGGCGGCGGCCATCAGACCGCTGGGTACGGTGAGCCATTCGTCGGCGGCGATGCCGATGGCGCCGAGCAGGGAGCGCAGCACCAGGCAGTGGTAGTCGGCGGAGCATTCGCGGTGCACGCCGTCGGCCCAGATGTCGCTGGCCGCGTTCTCGGCCAGCAGGTCGAGCACCCGACGGGCCTGGTGGCGGTCACCGCCGGCGACCGCCACCAGCAGCAGGGTGTACAGCTCGAGGGTGCGGTGGTTGCGCTCCTTGGTGAGGTGGGCGGCGAGGTGCTCGGCGTCGGCGCGCAGCCGCTGGGCCAGCGCAGCCTCGAGCCCGGGGCGCAGGCCCGGGTAGTGGGGCGCGGCCCGGAACCGTTGCCAGGCGTACAGCCAGTTCTGGATGCGCCGGGCCGAGACCTCCGACGGTTCCGTACCGACCGGTACCTGCCGGTCGTAGGCGGCCACCAGGTCCTGCCAGGCGTCGAGGTAGCTGCGCTCGCCGGTGACGGCGAAGGCGTGGGCGAGGTCGAGGCCTTCGTAGAGCTTGACCCATTCGATGCGCCATTCCTCGTCGTCGGCGAGGCCGCCGCCCACCCAATCCGGCTCGAGCCCGAGCTCGAGGGTGACCCCGGCGTGGGTGAAGCGCCCGGCGCGGGCGGCGTCGGCCACGGCGAGGTCGCGGTGCAGGTGGTCGATCACGCAGCGGACGGGTCGCGGCCACGCGGCGGTCCGCGGCGTGCTCGTGGCGGCCGGGCTCGCGTCGAGCGCGGTCACGCCAGGCTCCGGCGGAACCGGTCGGCGAGCCGGCGGGCCAGGCGGTCGCCGTCCCACGCCTCGGCGACGGTGTGGGCGGCCGCCGCGCCGAGCTGACCGGCCAGCGCGGGGTCCTTGGCCAGCCGCAGCAGAGCGTCGGCCAGGGCGGCGGGATCCTCGGGGGGAACGAGCAGGCCGTTGTCGCCGTCCTCGACGACCTCGGGGATGCCCGACCCCGACGTGGACACGACGGCCATGCCGGCCGCCATGGCTTCGACGAGGACGTTGGGGATGCCGTCGCGGTCGCCGCTGTCGTCGATGCGGCAGGCCAGGGCGAAGACCGAGGACGTGCGGTGGAGCCGCAGCAGCTCCTCCTGGGTGACGGTCCCGGCGAAGCGGACCGCGCTGGCGAGGTCGAGCTGTTCGATCAGTGCGCGCGTCGCCGGGGCGGCGTCACCGTCCTCGCCGGCGATGACGAGCTCGGCGTCGAGGCCTCGGTCGCGCAGTTGGGCGACGGCCTCGATCAACACGTCGAAGCCCTTCTTGGCCACCAGGCGGCCCACGCTGACGATCCGGAACCGTTCGGGTGGTTCGGCGGGGGGCGCGTCGGCCAGCAGGCGGGCGAAGTCGGCGTTGAGGCCGTGGTAGGCGAGCACGATGTCCACGTCGCGGTCCACCCCGGCGCCGCGGGCGACGGCGTTCAGGTGCTCGACGTTGGCCGACGTGCAGGTGAGCACGAAGCGGGCGGCGCGAAGCTTGCGGGCCAGCAGCCCGGCGGGGTTGAGCGACACGCGGTAGATGTCCTTGGCGTGGCCGGTGACGGAGAACGGCCGATCCACGATCGTGGAGGCCAGCCAGGTGACGGTGGTGGTGCCGTGGGCGAAGTGGGCGTGCAGGTGCCCGACGTCGCCGGCCGCGTCGAGCTCGTCGACGAGGGCGACGGCAACGAGCAGCTCCTTGCCGTAGACCGAGCGGGGTCGCCATCCCTTGCGGGCCCGCACCGCCTGGGCGGCTGCGGCGCCGGCGGCGCGGACCAGCCCGAGCGGGTGGCGGCGGGCGACCCTCCCCACCGCCGGCAGGAACGGCCGGAGGTTGGCTCGCAGCCAGCGGGGGAACGTGGTGGCGGACAACGATGTGGTCTCCGGCAGGTACACCGGCGTCGCGGCGATGCGGTCCACCACCGGGTGGTGGGTGGGCTCGTCGGCCGGTTTGCACACGTAGAGCCGCAGCGGCACGCCGAGCTGCTCGAGCCGCCAGATCTCGCTGGCGATGAACGTCTCGCTCAGGCGCGGATAGCCCTTGAGCACGTAGGCGACGCTGCGTTCAGCCATAGGTCTCCTCCAGCAGGCGGCACAGTGCGGCGCCGCAGCGTTGTAGGTCGAAGCGTTCCTCCACGGTTCGCCGGGCGGCGCGCCCGAAGCGCAGCCGCTCCGCCGGCGACGCCGCGAGGCGGTCGAGCCCGGTGGCGAGGCCGGCCACGTCGCCCGGCGCCACCAGGAGACCGTTGACCTCGTGGTCGACCGCGGTGGCCACCGCGGCGACGTCGCTGGCCAGCAGGGCGCGGCCGGTGGCCATCGCCTCGAGCACCACGTTGGGCAGCCCGTCGCGGTCGCCGTTGCGGTCCACCACCGACGGCACGGCCACCACGTCGGCCTGTTCGTAGAGGGCGGGCAGCTCGCGGTGGGTGAGCCGGCCGAGCAGGGTGAGGCGGCCGCCGAGCCCATGTCGGGCGGCGAGCGCTTCGAGGACCGGCCGTTCGGGGCCGTCGCCCACGATGCTCAGACGGACCGGCTGCCGGCAGCGGGCCAACGCGTCGACGAGGTGGACGAAGCCCTTCTTCTCCACCAGCCGGCCGACGGCGAGCACCCGCAGCGCGTCGCCCCCGGCGGCCGGGGGCCGGACGGCGAAGCGGCTGAGGTCGACGCCGTGGGCGAGGAGGCGGGGCTTGGTGCCGGTGGCGGCGATGCTGGCGGCCACATCGCGGTTGCAGGCCACCACGATGGCCGCGGCGGCAGCGCGGCGGGCCAGCTCGCCGGGGGCGACCTTGCGCACGTCGAGGGCGTGGCAGCTGAACCCGAACGGCGTGCCGGCGAGGCGGGCGGCCCGCTCGGCGACCTCGGCCGGCTGGTGGGCGAAGTAGCCGTGGACGGCGTCGAGGCCGAGCTCGACCATGCGCTTGGCGACGACGTCGGCCTGCTCGTCGGCGGGCCGGTCTGCCAGGAGCTCGACGATCGGGTCGAGCGAGTCACCATCGGGCTGGCGCAGGCTCGGGTCGCCCGCCTTGGTGGCGAACACCGCGGCGAGCAACCCGCCGCGGCGCAGGGCCAGCAGTTCGTTCAGGGCGAAGGTCTCCGACACCCGAGGCCAGCCCGAGACGACCACCGCGAACCGCGGCGGCCGGTAGGTTGCTGGTGGAGATGGCACGTTCAGTGGTCCCGCTTCCCGTCGACCCGGCGCTGCCGCTGGCGGCCGGACTGGTTGATTCGAATGGTCTGGCCGCGCTGGTGGCGCCGTGGTTCGGCCCGCGGATCGACGGGGTCCGCGTGCGGTACCTCGAGTACCGGCCGGGATCGTGGCTCCGGGTGCAGTTGGCCGTCGACACACCCGACGGTGCCGGTGCGGCCGTCGTGCAGCAGGAGGCGGGCGCCGCCGTCTCGGTGTGGCGCTATCCCGACGATCCCGGGTTGCCCGCCCTCGCCGCGCACGCCGGGGGCGGTGCCGACCTGCTCGCCTGGGTGCCGGGCCGCCGGGCGGTGCTGCGCACCGGCGAGCAGGTGATCAAGTTCCACGACGACGCCGCCTCGTTGCGCCAGGCGGTGCTCGCCCTCGAACTGGTCGGTACGGTGCTGCCCGCTCCCGCGGTGCTGGAGGTGCGCGAGGCCGAGCGGGCCTACGTGCAAGGGGCGGTGGCGGGTCGGGCGTTGGCGCGGGCGGACGCGGCCGCCGTCGCTCCCGCCGCGGCGGCGCTGGTGCGCGCGCTGCACGACGCCGCGCTGGCCGGGCTCGACGCCTGGCCGCGCCCGGCTGCGGTGGAGGTGCTCGAACAGTGCGCCCCCGTTGCCGAACTGGTCGGTACGGTCCGCCCTGACCTGGCGCCCCGCCTGGTAGCCGTGCTCGATGCGTTGCGCTCGTCCGCCCCGTTCCACGCGGACGGGGCGCTGGTGGCGAGCCACGGTGACTACAACATCGGCCAACTGCTGGCCGGCGCCGGCGGGCTGGTCGTGGTGGACACCGACACGTTGTGCCGGGCGCCCCGCGCCTTCGACCCGGCGTCCTACGCCGCCAACGTGGTCTCCGGCCGTGACGGTGACCTGGAGGCCGCGCTCGAGCTGCTGGGGCTGCTGCGCGAGGGCTACGGCGAGGTGGACGGGGTGCCCCTCGACGACGGCGAGCTGCGCTGGTTCCTCGCCGCGGTGGTGTTGCGCCGGGCCGATCGGGCGGTGCGCCGCTTCAAGAAGGACTGGCCGGAGCGGACGGGGCGAACCGTCGCCGCGGTCGAGGCGCTGCTCGGCGGGGCCTGACGGTCCGACGCTCGTCGGGCCGTACCGGTCAGCGGAGCGCGACATCGGCGAGCGCCGCCGGGGGTCGGCTGCGGCGACGATCGCGCACCCACGCCAGCTCGGCGCGCAACCCTTCGACCAGGCCGACCTCGGGCTGCCAGCCGAGCTCGGTGCGCGCCCGGGTGGTGTCGGCGCCGGTGCGGCGGACGTCGCCGCGCTGCGAGGGGGAGACCGTGAGCGGGAGCGGCGCGCCGTTGAGGTCCTCGATGGTGGCGATGACCTCGGCCATCGTCGCCTCGTAACCCCCGCCCACGTTGATGAGCGGGGACGGGCGCGGGGCGTGCGCGGCGCGGATGGTGGCGTCCACCACGTCGGAGACGAAGGTGAAGTCGCGGCTTTGGCCACCGTCGCCGTAGAGGGCGAACGTCTCGCCCCCGCACGCTGCCTCGCACAGGCGGCGCATGGCCATGTCCGGCCGTTGGCGGGGGCCGTAGACGGTGAAGTAGCGCAGGCCGACCGACTCGAGGCCGAGGTGCTGGTACACCTGGGCGATCTCCTCGCAGGTGCGCTTGGCCACGCCGTAGGGGGAGAGCGGCTTGGTCGGGGTGCGGTCCTCCCGGACGGGGTACTGCTCGGCGTCGCCGTAGACCGATGAGGACGAGGCGTACACGACGCGGGGGCAGCCGGCGTCGAGGGCCGCTTCGAGCAGGCGTTGGGTGGCCAGCACGTTGTTGTGCATGTACTGGCTGAACCCGTCGCCGAAGCTGGCCCGCACGCCGGCCTGGGCGGCGAGGTGGAAGATGGCCGGACGGTCGGCGAACAGCTCGGCGAGCGGGGCTTGCATGATGTCGGTGGGCAGCAGGCGGAAGCGGGGCTCGGCGAGCAGGCGGCCGAGGTTGTCGAACTTGTCGGCGGGGTCGTAGTAGGGGGTGAACACGTCGATGCCGACGACGTCCCAGCCTTCGTCGATCAGGCGTTCGCACAGGTGCGAGCCGATGAAGCCCGCGCATCCGGTGACGACAGCTCGCATCGTGGTTCTCCCGTTGGTGTCGATCCCACCCCGTCGCCGACGCAGCGGGATGTTCGTGAGCACACCATCGTGGGAGCGCGGTCGCCGGAACCATTGGACACTGGTGCTACGACCATTGGGGTGTACGCCGCGGACCCCGTTGGTGCACCCAGCCCGAGCCGGTTCGGATCAGAGCCCGAGCAGATCGGCGATGAGCTCCCTGATCTGCAGCAGGGCCACGGGGCCGATGTTGGTGTCGGTGGTGCCGACGATCCGATCGACGCTGACGGTCGTCGGGAGGTGGGCCTGGGCGATGCCGTGGCCGGGCACCTCGACCTCGGTCAGCCAGCCGCGCCGAGTCGTGATGCAGGGCACCACGACGACGGCGTGCTGGCGGAACTCGAGGACGTCGTCGGAGGTGATGACGACAGCAGGCCGCACGAACCCCGGCTCGCCCCGGGCCGGCATGCCGAAGTCGATCCGGACGATGTCACCCGCACGCATCGTTGACGTCGCCGGCGGACGCGTCGAGCACCTCGGTGTCCTGGGCGTCGAGCCGGCCGCCGGCCAGTTGGGCGCCGATGATGCGCCGGCGCTCCCGGCGGATCAGTCGATCGAGCTGCGCGTCGAGGGTGATGCCTTCGCGCTCCGCCAGTTGACGTAGCGCGTCCCGCGTGCGGACCGACACCTTGATGGTAGTCGAATCAGACATACCAA
>JADLEF010000111.1 GCA_020846295.1 Acidimicrobiales bacterium
CGCTATCCGAAGGCGGCGGCCTGGATGGCGAACAGCTCGGCGTAGCGCCCGCCCCGGCGCACCAGGTCCTCGTGGCTGCCGACCTCCACCACCGCGGCGCCGTCGAGCACCACGATCAGGTCGGCCATCCGCACGGTGGAGAACCGGTGCGACACCAGCACGGTGATGCGGCCGTCCTCGTTGCGTTCGGCGGTGCGCACCGCGTCGGCGTAGCGCTCGAACAGGGCGTGCTCGGTCTCCGCGTCCAACGCGGCGGTCGGTTCGTCGAGCAGCAGCAGCAGCGGAGCCTGTCGCATGAAGCCGCGGGCCAGGCCCACCTTCTGCCACTGGCCGAAGCTCACCTCCACCCCGCCCGGCCACGCCGAGCCCAACTGGGTGTCCAGCCCCGACGGCAACCGAGCCACCACGTCGGCCGCTCCGGCCGCGCCCACCGCCACCTCGACCGCCGCCCGGTCGTCGCGCCGCGGCTCGTCGCCCACCCCGACGCTGTGCTGCGCGGGCAGCTCGAAACGGAAGAAGTCCTGGAACGCCCCCGCCAGCCGCTCCCGCCACGCCGACGGCTCCATGGTGGCCAGATCGACCCCGTCCACGGTCACGCGGCCCTCCGTCGGGCGGTACAGCCCGGCCAGCAGCTTCACCAGCGTGGACTTGCCCGCCCCGTTCTCGCCCGCGATGGCCACGACCGTACCGGCCGGTAGGTGCAGGTCGGCGTGCCGCAACGCCCACGCCGCGCTGCCCGGATAGCGGAAGGAGACGTCCGCGAGCCGGATCCCGTCCTCCAGGCGGGCGGGCGGCGGCGCCGCCTCGGCCGGGCGACGGGCCGCAGTGAACAGCTCGAGCCAGCGCAGCCGCCGCGCCGCATCCAACCAGAACCCGCGCAGGAACCCCAGCTCCGACGCCGCCGCCGAGATGTACAGCGACAGCCGCTGGCCCGCCGCGGTGACGAGCACCACCGGCCCGACCCCGGCGTCGATGCCCGCCGCCACGAAGGCGATCGCACCGCCGTAGGCCACCCCGAAGCACGCCCAACCCAACGCGTGCCAACCGGCCGATCGCCACCGCACCCTGGCCCGCGGCCGCTGCCACGCCGACCAGGCCTCGCGGCGCCGCTGCTGCAACCGGGGAGCGAGGCCCAGCACCCGCAGCTCCTTGGCCGGCCCGGCGTTCGTGCCCAGCGCGAACAGGTGGCGGGCCTGGCGCTCCTGCGCGGCGACGCGCTCCTGCGTGCGGCGCTCCACCTCGGGCCGCCACGACGAGGAGAGCACCGTCGGTAGCGCGGCGACGAGCAACAGCACCAGCGCCGGGTGCACGGTCGCCAGCAGCGCGACGGTGACCAGGAGGCGGAAGATCCACCCCACCGTGGACAGCAGCGACAGGAACAGGTGGTCGAGGGTGAACACCTGCTCCCGCAGCACCGACAGCCGGTCCAAGTACTCCGGCCGCTCCTGGTGCTCGAGCGTCGGCACGGCCAACTGCAGCTCCGCCACGTGCGCCTCGAGCACCACCGCGATGCGGTCCCGGAACCGGCGCTGCACCCGCTGGGCGATGATCGACAGCCACCACGTGGCCACCGAGGACACCGCCAGCCCGGCGACACCGATCACGACGGTGCGTCGGGTGCCGTCGGTGAGGCCCTCGGCCAGCAGGCGCAACCACCAGGCCAACAGGGCGTCGGGCAGCATGGTGGCCAGCGTGGTGGCCAGGGACAGGCTGAGCAGCCCCCGCTCGTGCTGCCAGCCGAGCTCGAACATGCGCCACAGCGAGCGGCCCGCCGGGGGCAGCGGTTCGATCGGGTCGATCCCGTCGGCCTCGGGCGCGGCGGCGGCCCCCATCGTCTCAGAGCGTGTCATGGACGAGCTCCTCGCCGGTCTCCGGGTCGAGCTCCACGAAGCGCGACGCCTGCAGGTCGAACATGGTCCGGTAGCGGCCACCGTGCGCCATCAGCTCGTCGTGCGAGCCGAGCTCCACCACCCGGCCGCCCTCCAGCACGCAGATGCGGTCCGCCCGACGCACCGTCTGGAAGCGGTGCGACACCAGGATGGTGGTGCAGTGCCGGGTGGCGGCCAGCACCCGCTCGAAGATCTCCGCCTCCCCCCGCACGTCGAGCTGGGCGGTCGGCTCGTCGAGCAGCACCACCCGGGCACCCGCCGCCACCGCGCCCAACGTGCGGGCCAGCGCCACCCGCTGCCACTGCCCGCCGGACAGGTCGGTGCCGCCGGGGTACCCCTTGGCCAGGACGGTGTCGAGCTCGGCGAGCCCGTCGGCGCCGGCGGCGCGCAGCGCCCGACCGAGCTCATCGCCCACTCCGTGTTCGCGGTCGAGGCGGCCGGCGGGATCGACGTTGTCGCGCAGCGTCCACTCCAGGCGCAGGTAGTCCTGGAACACGGCGGTCGTGCGGTGGCGCCAACGCTCGAGGTCCAGCTCCCGCAGGTCGGTCCCATCGATGGTGATGCGACCCGAGCCGGGGTCGTAGAGCCGGCACAACAGCTTGGCCGCCGTGGTCTTGCCCGCGCCGTTCACCCCCACGATGGCCATCGACGTACCGGCCGGGATGGTCAGGTCGAACCCGTCGAGCACGGATCGCTCGGTGCCCGGATAGGTGAACCCCACGTGCTCGAAGCGGATCTCCGGCGCATCGTTCCGCGGAACCTGCCGGCCCGTACCGAGCGGGATGGTACGGAGTGCCCCCTCGATGCGGGCCACCGCTCCCACCGGTGCGGCTGCCCCGTCGAGCGCCCAGTTGAGCCCCCCGAAGGCGATGGCGCTCGCGCCCAGCGCGGCTTGGAGGAACACGATGGTGCGGGCCACGCTGAGCCCGCCGTCGAGCGCGGCGTCGGCGATGGCCCAGAAGACCAGCGCGTTGCCGGCGCTGACCACGGCCAGCGCGGCCAGCACGGAACGCTCCCGCAGCCTCGTCGCCTCGTACTGCAGTGCATGGAGCTGCCGGCGCCGCTCACGGAAGCGATCGAGCACCCACGGCCCGAGCCCGAACAGCCGCACCTCCTTCGCCGCCGGGGGATCGACCGCCAGGCGGTAGGCGTACTCGGCGTGCTGCTGGGCCTGGCGTACCGGCGCCGTGTTGCGGTCCTTCCACACCCCGGACTCGCGCAGCAGCCAATGGGTCGAGGACCAGGTCGCGAGCAGCACCAGCGGCGCCCACCAGCGGAAGCCGAACAGGATCATCGACGCAGCGACACCGGTACCGAGCAGGATCAGCCCGTCGGCGATGAAGTCCATCGACACGTGCAACGGCGGGCCGGTCATGCCCAGATCGAAGTCCCGGGCGACGGCCAGGTCCCCGGCCAGCTCGGGGTTCTCGAGGTGGGCGATGCCGTCGGGCCGCAGGCACGCCACCAGCAGCCGGTCGTTGAGGTGCTCGGCCAGGCGGTGGCCCACCTCGGTGGACAGCGCTTGGTGGAGCGGACCGAGGAGCTGGACCAGGGTGAACAGGCCGCCGATGGTCAGCAGCGGGACGAGCAGGGAACCGCCGCCGGCCACCGCGCCGACCAGCCAGCCGGTGGCCAGGGCGAGCAGGGCGGGCAGCACCGCTCGCAGCACCAGCACGGCGTACCACGCGGTACCCAGCGGTCGGGACGCCCGAGGAAGCTCGGCGAAGAAGGCACGCTGGTCGGCGTTGAGCACGGCGTTCAGCCCTCGGTCTTCTTGGCCCGGCTCGGCGCGACGCGGGGCGGTTCGTTGGGCTGTTTCGGGTACACCGGCGGCCACGGCGCATCCTGCAGACCGGCGGCCATGTCCCGTTCCGACATCGCCAGGAGGGCGTCGAGCGACTGCGGCGCGTCGTCCATCGCCGCCCACGGATCGCCGCCGGCTGCCACCCGGGCGGGCACCGTCGCCAGGGTCAACGCTTCGGGATCCACCGTCGCCACCTCGTCCCACGCCAGTGGGGCGGACACCTGCCCGCCCACCCGGGCCCGCACCGCCCATGGCCCGAACACCGTCTTGTGCGGCGCGTTCTGGTTGTAGTCCACGAACACCCGGGCGCCGCGCTCTTCCTTCCACCACGCTGCGGTCAGCAGGTCCGGCCGTCGCCGCTCCAGCTCCCTGGCCAACGCCACCGCCGCCGCGCGCACCTGGTAGGAGTCGTAGCGCGGCTCGCAGCGGGCGTAGATGTGCAGCCCCCGGTTGCCGGTCGTCTTGGGGAACGAGGCGATGCCGAGCTCTTCGAGCAGCGCCCGCACCTCCGCCGCCGCCTCCCGGACCCGGTCGAAGTCGACGCCCGGCTGGGGATCGAGATCGATGCGCAGCTCGTCGGTTCGCGACGGGTCGGCGGCGAGGTACGGCCAGGGATGGAACCCGAGGCAGCCCAGGTTCACCATCCAGATCACGTGCGCCGCGTCGGCCAGCACCAGCGCGTTCGACGTCGTCCCGTTCGGCGTGGTGACCACGGTCGTCTGCACCCAGTCCGGGGTGTCGGCGGGAACGCGCTTCTGGAAGAAGCTCTTGCCCGCCGCTCCGTCCGGGTACCGCTCCATCAGCGTCGGGCGGCCTCCGACGGCGCGCAGCAACGGTTCCGCCACGGCCAGGTAGTACTGGACCAGATCCCCCTTCGTCTCGCCCCGAGCGGGGAAGAAGACCTTGGAGGGGTTGGTCACCCGGACCTCGCGCCCGGCGACGTCCACGGTGAGCACTTCGGTGGCTTTGGCCATCGCCCTATGCGATCAGCTCTCACCCACCCAGCGCAACGCCCGCTGCAGGATCACCTGGTTGGCCGGCAGCGACAGCGACTCCGCGTCGTAGGCGAGCGAGTCCACCACCAGCCGGCCGTCGCCCCGAACCGCCGTCCACACCACGGCGTCGTCGCCGCAGTGGGCCAGCACATCGGTGCCCGGCTCGGCGCCGAACCGCGGCAACCGGTCGGTCAGGTCGAGCACCGCGTCGAGCCCGGCCACCACCGGGTGGCGGCGGGAGGCGAACTCGACCGGGGCCAGCGGCAGCACCGGCCTGCCGGTCAGATCGACCAGCACCCGGGTCTCGGTCAAGCGGGCCCCGAGGAACTCCGGCCATTCGGGCCAGTCCTCGAACCACTCGGTCGCGGCCCGGCACGCGACCAACCCGCCGCCTTCGGCGACGAAGCCGCGGATGGCCTCACCCCAGCTGCGGTCGGGCGACAGCGGCAGGCTCGGGTGACCGCCGACGAACACTGCGTCGAAGCCGCCGCGCTCCAGCACGCTGCAGTCCATGTCGAGGGGATCGACCAGTTCGCTGGCGAAGCCCATCGACTCCACCAGGTGGGCGAACGGCAGCGCCGCCGACCAGCTCACCAGGGTGAGGACCCTTCGCATCATTCCGGCGCAGGATCCGAGAACTGCTCGCGCAGCACCCGCTTGAGGACCTTCCCGGAGGGGTTGCGCGGGATCTCATCGGCGAACACCACCGCCTTCGGCAGCTTGAAGCGGCCGAGCTTCCCGTCACAGAACCCCATCACGTCAGTGTCGGTCAGATCGCCGTCGGCCTTGACCACAACCGCCAACGGCGACTCGCCCCACTTCTCCGACGGGATGCCGATGACCGCCACCTCCTTCACGCCGGGATGGGCCAGGATCACGTTCTCGATCTCGGCGGGGTAGATGTTCTCCCCGCCCGAGATCAGCATGTCCTTGATGCGATCCTGCACGTAGAGGAACCTGTCGGCGTCCTGCACGCCGGCGTCGCCGGTGCGCAACCACGTGCTGCCGTCCGCCGGGTCGACCCACAGCGCCGCTTCCGATGCGTCGGGCCGCTGCCAGTAGCCCTGCATGAGGAACGGGCCGCGAACCAGGATCTCGCCCTGCGTGCCGGGCGGTACGTCGCGCAGTTCGTCGTCGGCGATGCGCACATCGGCCAGGAAGTAGGGCAACCCGGCGGTGCCCGGCCGTTCGATCGACTGCTCCGCCGTCGACGCGGTGGCCACCGCGTAGGACTCGGTCAACCCGTACAGCTGCGAGATGGGGATGCCGAGATCGGTGTACGCCTGGATCGAGGTGACCGGCACCGGCGCTGCGCCGCTCTGCGCCCAGCGCAGCGCCGAGTGGTCCGGCTTGACCTGCTCGTACACGCCGAGCATGAACGTGAGCATCGCCGGCACCAGCAGCGTGCCGGTGCAACGCTCGGCCTCCAGCAGCTTCCAGGACTCGAACGGGTCGAACTCCCGCATGATCACCGCGGTGGCCCCCAGGTGCACCAGCGCCTGGGCCGGGAACAGGGCGCCGATGTGGAACATCGGCAGGCACACCTGGTAGCGGTCCGCCGGGCGCAGGTCGAAGGTGAGCGCGGCGTTGACGGTCGCCCAGTAGCCCGACGCCTGGGTGTGCACCGCACCCTTCGGCAGGCCGGTGGTGCCCGAGGTGTACATGATGTGCAGCAGGTCGTCGTCGGTGGCGACGATGATGGGCTCGTCCCCCGACGCCGCCTCGAGCAGATCCTCGTAGCGCTGGGCGAACTCGAGCACTGGGCGCCGGCCGATCTGCACCCAATGGCGCAGCGCGGTGCGATCGCCCCGGGCGTGCAGCTCGCCGGCGGTCTCGAGGAAGTCGTCGTCGAACACCAGGGCGATCGCCCCCGAGTCCGCCAGGATGAACTCCAGCTCGTCGGGCACGAGCCGCCAGTTCAGCGGGACGACGACGATGCCCAGCTTCGAGCACCCGAAGAACGTCTCCATGAACTCGGGACCGTTCTTGGCCAGCACGGCGATGCGGTCGCCGCGCCGAACCCCGAGCCGCTGGAGCAGGTTCCCCGCCCGGTTGGCGCGCTCGTTCCACTGGCGGAACGTGAAGCGCCGGCCGGTGGCCCAGTCCACGACGGCGTCAGCGTTGGGGTCGCGCCGGGCGCGACGGGTCAGGATCTCACCGACGTTCACCTTCATGGGAGGAATTCTGGCAGCGGTTGCGGTGGCGAGCAGTTGCAGCCGCTCAGATCTTGACCGGGTCGATCCATTTCTCCGGCCGGGGTGGCTCGTTGGCGGCGAGCCTGGCCAGCAGGCCGGCCGGGTCGGCGTCGGCCACCAGCAGGTCGATGTTGGCCTGCTTGACGAAGCCGGTATCGACCGTGTGCTGCAGGAACGCCAGCAGCTGATCGAAGTAGCCGTCCACGTCCAGCAGGCCGACCGGCTTGGCGTGCAGGCCGATCTGGGCCCAGGTCAGCGTCTCGAACAGCTCGTCGAGGGTGCCGAGCCCGCCCGGCAGCGCGATGAACGCGTCGGCCAGCTCGTACATCAGCGCCTTGCGCTCGTGCATCGAGTCGGTGTGGCGCAGCTCGGTGATCGCCTCGTGGCCCACCTCACGGGAGAACAGTCCCTTGGGCAGCACCCCGATCACGGTGCCACCGGCCTCCATCACCGCGTCGGCGATGACGCCCATGAGGCCGACCGCACCGCCGCCGTAGACCAGCTCGATGCCGCGCTCGGCCAGGGTGCGGCCCATCGCCGACGCAGCCTCCCGGTAGCGCGGGTCGGTGCCCGAGCTCGATCCGCAGAACACGCACACCCGCCGCAGTCGTCGCATCGGCGGGCAGGGTAGGGCGCCCGCCGATGGCGCCCAAGCGGATTCAGCTGACGGTCACCGTCTTGCTGACCGTCGCGCACGTCTCCTCGGCAGCGCCCTTGCAGACGGTGAGCGTGATGATCGTGTCGCGGTTGACAGAGGTCGTCACGCCCTTGGACTTGTTCGAGCTGACCGTGTTGCCGTTCCACTGCCAGGTCCAACGGGTGGGACCGCCGGAGGAGCGGTCCACGAGCGTGATGGTGCCACCCGCCTGCGCCGGATCGGGGGTCCAGGCGAAGTCGGCCACCAGCTCGCCGTTCGACGCGGACGGCGTCGAGGCGCTGGTCGGGGTGGTCGAGGTCGGTGCATCGCCCGCGCCCGAGGTCGCGGTGGTCGGGGTGGCGGAGGTGCTCGAGCGGGGGCGGGTGCTCGGCGTCGGCCTGGAGGTGCCCGTCGTCGACGGCGGCCGGGCGGTCGTGGGCGGCGAGGCGGCGAGCTCGGTGCCCTCGCCATCGGAGTCGCCGGCGAGGGCCATGCCGCCGACCATCCCTGCGCCCACCAGCACCACCGCAGCCACGCCGGCGATCGCCGTGAGCAGCGCGTTGGAAGGGCGCCTCGGCCCCCGTCCCGCTGCTCCCGGACCCGGCCCGGATGGTCCAGGCCCCGCCGGTCCGGGCCCGGATGGTCCCGGCCCCGTCGCGGGGTTCGGTCCGAACGCCGGTCCGATCATCGACGGGGCCATGACGGCGCCCGTGCCGGTGATCCCGGGGCCGCCGGCCGGCTCGGTGCCCGGCCCTGGGGACGAGAAGGCGTCGGGATGCGGGGCAGGGTCGGCCGGCGTGGATCCGGCCGTGGGCGCACCGGGGGGCATCGGAGGGGGCGCGCTCACCGGACCGGGGTGCAGCTGCGTTCCGGTCGGTGTGCGCAGGACGGCGCCCGGGCTGGACAGCCCGGCGAACCCGCCGGTGGAGCGCGGGGAGGGGCCGTCGAGGGTGGGGAACGTATCGGTGTCGACGAACGGGTCCCGATCGGGGATCGACGACGCCGCGCCGGATGCGGGCCCGGGTTGCTCGGGTGCGGGTGCGGGTGCGGCCAGGTCGGGGGGTTGCTGGTCGGCCGAGGTGACATCGTCCGACGCAGCCGTGCTGGTCGGGTCGCCCGGACCGGAGGCGGGAGGCTGCGAGGGGGTCATGGCCCCGACGATGGGACCCTCCGCGATCGGGGACATCGGGGACATCCCCTACTGGACCCCCCGAATCCCCTATGGGCCCCGATGACCCCGACCGTTCCGTTGAGAGGAACGATCAGGGGTGACCGCCGCGATGCCCTGTGACAACGGTCTCTAACATGCCGGCGTGGTCACCGTCGCCATCCGCCTGCTGCCCGACGATGTGGTCCTGCAGGGCAGGCCGGGCGAGCCCATCCTCGACACGCTCCGACGCGCCGGGTACTCCCACCGCTTCGGCTGCCGTCGTGGCGGCTGCGGGGTGTGCCGCGTCGATCTCGTCGAGGGCAGCACGACCGACGGCGCCGTCGTCAGCGAGGCCGTGCTCACGCCGGAGGAGCGCGCCGCCGGCGTGCGTCTGACCTGTCGGGCCGTACCCGACGGCGACGTCACGTTGCGCCTGCGCGAGGACGACACCCTGCGCTGCGTGTCGCCGTTCCTTGCCCGCTATGTAACCAGGAGCTCTCTCACATGAAGGGGAACCAACCATGAGCATCATGCGTCTCGGGTACGTCCACGCCCGGGTGACGGACCTCGAAGCCTCCCGGTCCCACTACTCGGACACGCTCGGCATGGAGGTCAAGGCCGAGGGTGACGGGAAGCTGTACCTGAAGGGCTGGGACGAGTACGACCACCACTCCGTCGTGCTCGAGGAAGGTGGCGTCGGCGCGGTCAAGTTCGGCTTCAAGGTGAGCCACGCCACCGATCTCGAGCAGTACGAGCGGGCGTTGCAGCAGTTCGGCGTCACCGTCGAGCGCATGGCCAAGGGCGACAACCTCGCCACCGGGGACGGCGTGCGCTTCATCTCCCCGACGAACCACGTCTTCGAGCTCTACCACGAGATGGACTACGCCGGGACCGAGACGGGCACCCTCAACCCGCAGACCTTTCCCCGCCACCTCCGCGGCGTCGGCGTGCCCCGCCTCGACCACACCCTCATCACGGGTGACGACGTCGAGGGCATGGAGCGGTTGTTCATCGACTGCTTCGGCTGGCACATCTCCGAGCGGGTGATCGCCTCCCCCGAGGAGCCGACCTGCCTGGCGACGTTCCTCTCCGCCGGCCACAAGGCCCACGACCTCGCCATCCTCAAGGGCCCGGACTCGAAGCTGCACCACTTCGCCTTCATCCTCGACGACTGGAACGCGGTGCTGCGCGCCGGGGACCTCTTCGCGATGGACGACGTGCCCGTCGACATCGGCCCGACCCGCCACGGCATCACCCGGGGCACGACGATCTACTTCTTCGACCCCTCCGGCAACCGCAACGAGGTCTTCGCCGGCAGCTACACCAGCTGCGCCGACTTCCCCACCATCACCTGGACCGCCGACCAGCTCGGCCGCGCCGTCTTCTACCACGCCCGCGAGCTGAACGACCGCTTCCTCTCCGTCTTCACGTGATAGCTGGCGCCTTCGGCGCTCCCGGATGGGGCCCCAACCCCATCCTCCTCCCGAGCATGGGGCCCCAACCCCATCCTCCTCCCGAGCATGGGGCCCCAACCCCATGCCCGGCCGTGGCGGGCGGGGGTGGCTGGCGGTTGGACGAGGTCCCTCGACGGGGCTGACGGGGTCGCGAACTTCTGAGGCGGGGGCGCGTCCAACTACCCTTCACCGCCATGGCTGACCACCCGCTGCGGGAGCGTCTCGAAGAGCTCAACAAGCGCAAGGAGGAGGCGCTGCACGCCGGCCCGGAGCGGGCCGTCCAGCGCCAGCACGACAAGGGCAAGATGCTGGCCCGCGAGCGGATCGACTACCTCCTCGATCCCGGCTCGTTCCACGAGCTCGACATGCTCGCCCGCAGCCGGGCCGAGGGCGCCACCGAACGGCCCTACACCGACGGCGTCATCACCGGGTGGGGCACCGTCGACGGCCGCAAGGTGTTCGTCTTCTCCCAGGACTTCACGGTGTTCGGCGGGGCTCTCGGCGAGGTGTTCGCCGAGAAGATCCACAAGGTCATGGACATGGCGCTCAAGGTGGGCGCGCCGATGATCGGCCTCAACGACGGCGCCGGCGCCCGCATCCAGGAGGGCGTCGTCTCGCTCGACGCCTACGGCGGCATCTTCCACCGCAACGTGCTCTCCAGCGGCGTCATCCCCCAGATCTCGGTGATCCTCGGCCCGTGCGCCGGCGGTGCGGTCTACAGCCCGGCCATGACGGACTTCATCTTCATGGTGCGCGAGAAGTCGCACATGTTCATCACCGGTCCCGACGTGGTGAAGACGGTGACCGGTGAGGAGGTCACCCTCGAGGAGCTCGGCGGCGCCGGCTCCCACGCCTCCAAGAGCGGGGTCGCCACCTTCGTGGCCGACTCTGAGCAGCAGGTCCTCGACGACGTGAAGTACCTGCTGTCGTTCCTGCCGCAGAACAACCTCGAGGAGGCGCCGCCCGTCGCCACCGAGGACGATCCCGAGCGCCTCTGCCCCGAGCTGCTCGACATCATCCCCGCCGCCTCGAACCAGCCGTACGACATGAAGAAGGTCATCGCGTCGATCGTGGACGACGGTGAGTTCTTCGAGTACTTCCCCAGCTGGGGCCGCAACATCGTCTGCGGGTTCGCCCGGGTCGACGGGCGCTCGATCGGCGTGGTCGGCAACCAGCCGATGGTGCTGGCCGGCGTGCTGGACATCGAGTCCTCGGAGAAGGCGGCCCGCTTCGTGCGAACCTGCGACGCCTTCAACATCCCGCTGCTGACGCTCGTCGACGTGCCCGGCTTCCTGCCCGGCGTGGACCAGGAGTACGGCGGCATCATCCGCCACGGCGCCAAGCTGCTCTACGCCTACTGCGAGGCCACCGTGCCCCGCATCCAGGTGATCACCCGCAAGGCCTACGGCGGCGCCTACGTCGTCATGGACTCCAAGTCGGTGGGGTCGGACCTGTCCTTCGCCTGGCCGTCCGCCGAGCTGGCCGTCATGGGCCCGCAGGGCGCGGTCGAGATCACCAAGCGTGCCGAGATCGCCGCCGCCGAGGATCCGGTGGCCCGCAAGGCCGAGCTGGTGGACGAGTACACCGAGCGCTTCGCCAACCCGTACATCGCCGCCGAGCGAGGCTACGTGGACGACGTGATCGATCCTTCCGAGACCCGCCGCAAGGTGGTGGCCGGGTTCTCGCTGCTCGCCTCGAAGCGGGAAGAGCTGCCCCGCCGCAAGCACGGGACCGTGCCACTGTGAGCGACGCGGAGCGAGCGAACCCGGCAAGCGCTGTGAGCGAGCTGCAGATCACCCCGACGCCGGACGACGAGGAGGTGGCGGCGATCATGGCCGCCTACGAGGCGTTGTGGCCCAAGCCGGTCGTGCTCGGGGGCGGGGCCGGCGGTGCGCCCGAGGGGTCGCGCTGGCGGTTCTCCGGACGCTGGGGGTCCAAGCCGGTGGCGCTGCGACGCGACCGGCCGGTCGCGTTCTGAGCTTGGACTTCAGCGACGACACCGCGCTCCGCGAGCTCGGCGCGGGCCGCTTCGAGGCGACCATCACCGATCGGTGGTGGATCGTCACCGGGCCCAACGGTGGTCTGCTCGCTGCACTGCTGCTGCGGGCGACCGAGGCGGTCGTGGCGGAGCGCCGCCCTGAGCTGGCTCCCCGCATCCTGACCGTGCAGTACCTGGCCGGCCCGCAGGAGGGTCCGGTCCGGCTCGACGCCGCCATCGAACGCGAGGGCCGGCGGGTCGCGTTCACCACGGTGACGATGACCCAGGGAGAGCGGACCATCTGCCAGGCCAAGGTCACCTTCGCCGCCGCGCTGGGCGATGAGTTCGACGTGGCCGACCAGGTCATGCCGGCGGTCCCGGCGCCCGCCGACTGCCCGCAGCACGACCGTCGCGCCAGCTACGGCAACGCCCGCACGCGCTGGGAGCGACGTGACGGCCGCCTGGACGAGCCCGGCACGATCGCCGGCTGGCTACGGCTCGATCCGCCGGTGCCGGTCGACGCCGCGGTGCTGGCGCTGATGTGCGACAACCTGCCGCCGTCGCTGCGGGCCCACGAGCCCGATCCCGAGCTCGCCGAGCGCCTGCACACCACCACCATCGAGCTGTCGGTCTACTTCCGGCGGGCGACGCTCGACCTCGAGCCCGACGCGCACTGCCTCACGGTCCTGCGCTCGGCGTCCGCCGTGGACGGCCTGCACCAGGAGGAGGCCGAGGTGTGGTCGCCCGATGGACGGCTGCTCGCCACCAGCCGTCAGCTGGCCTTGGTGTTCCGCAGGCCGGCGAGCAGCACCTCGAGCAGCGACTCGTAGTTGGCGTCGCGATCCTCGACGAAGCCGATCTCGACCAGTTCCAGCGCCACGATGCCATGGCAGGCGCCCCACACCAGCTGTCCGGTGGCGACCGGATCGCCGGCGGCGAAGACGCCTTCGGCCATCCCCTGGCTCATGCAACCGACCAGCTCGAGGAACGTCTGCGCCGCTGCGGCCTTGGCCTCGTCGCCGGGTTCGAAGTCGGGCACCAGCTTCTGGAACATCACGGCGTAGACCGCCGGGTGGTCGAGGGCGAAGCGCCGGTAGCAGCGCATGCCGGTCCGGAACCGCTGCTCAGCTGAGGTCGCCTCGATCGCCCGCAGGCTGGTGGTCAGCGCCTCGAAGCCCCGCTGGAACAGTGCTTCCACGATGCCGTGCTTGCCGCCGAAGTGGTTGTAGAGGCTCATGGGGGCCACCCCGGCCTCCGTCGCGATCCGACGTATCGACAGCGCGTCGGGCCCTTCCTGTTGCAGCAGGCGGCTGGCCGCGTCGAGCACCGCCGGCACCAGGTCGGCGGTGGCGGTGCGGCTGCGGGTGGGCTTGGGCGACACGCGACACTTGCTCCTGTGTAGTACGTCGTTCTATAACGGTAGAACCACGTTCTCTAGCTGATCGAGGGAGAACCATGGACCGTCATACCATCAACCGGCGCCGTTGGCTGATCCTCGGCGTGCTCTGCCTGAGCATGTTCCTCGTCGTGGTGGACAACACCATCGTGAACGTGGCGCTGCCAACCCTGTCCAGGGAGCTCGGCGCCTCCACCAGCCAGCTGCAGTGGATCGTCGACGCCTACTCGCTGGTCTTCGCCGGCCTGCTCCTCGCCGCCGGTTCCTTCGGCGATCGGATCGGCCGCAAGCGGACCCTGCAGGTCGGACTCCTCCTCTTCGCCGCCACGTCGGTGCTGGCCGCCGTCGCCGGCAGCGCCTCGGAGCTCATCTGGGCCCGGGCCGCCATGGGCATCGGCGCCGCGCTGGTCTTTCCGGCCACGCTGGCCATCCTCACCAACGTGTTCACCGTCCCCGCCGAGCGGGCCAAGGCCATCGGGATCTGGGCCGGCGTGTCGGGCCTCGCCGTCGCCCTCGGCCCGCTCAGCGGCGGCTGGTTGTTGCGCCACTTCTGGTGGGGGTCGGTCTTCTTCGTCAACGTGCCCATCGTGCTCGCCGCGCTGGTGGGCGGCCACGTGCTGCTGCCCGACTCGCGCGATCCCCACGCCGGCCGCTTCGACCGCGTCGGGTTCGTCACCTCGATCGCCGGTATCACCGCCCTCATCTACACCGTCATCGAGGCCCCGCACCGGGGCTGGACCGACCCGCTGACCATCGGCGGGTTCGTCGCCGCCGTCGTCCTGCTCGGCACCTTCGTGGCCTGGGAGCGTCGGGTCGCCCAGCCGCTGCTCGACGTGCGCGTCTTCGCCGACGCCCGCTTCTCCGCCGCCAGCGCCGCCGTCACGGTCAGCTTCTTCGCCCTGTTCGGGTTCATCTTCCTCGTCACCCAGTACTTCCAGTTCGTGCGGGGCTACGACACCTTCGCAGCCGGCGTGCACACGCTCCCCTTCGCAGCCGCGGCGATGGTGACCGCCCCGCTCAGCGCGAGGTTGGCCCTGCGCATCGGCACCAAGGTCGTCGTGGCCTCGGGCCTGGCGCTGATGGGTGTCGGGTTCTGGATCGCCTCGCTGACCGAGGCCGACTCCTCGTACTGGGGGGTCCTCGTGCCGGCCATGGTGCTGATGGCCGCCGGACTCGGCCTCGTCGGGGCGCCCGCCACCGAATCGATCATGGGCTCCCTGCCGCCCGAACGGGCCGGGGTGGGCTCGGCGGTCAACGACACCACCCGGGAGCTGGGCGGCACGCTCGGGGTCGCGGTGGTCGGCTCGGTGTTCTCCTCGGTGTACGGGCCCCGCATCGTCGACGGCTTCTCCGGATCGGTCGGTCTGCCGGCGCCGGCGGTGGAGGCGGCGCGGGACTCGATGGCCGCCGCGGTGGCCGTCGCCGCACAGGCGCCCGAGGCCGGCCGGTCCGCCGTGCTGGACATCGCCCGTCAGGCCTTCATGGACGGCATGTCGATGGGATCCCGGGTAGCCGCGGTGGCCTGCGTGCTCGGTGCGCTCATCGCGCTGCGCGCCCTGCCGGCGCGAGCAGGGACCGGACCCACCTTGCAGCAACCGGGCCGGCCACAGGCCCAGCGGCCCGACCCGGTCACGGTCTGAGCGAGGGCGTCGCGCGCCGCGCCGGAACCGCGGCGGGGACGGTGGTTCAGGGCAGCAGGATCGACCCGTTCAGCTCGACGAGCACGCCGTCGGCGAAGTGGGCACCGAGCGTGTGCTCGTCATCCCAGGGCACCCGGTAGGCGACCTCGAGCACGTGCCGGCCGTCGAGGCGCACCACCGCCACACCCACCGGCTTCGGTCCAACGGCATCGATCAACGGCGGGCAGCCCGCATCGCGGCGGTGCTCATCGAGCGCGGCCTCGATCGACGCTCGGCAGCGGTCGAACTCCGCCCCGAGTCGCCGGGCGAGCAGCAACGCCGCTGGATCCGGGCCCCGTCGGGCTCCGGGCAGGCTCACCGGCACCACGATCGTGGCCGGGCCGTGATCGAGCCCCACCTCGCCACGCCAGCGCCCCCGGCGGCGGCGCAGGACGCCCAGCTGCGGATCGTTCACCGTCGCCTGTGCTCCGAACACCAACCGCATCCCGTTCGATCGACCGACCCGCCATGGCGCTGGAGAGTCCAGCACGCCCCGACGCGTTCCTCCACCATCATCGCTCGCGTCCACCGCCGACGGGTGCGACAGGGTGCGACCGGGTGGACGTCGCCAGACGGGGTGAGGCGGGGCGAGGCGTGGTCATCGGCGGGCGGGCCGGGTCCAAAGTGCGGGATCGTTGCGCCGAACGACCCGATCCGACCCGCTCGCCGCCCAGGTGGGCGTACCGTCGCGGCCATGGGTGCAGACGCCGCCGTTCGCTGTGAGGCGCTGATCAAGACCTTCGGGCCGACTCGGGCGCTCGACGGCCTCGACCTCGACGTGCGCGTCGGCGAGGTGCACGGGTTCCTCGGGCCGAACGGAGCCGGCAAGACGGTCACCATGCGGATCCTGCTCGGGCTGCTGCGCGGCGACGGGGGCCGCGCCACCCTGCTCGGCGGCGACCCGTGGGCCGACGCCGTGGCGTTGCACCGCCGCCTCGCCTACGTGCCCGGCGACACCAACCTGTGGCCCAACCTCACCGGCGGCGAGATCATCGACCTGCTGGGCAACCTGCGCGGCGGCCTCGACGAGACCCGCCGCGCGGAGCTCATCGACCGCTTCGACCTCGATCCCCGCAAGAAGGCCAGGGCGTACTCCAAGGGCAACCGGCAGAAGGTGGCGCTGGTGGCCGCGCTGGCGTCGCGCGCCGAGCTGCTGATCCTCGACGAGCCGACCGCCGGGCTCGATCCGCTGATGGAGGCGGTGTTCCAGGACTGCGTGGCCGACGCCCGGGCCGAGGGCCGCACCACCCTGCTGTCGAGCCACATCCTGGCCGAGGTGGAGAAGGTGTGCGACCGCGTCACCATCATCCGCAAGGGCCGCACCGTGCGAAGCGGCTCCCTCGAGGAGCTGCGGGTCCTCGCTCGCACCACGATCTCGGTCCAGGTCGCCCACGACGGCATGGAGATCGCCGGATGGCCGGGGGTGTTCGACGTGCGCCGGGACGGCGTTCGCGTCAGCTTCGAGGTCGACCAACCGGCGGTGGGCGCCGTCGTCGAGCGCCTCGCCGCGCTCGGCATCGTCGCCCTGGAGAGCCACCCGCCCACGCTGGAGGAGCTGTTCCTGCGTCAGTACGACGCCGAGCTGGCCGAGGCCGGGGTCCACCAATGACCGGCACCACGCTGGTCGGTACGGGGCGGCTGGTGCGGCTGATCCTGCGGCGCGATCGGGTCCGGCTCCCGTTGTGGGTGGCCGGCCTGATCGGGTTGATGGCGGTCTCCGCCTCGCAGGTGCAGGCCCTCTACGACACGCCGGCCAAGATCATCGGCTACACCTCCACCATGCGGGACAACCCGGCGCTGGTCATCTTCGCCGGGCCCGGCTACGGCTTCGACGACCCCGGCGTCGGGGTGATCCTGGTCAACGAGACATCGCTGTGGATGGCGCTGGGCTGCGCGCTGATGAGCGTGTTCCTGGTGAACCGCCACACCCGCGCCGAGGAGGAGAGCGAGCGGGCGGACCTGCTGCGCTCCACCGTGGTGGGCCGCCACGCCACCATCAGCGCAGCGCTGATCGTGGCCCTGATGGCCAACGTCGTCGTCACCGCATCCACCACCGTGTTGACCACCGCAGTGGGCTACGGGTTCGCCGGGTCGCTGGCGCTGTGCGGGTCCTTCGGGATGGTCGGCGTCGCGTTCGCGGCGGTCACCGCGGTGGCCGCGCAGCTGGCTTCCACCGGTCGCGCCGCACTCGGGTTGGGCGCCGCGCTGGCCGGGTTGGCGTTCATCGCTCGCGGCATCGGCGACATCAGCACCTCCTGGTTGGCCTGGCTATCGTGGTCCTCGCCGTTCGGTTGGGCCATTGGGGTTCGCGCCTTCGCCGGCGAACGGTGGTGGGCCATCGCGCTGCTGGCGGCGTTCTCCCTGGCGGTCACCGCGGCCGCCTTCGAGCTGTCGGTGCGGCGCGATCTCGGCAGCGGGATGCTGACCCAGCGGGCCGGGCCGGCGCGCGCCCCGCGCTGGTCGACCACACCGCTCGGTCTGGCCTTCCGGTTGCAGCGCGGCGCGCTCCTCGGTTGGACCGTCGGCGTGTTCGTCACCGCCGCGGTGTACGGCTCGGTCGGCAACCAGATCGAGCAGATGCTGGAGGACAACCCGCAGCTGAAGGACTACTTCGCCGCGCTGCAGGGCGCCTCGATCACCGATGTCTACCTGTCCACCGCGCTGCGGATGATGGCGATGCTGGTGATGGGGTTCTCGTTGTCCTCGGTGCTGCGCAACCGTTCCGAGGAGACCGCGGGGTATGCCGAGTCGATGCTGGCCACCGCCACCAGCCGATGGTGGTGGGTGGGCAGCCACCTCGTGGTCACCGTGGCCGGCACCGTCGTGGTGCTCGCCGCCTCCGGCCTCGGCGTGGGGCTGGGCTACGCGCTGGTCATCGGGGACGCGGCGCAGGTGCCGCGCATGCTGGGCGCGTCGCTCGCCCTGCTGCCGGCGCTGCTGGTGGTGATCGGGCTGGCGGTGCTGCTGTTCGGCTGGCTCCCGCGCGCGACGGTGGCGGTGTGGGGGGCGCTGGCCGCGGTCGTGGTCATCGGGATCTTCGGCGACGTGCTGCGGTTGCCCGGTTGGGTGCGCGACCTCTCGCCGTTGCAGCACGTCCCCGCCCTGCCCGCCCGGCCGTGGCAGACGCTGCCCATCGCCGTGCTGGGCGCGGCGGCGGTGGTCCTCACCGCCGCCGGTCTCGTCGGCTTCCGTCGGCGCGACCTCACCGGTGCGTGACCGCCGTCCCGATCAGCGCCGGTCACATCGGGTTGATGGAACGGAACCTCGGCGGGAACAGCGCCTGTTTGCGGGCCGCGCACCGGTTGAACGTGGCGATGAGCCGGCGGCGGGTGTGGCGCGGATCGATCACGTCGTCGATGCCATAGGCCTCGGCGCCGCGCAGCGCGTCGCGCTGGTTCTTGAACACGGCGATGAGCTCCTCGCGGCGGGCCTGCGGGTCGGCCGCCGACAGGTAGTCGTTGCGGTAGGCCACGTCGACGGCACCCTCCACGTTCATGGCGCAGATCTCCGCACCCGGCCACGCCACCGACAGGTCGGCGTCGAACGCCCGTCCGCCCGCCATCGCGAAGTAGCCGAGCCCGTAGCCCTTGCGCAGCACGATGGCGGCGCGCGGCACCGTCGCGTTGCCGAGCTCGAAGATCAGCTTGGCGCTGCGCCGCCCGAGCGCGGTGCGCTCCGCGCCGGGGCCGATGAGGAAGCCGGGCACGTCGATGAGCGACACGATGGGTAGGCCGAACGCGTCGCACAGGGCGATGAAGTGGGCGCCCTTGTCGCACGCCTTGGCATCGAGCATGCCGGCGAGGTGGCCCGGGTTGTTGGCCAGGAAGCCGACGGGACGTCCGTCGAGGCGGGCCAGGGTGGTCACCAGGTTGCGAGCGTGGAGAGGTTTCAACTCCATGGTCGACCCGGTGTCGGCGACGAGCTCGATCACCTTGCGCACGTCGTAGCCCTTGCGGCTGTTGGTCGGCACGAGGTCGAGCAGTTCGTCGGGCCCACGGTCGGCCGGATCGTCGCACGGCGTGATCGGCAGCGGCTGCTGGGCGTTGGCCGGGAAGTACGACAGGAACCGCCTGATGGCGGCGAGCGCAGCGTCGTCGTCGTCCACGGCGAGATCGGCCAGCCCGAACTGCGTGGCCTGCACGTCCGGTCCGCCGAGCTCCTCATTGGTCAATGACTGACCGGTGGCCGCCTTGACCAGCGCCGGCCCGGCAATGCCCATCGTGGACGACTTGGTCATGACCACGAAGTCGCACATGCCGGCGAAGTTGGTCGGCCCGGCGAACCCGGCGCCCAACATGGCCGCACACATCGGTACCCAACCCGACATGCGGGCCATCGCCGCGAACGTGCCCAGCTGGCCGGGGTGGTTGCCCGCCGCCGCGAAGTGACGGGAGTCGAGCCCGTCCTGGATGCGGTGGCCGCCGCCCTCGAGCAGCAGCACCAGTGGATGGCCGTGCTCGAGCGCGGCGTGGGTGACCCTGGCGTGCTTCTGACCGCCGTGCTTGCCGTTCGAGCCGCCGTAGATGGTGAAGTCGAACGACACCACCGATGCGGCGCGCCCGTCGATGTCCCCGATGCCGGTGACGACGCCGTCCCCCGGCGCGTCGAGGTCCTCGGTGAAGGCGGTCTCGCGGGCCGGTTCGATCAGCGCGCCGGTCTCCACGAACGTGCCGGCGTCGACCAGGGCGGTGACCCGTTCCCGGGCGGTGAGCTTGCCCCGGGCGTGCTGCTTGTCGACAGCAGCGGGGCGCGACTCGTCGAGCCCCCGGGCCCGCTTGGCCTCGACCCGATCGAGCTCGCGCTGCAGGTCCTCGGCGCTCATCGGGCGCCCCCGACCCCGACCCCGCCTTTGACCCCGACGACCTCGGCCGGCGCGCCCGCCACCGCGGCCAGGCAGGCCCGTCCGCCGGGATCGTGGGTGATCGAGGGCACGACCGCCGTCTCGAGGCCGAGGGCCCGGAACGCCGCCACCCGCTGATTGACCTCCGCCGCGGTGCCGTAGCCGAGCACCCGCTGCAGCATCTCCTCGGGGATCAGCTCGCGGATGGCGCGGGCGTTGCCGGCCTCGCCGGCGGCCCTGATGACGGATTCGAAGCCCTGCCCGGCGATCACGTCCCGGTAGCCGGGGGCTCGCACGTACCCCGAGAGGAACCGCTTGCCGCGGGCGATCGTCTCGTCATCGGGGTCGCAACAGCAGTGCACCCACACCGTGATCGGCGGGCAGGGTCGGCCGGCCTCCTCGGCACCGGCGCGCACCGCATCGGCCATGGCGGCGGCTTGCTCCACGGAGACCATGTTGAACGCGGCCCGATCGGCGACCCGGCCGGCCAGGTTGAGCATGCGGGGCCCGGCCGCGGCGAGCCCGAGGCGCAGGTCGACCGGGCCGAGGCCGTTGACGAAGCCGCGGGAGCGGGCGGCGGGGTGATCGACGTCGGTCCGGCCGCCGCCGATGGCCTGGCGCACCCCGGCGAAGAGCGCCTCGGTTGCCGCGACGGTGGTCATCGGGCGACCGTTCCAGCCCTCGGTCATGGCGGGGCTGGAGGCGCCGAGGAGGAACTCGATCGGCTCGGGGTGGCCGAGGCCTCGCAGGGTGGCGGCGGCCATGGCCAGCTGGGGGGCGGTGCGCAACGGCAACGGCATCGGGCCCACACCCAGCAGCTGCCCGGGCAGCTCCCGGGTGAGGCCGGCCATGAAGACCATGGCGTCGACCTTGTAGGTCTCACCGATCCAGATGCGGCGGTAACCCAGGCCGGCGGCCACCCGGGCGACCTCGAGGAAGTCCTCCACCGGCCCGTCGTGGGCCTGGCCGATGCACACGTCGGTGCTGGCGGCGGTCGTGCTCGGTGCTGCGTCGGTGGTGTCCCCCATGGGCCGGACGCTAACCGCGGCAGCCGGGCGGGACCTCAGCCGCCGGGGCCCGCCTGTGGCGCCCGACCGGCTGCCCGCCTGTGGTGGGGGGCGGCCGGCCGGCCCACGCCCTGGCGAATCGGCGCCGATTCGGCGGGAGGGGTCGGGTGGTCACACTGAATCGGCAGCGACTCGGTCGGTGAAAAATGTCCAATAAAGTCAACGAATACGCATCAGGCGTTGAGCCAGCCCATGTCGGACACGTACAGGTCGGACCGGCCCAGCTCGGCGGCGAGTTGGGCGAGAGATGCCGCCGGCTCGTTCCGCACGCGGGGGGTGCACGGCCGCTCCTGGCAGGCCCCGACCTGGCTCAGGGCGCCCAGGATGTGGAGGGGCCGGCCGGTGGACGCCAGGGCGAAGCGGTTGAGGTTGGCCCACTGCCGGGCCTGGATCCCATCGACCACGTAGATGCCCGGCATCACAAAGGTCGGGCCCAGGCCACCGTTGACCGCCCACACGTCCGCCGCGGTCCAGGCCGGGAACTCGGCCGAGCCGCAATCGTGCCCGGCGGGCACCCGGTTGCCGGGGCAACCGGCGGCGTCGCCCACGTTCACCAGCGGCCGCGTCGCCACGCCGTGGTACGCCGCCACCCACGCCCGGGCGTCCTCGGGGCCCACGTAGCCGAGCTCGATGTCGTTACCGCCCAACACCCACACCTGCGGGTTGGCCGGCTCGATCCGCGCCGTGGCGGCCGCCGCGAGCCGCGCCATCGCCGCGCCCGCCGCCGCGTCCGTCCGCCCCGTCGAGGTCGTGGTCGACACCACCAGCACCAACCGGGCGTCGGTCGCCGGCTGCACGCATCGCCGGTACGCGTCGGCGTAGGCGCCGGCGGCGGCGATGACGTCCTCGGGCGTGGCCGCCCGACCCCGGTAGAGATCGAACACCCAGGCGCCGTTCCGTTGGTACAGCCCGCCGAAGATCAGCGACACCACGCCGCTGCGGTGCAGCGGGTGCGCCGCCTGGGCCCGGCCCATGGCGCACCCGGCGGTGGCGAAGACGGCCGGGTCCACCGTGGTGGTGTACCAACTCCGTGTCGGCTGCACCGGGGCAAGGGCGGCGGGGACCGAATCGGCGCCGATGCCGGCGCCCACCTGCTGCGCCCCGACCGAGGAGGTCGGGAGCGCGGGCGCCCCGGCGGTGGCGGCGAGAAGGGCGAACAGCGCTCCGACGAGCACCCGGCGCAGTCGCATGTCCGGCAACCTACCGGCCGGTCATGCCCTTTCGGGTGCGAGCGGTGCTCTGCAAAGCTGTCGCCCGATGCGCGTCGATGCCCTCTTCCACAACGGCCGGTTCCACACCCAGGACCCCGACCGGCCCACCGCCAGCGTGCTCGCCGTGCTCGCCGGTCGGGTGGTCGCCGCCGGTGACGCGTCGCTGGCCGAGCAGTTCGAGCCGGCCCGCCGCTACGACCTGCAGGGCCGCACCGCTGTCCCCGGCTTCAACGACGCCCACAACCACATGCTGTTCCACGGCATCAACCTCGACGCCGTGGACCTCTCGTCGCCGCCGATGCGCACGGTGGCCGACATCTGCCGGGCGATCGCCGAACGCGCCGCCACCACGCCGGCGGGGGAGTGGGTGATCGGCGCCGGCTATGACCAGAACAAGCTGGCCGAGGGCCGCCACCCGACCGCCGCCGAGCTCGACGCCGTCGCGCCGGGCCACCGGGTCTGGCTCAAGCACACCTCCGGCCACATGTGCACGGTCAACTCGCTGGTGCTGCACGACATCCGCGACACGCCCGTCCCCGACGGCGGTGCGCTGGTGATCGGCGAGGACGGCCGCCCGAACGGGCTCGTCCAGGAACAGGCGCAGGCCATGGTGCGCAACCTGACCTACCCGATGTCGGTCGAGCGGATGATCGCCGCCATCGAGCGGGCCAACCGCCAGTACCTGGCCGAGGGGGTCACCTCGGCCACCGAGGCCGGGGTGGGTGCCGGGCTGGTGGCCAACTCGCCGCTCGAGCTGCGGGCGTGGCAGGAGGCCCGCCGGCGCGGCGTGCTCGACGTGCGCATCAACCTGCTCGTCGCGGTGGAGGCACTGCACCACCTCGACCACCACCACGACGACGGTGAGATCTTCGCCCTCGACGGGGGCCTGCACAGCGGGTTCGGCGACGAGTGGTTGCGCATCGGCGGCACCAAGGTGTTCTCCGACGGCTCGCTGATCGGGCGCACCGCGGCCATGATCGACCCCTTCGAGGGCGGCGGGTGCAACTGCGGGTTCTTCCAGACCGAGCCGGAGCTGCTGCGCCGCCGCATCACCGACGCCCACCGCAGCGGCTGGCAGGTGTGCACCCATGCCATCGGGGACCGCGCCGTCGCCACCGTGCTGGACATCTACGAACAGTGCCAGCGGGAGCTGCCCCGGCCCGACACCCGTCACCGCATCGAGCACTGCGGGGTCATCGCCACCGGGCTGCTGGACAAGGTGAAGGCGCTCGGCGTCATCCCGGTGCCGCAGGGCCGGTTCATCTCCGAGATCGGCGACGGCATGAAGGCTGCGCTCGGCCTCCACCGAACCCCGGACGCGTACCGGCAGCGCTCCTTCCTCGAGCGCGGGATCCCGCTGCCCGGCTCCTCGGACCGCCCGGTGGTGAACGGCGCGCCATTGCTGGGCATGCACGACATGGTCAACCAGCGCACCGCGTCGGGCGAGCCGTTCGTGCCGGAGGAGGCCATCTCGGTGGCGGCGGCCCTGCGGGCCTACACCGCCGGCTCTGCCTACGCCGCCTTCGAGGAGGACCGCAAGGGTGCGCTGGCGCCCGGCATGCTGGCCGACTTCGTGGTGCTGGGTGAGGACCTGCTCGCCGTCGACCGCGACGGCATCGGGGAGGTGCCCGTGCTGGCCACCGTCGTGGGTGGCGAGGCGAGGTTCGACCGCCTCGGCCTCGGCGACTGACCGGAACGGGTCGCTCGCCTCTGATCCGGACGACTTCCTTCTCTACCGCTCGGTATGGAGAATACCGTTCGGTATGAGCATGGCTCACGTGTTGTCCGATGGCGAGCAGATCGCCGATCCGAACGGCGTTGCCGGGGACGTTGCGCATCCGCACCCCGGCTGGCTCACCGCCGACGCGCTGCTCGCGGTCAACAGCCGCAGCGGCCTCGAGCACCTGCTGCGCCAGACGCGACCCGACCTGCGCAAGGTCGTCAACGTGTTGCGCTACGAGGCGGAGCTCGAGCTGCTGCAGATCGAGCTGATCAAGCTCCAACGCAGTGTGCAGGCCGCCAACCGGCGCGTCGCCATCCTCTTCGAGGGCCGGGATGCGGCGGGCAAGGGCGGCGCCATCCGCCGCTTCACCGAGCACCTCTACCCCCGCTCGATGCGCGTCGTCGCCCTCGACAAGCCCTCCGAGGTGCAGCGGGGCCAGTGGTACTTCCAGCGCTATGTGGAGCAACTGCCGAACCCCGGCGAGATCGTCTTCTTCGACCGCAGCTGGTACAACCGCGCCGTCGTCGAGCCGGTCAACGGCTTCTGCACCGACAAGCAGTACGACACGTTCCTCCAGCAGGTGCCGGAGTTCGAGCACATGCTCTACGAGGATGGGATCGAGCTGATCAAGTTCTGGTTCTCGATCGCCCAGGAAGAGCAGCTGCGGCGATTCCAGGAACGGCGGTCCAACCCGCTGAAGCAGTGGAAGCTCAGCCCGGTCGATGATCGGGCACAGGAGCTGTGGGATCGCTACACCTCCTACAAGGAAGCGATGCTGACCCGCACCCACACCTCGTACTCGCCGTGGACGATCGTCAAGGCGAACGACAAGAAGAAGGCCCGCCTCGAATCGATCCGGTACGTCCTCGCCGCGCTGCCCTACGACGGCAAGGACGAGGCGCTGGCCAAGCTCTACCCGGACCCCGACATCATCACCCGCTTCCACCGTTCGTCGCGCCGGGTGGACTGAGCGCTCCGGCCCGGCCCGTTCGACGGGTGCGGGCCGTCGCGGCAACACTGACCGGCTGTGAACGACCAGCCTGCGCCGTCCGATCCCGCCGAGGCCCGCCCGCCGCTGGCGGACCTGCGCGTCCTCGATCTCGCCACCGTGTTCGCCGGACCGGGCTGCGCCCGCCACCTGGCGGACTTCGGCGCCGACGTCATCAAGGTGGAGCGGCCCGACGGCGGTGACACCAGCCGCAACGTCGGCTGGCGGGACCCTGCCGACGATCAGACGCTGTTCTGGAAGTTCGCCAACCGCAACAAGCGGACCATCACGCTCGACCTCAAGAGCGACGAGGGCCGCGCCCACCTGCTGCAACTGGTCGCCACCGCCGACGTGCTGGTGGAGAACTTCCGGCCCGGCAAGCTCGAGGCGCTCGGCCTCGGCCCCGACGTGCTGTGGGAGCGCAACCCCAAGCTGGTCGTCACCAGGGTCACCGGGTTCGGGCAGACCGGCCCGTACCGCAACCGCCCCGGCTTCGCCACGGTGGCCGAGGCCATGGCCGGTTTCGCCGGGCTCAACGGGGAGGCGGGCCGGCCCCCGCTGCTGCCGCCCATCGCCCTGACCGACGAGCTCACCGCGGTCGCCGCCGCGTTCGCCACCATGGTGGCGGTGCACTCCGGCGTGGGCCAGGTGGTCGATGTGTCCCTCGTCGAGTCGCTGCTGCAGATGATGGGCCCGCTGGTCTCCGCCTACGGACTGCTCGGCTACCTCATGCCGCGCATGGGATCCCGACTGCCCTACACCGTGCCCCGCTCGTGCTACGAGTGCTCCGACGGTCGGTGGGTGGCGGTGTCCACCACGGCCGACGCGGTGGCCCGGCGGGTGATGCAGCTCATCGGGGTGGGCGACGACGAGCGTTTCGCCACCTTCGAGGGCCGCACGGCCAACAGCGACGAGCTCGACGGGTTGATGGCGGCGTGGATGGCGCAGCGCACCGCGGTCGACGCGGTGGTCGCGTTCGAGCAGGCCGAGGCGGCCGCCGCCATCGTCTACGACATGGCCGACATCTACGCCGATCCGCACCTGCAGGCGCGCGGCGCGGTGGTCGACGTGGGCGGCATGCCCCAGCAGGGCCTCATCGCCAAGCTGTCGAAGACGCCGGGCGTGCTGCGCTGGTCGGGTCGTCCGCTCGGCTCGGACACCGCCGAGGTCCTCGCCGAGCTCGAGCGCGAGCGGGACCTCTGAGCGGCCGGCTCAACCGGTGCGGCTCCCCGACCGACCGTCAGCTGCTGAGGAACGTGCCCTGGCACAACATCCGGTCGTTGTGCAGGTCCTTGAGCTCGACCCGGCCGGTGACCCCGTGGTTGGTGTGGCGCAGCGCCTGCGCCGTCGCCCGGTACGGCCCGCCCTTCGACGCGGCGAGGTAGTACACGTGGAGGAACTCGAGCGCCGTGCCCGCACCCTCGAGCGACAACGCCGCCTCCTCCATCGCCACGCCGCTGACGCCGCCCTGCACCGAGCCGGTGCTGTTGCGGATCAGATCGGTCAGCTCGAAGCCGATCTGGCCCTCCCGGACCCGGCCGAAGCCGATCACGTCGGCCAGCGGTGCAGGGATCGGTTCCTCCCCCGCCCCGAGGTACCGCGGGGTATCCACCGGCACCGACGCCGGGGTGCCCTCGCGGTGCGGCAACCGGCTGAAGGTCGTCTCGGCGTACACGATGGGCGCGCCGTGCACGGTCACCGTCGTCTCGGACACCACGATGTTCTTGCCGGCGCGCACCAGGCGGGTCACGCCGTCGGCCTTGGTGTTCGGTTCCGCCTCGCCGATGCGGTGCGACGCCATGTCGAAGGTGGCCGTCCAGTCCGGCGTCACCGAGCGCACCGCCATCGACCCGGCCGCCATGTCGACCATGATCGCGACCGCGGCGAGCCGGAACCGCCCGCCGACGAACAGCTGCGGCGTCAACGGCATCGAGGTGTACATCACCGACGTGTCGTGCTGGTCGGGGACCAGCGAGATGTCGAGCCGCCGGATCAGATGGCCCGGCGGCGGGTATTCCTTCGCCCGGGAGGACATGGTCAGCGGTGCTGCTCCCCGCGCTCGAGCCAGGTGTTGAAGGTCGGTTGGCGGCGCTCCAGGAACGCGGCGCCGCCCTCCTGCGCATCGGGGTGGTGGTCCGCCATCGGGGTGCGCACCGCGATGTCGTCCAGCGCCTGGTTCCACGACAGCTCGGCCGCGTTGTAGGTGGCCCGCTTGAGCAGCCGCATGGCGACCTGCGGTCCGTTGGCCAGTTCGGTGGCGAGCTCGAGCGCTGCACCCAGCAGCTCCTCCGGCTCGACGACCTCGTGCACCAGGCCGAGCTCGGCCGCCTGCTCGGCGGTGACGATGCGCTTGCGGAACAGGAAGTCCATCGCCCGGCCGAGGCCAAGGTGCTGCACCAGCAGGTAGTGGCCGCCCTCGTCGGGCAGCAGACCGAAGCGCAACGTGGCCGAGCCCAACTTGGCGCCCTTCGCCGCGATGCGGAAGTCGCAGCACAGCGCCAGCGACAGCCCGGTCTGGATGGCGAAGCCGTTGATGGCGGCGATGGTCAGCTTGTCGAGGTCCCGGATCGCCTTGTTGAGGCCCTGGGACACGACCCGCAGACCGTCGTAGGTGCCGAGCGTGTGGCCGTGGCCCGGATCGAGCCGCGCCGTGGCCACCGGCTGGTCGTCGCGGTACTCGGGGCCGATCGTGTCCCCCGCGCAGAAGCCGGCGCCGGTGCCGGTGAACAGCACCACCCGCACGGAGTCGTCCATCTGCATCTGGGTCAGGATCTCGATCAGGTCGCGCTTCATGGCCGACGACGTGCCGTTCAGCCGTTCCGGTCGGTTGAAGGTGATGCACGCGATCCCCGGATCGTGCGCCGTCACCTCGAAGCCGCAGTAGGTCCCCGTCTGCATGGCCGGGACCGTACCAGCCACGAGCGGGTCGACGCGGAGGCGCCCTACGATGCGGGCTGTGCCAACGGACTCCCTCATCCCCGCCGAGACGGCGGCCCGGGTCGGCGAGCTCGTCGCCGGGCCGACCACCGCCACCATCACCGCCGAGGGCGCCCAGCGCTACGCCCAGGCTGTAGGGGACCTCAACCCCGTCTACTTCGACGAGGAGGCGGCGCGCTCGGCCGGGTACCGCACCCTCACCGTGCCGCCCACCTACGTGGCCTACGCGCTGGTCAAGGGCCGGCCGCTCGACGCCATCGGGGTCGACGGGCTGTTCGTGGGGGAGCGGCCCATCACGCTCGACGTCGGGCGCATCATGGTCGGCGGCGAGGAGTGGGACTTCCTCGAGCCGGCGCACGTCGGCGACACGGTCGTGGCCGAGACCCGCCTCGCCGCCATCGACCAGAAGGACGGCAGCAAAGGCCCGTTCGTGCGCATCACCCGGGAGACCACCTACACCCGGGTGCCCGACGGCGCCGTCGTCGCCCGCACCCGACAGATCGGGATCGCCCGATGAGCACCGACCGCCGGAGCTCTCAGGTGCACGTCGAGGATCTCGCCGTGGGCGACGAGCTCCCCGTGGTGGTGCGCAACGCCAGCCGGGTCCAGCTGTTCCTCTACAGCGCGGCGACGTGGAACCCGCACCGCATCCACTACGACACCGACTACGCCCGCTTCGAGGGCCATCCCGACATCATCGTGCACGGTCCGCTGCAGGGGGCCTGGCTGTCGCAGTACGTCACCGACTGGGCCGGACCTGCCGGTCGCGTGAAGGGCCTGCGCTGGCAGAACCGGGCCAGCGCGCTGCCCGAACGGGACTACGAGTTCCGGGGCATCGTTCGAGGGATCGAGGGCACCACGGTCACGCTCGACGTGTGGGAGCAGACGCCGGACGGACAGGTCCTCATGCCGGGCGAGGCCGAGGTGGTCCTGCCGTCGCGGGTCGACCGCTGAGCCGTGTCGGCGCGGCGCGCTCGTCCTCGGTCGGTTGGGCGCCGGTGCTGGTCATGGCCGGCGCCGTCACCCAGTACCTCGGCGCTGCGCTGGCCGTGCACGTCTTCGACACGCTCGGTGCCGCCGCGGTGGCCTGGCTGCGGGTCGCGTGGTCGGCGCTGCTGCTGCTCGCCTGGCGCCGGCCGCGGTGGGGTTCGTTCAGCCCGTCGCGTCGGCGCGAGCTGGCCACCTTCGGCGTCGCGCTGGCGGCGATGAACCTGGCGTTCTACCTGGCCATCGATCGGTTACCCCTGGGTACCGCCGTCGCCATCGAGTTCAGCGGACCGATCGGCGTCGCCGCGCTGGGCAGTCGGAGCGGGCGCGACCTGCTCGCCGTCGGCCTCGCGGCGGTGGGGGTCGTGCTCCTGGCCGACGTGCAGTGGCAGGCCAACGCGCCGGGTGTGCTGTTCGCGCTGGCCGCGGCGTCGATGTGGGCGATCTACATCGTGTGGGGACGACGCGTCGGCGCCGGAGGCGCGGTGGCGGGGCTCGACGGGTTGGCGGTCGCCACCGCGATCGGCGCGCTGGCCGTGGCGCCGATCGGGCTCGGCGGCCTGGCCCGCTCGACCGCCGGCGTCGACGGGCCCGGGGCGGCCGCCGTGCTCGCCGCGGTGGTGTTGTGCGCCGTGGTGGCGCTGTGCTCCAACGTGGTGCCCTACGCGCTGGACCAGGTGGTCCTGGCCCACCTCCCCGCCGCCCAGTTCGCGCTGCTCTCGTCGCTGCTGCCGGTGACCGCGCTCGCCGTGGGCGTCGTCGCCCTGGCCCAGCGGCCCACCGCGGGGGAACTGTTGGGCGTGGGCCTGGTGGTCGCCGCGCTGCTCACCCGCGCCCGCAACGGTGCCCCCACCCCGATCGAAACGGAACCCGCATGACCGACGCCGCCGCCTTCGCCGAACTGCTCGCCGTGCTCGACATCGAGCGCAGCGGGCCGGCCACCTTCCGGGCGCGCTCCCCGCACGACCGCACCCGCAGCATCTTCGGCGGGCAGCTGCTGGCCCAGGCGCTCATCGCCGCTGGCCGTACCGCGGAGCATGGTCGGCTGGTCCACTCGCTGCACGCCTACTTCCTGCGCCCCGGGGACCCGACCCGCCCGCTCGACATCACCGTGGAGGCCATCCGTGACGGCCGCGCCTACCAGCACCGTCAGGCCGTGATCAGCCAGGAGGGCAAGGAGGTGCTGCGGCTGCTGGCCGGCTTCGTCGTGCCTCAGGAGGGCGCCACCTACCAGCAGCCGGTCACCGTCGGCGAGGCCGATCCGGCCGCGTTCGCGGACTACGTGCGCTGGACGCTCGACGGGTCCCACCAGCCCGATCACCCGTGGGCCTCGGAGTCCCGTCTGGTGGAGCTGCGCTACGAGGGTGCCCCGCCGCCCGAGCCCGGTCAGCGCGTCGAGGAACCGCTGCGGATCTGGGCTCGCCTGCACGATCGCATCGACAGCGACGACCCGGTGCTGCACGCCGCCCTGCTGGCATGGATCTCCGACAAGACGCTGGCCGATCTCACCGTGCTCGTGCACGGCCACCGTTGGATGGACCCCGGTGTGACCTCCCTGAGCCTGGACCATGCCATGTGGTATGCCGTGGCGGCCCGGGCCGACGGCTGGCTGCTGTTCGAGCAGGAGGTGCTGGTGACCGCGGCCCGGCGCGGGCTGGTGCAGGGCACGTTCGTGTCGCCCACCGGACAGCGGCTGGCCACCGCGGCCCAGGAGGCGCTGGTCGATCTTCCCGGGCCGGCGGACGGCTGAGCGCAAGGCCGGCCGGGGCCGGGGCCGGGGCCGGGGCCGGGGCCGGGGCCGGGGCCGGGGCCGGGGCCGGCTCGGGCGACCGGGGACGGGGGTTCGCTCGGTCGGCCGGGGCGTCGGGGCGGGTCCGGTGGTCGATTCGTAAACCTTATGCGTGAGATCGAATTCGATTCGCCGGGTTGTGATGGTCGGCGGGCCATTGCATGAGATCGAATTCGATTCGCCGAGTCGGGTCGGTCGGCGATTCGTTGCGTGAGATCGAATTCGATTCGCCGAGTCGGGTCGGTCGGCGATTCGTTGCGTGAGATCGAATTCGATTGGCTCCCTACGGGTTTGAAAGCCCGTCTCAGCACCCGAGCTGGCGGTCCCCTGCCCGGGTGTCCGCCCGGGGGGTGCCGTGCCCTGCCCGCTTTCCGGGCGCGCCCGCTCGGAGGCCGGGTCAGTCAGCGGTGGCGACCTCGATGCGGTCCTGGCGCCATTCCTTCGCCTGACGCAGCGCGTCCTCGGCCTGGCGGAGGATCTCATCCCGGTCGAAGGCGTGAGCCGGGTAGCAGGCGATCCCGGCCCACACGGTGTGGATCGTGCCGCTCTCGGCCAGGTGGGTGCGGATCCGCTCCACCGTCCAGATGGCCCCGTTCTCCGGTGTGTCCTCCAGGACCAGCGCGTAGCGCCCGTCGTCGAGGCGGCAGGCGGTGTCCGCCTCGCGCAGCGTGCGGCGTAGCGCCGCGGTGACGAGATCGGCATCAGCCGCCGAGGGCTCCGGCGACGCCAGACCCCGCACGACCTCGAGCAGCACCAGCGCCACCGGGCGCAGGCGACGGCGAGCCGCCGCGATGCGTGCCTCGAGGGCCACGTCGAAGTACGCCTCGCTGAACAACCCGGTCACGTCGTCGGTCAACAGGTGCTGTCCGTCCCGGCCGACCAGGCCCTCCTCGAGCCCGGCGAGCCCCGACGCGTTCGAAGCCGCCGCTCGGGCAGCGTGCTCCAGCATCTCGATCCGCTGGTTGAGCGCCTGCTCCCGCAGGCGGGCCAAGGACAGCTCCTCACTCAGCTCCGTGGCCCGCAACGCCTCCAACGTCGAGGTCGGGTCGGGCGCCGGGGCGGACGCCACCTGGGCATGCCGCCACCCGAGCAGCCCGGCGGTCAGACCGAGCCCTCCGGCCACGACTCCCAGCACCGGTTGCGACGCGGCGAGGCCGACGACACCGATGACCGTTGCTGCCGCGCCGAGCACGGCCGTTTCCGCTCCATCCAGCAAGCGCACGGTCCTCCATCGGCCCGCGGCGGCGGTTCCTGAAGGGCCCGAACGTCCTGGTGCGCCCGTTGCGCGGCGCGAATCCCCTCGACCGATGAGGCCGCCCGACGTCGCCTGCGTCAACCCCGGTGCGCCACCGCCAGATCGGCGATCTCGCCCATGATCCGGCCCAGCTCGAAGTCCTTCGGGGTGTACACCGCCGCCACCCCTGCGGCCAGCAGCCGGGGCCGGTCCTCCTCCGGGATGATCCCGCCCACCACCAACGGCGCCTCACAGCCCTCGGCCCGGATGCGGGCCAGCACGTCGGGCACCAGCGACAGGTGCGAGCCGGACAGGATCGACAGGCCGATCACGTCAGGGTCCTCGTCGCGCGCCGTGGCCGCGATCTGCTCCGGGGTGGAGCGGATCCCCTGGTAGATCACTTCCATGCCGGCGTCGCGGGCCGCCACCGAGATCTGCTCCGCACCGTTCGAATGCCCGTCGAGGCCCGGCTTGGCCACCAGCAGCCGCGGCGGGCCCCCGGGAAGCGCCTTCACCCGCTCCGCCACGTCGACCAGCGACTCGGTCCGTCGGCGCCCCACCGCCGCGCTCACCCCGGTCGGCGCCCGGTACTCGCCGAACACCTCCCGCAGCGTCGCCGCCCACTCTCCGGTGGTGCCGCCGGCGCGGGCCAGGGCGATGGTCGCCTCCATGATGTTCTCGTCGCTCGCCGCCACCCGGCGCAGCTCGTCGATCGCCCGGGCCACCGCATCGGCATCGCGCCCGGCGCGCCAGGCGACCACGTCGTCGACCATCTCCTGCTCGACGGCCGGGTCCACCTTCAGGATCCGGGCCTCGCCGTCCCCGGCCAGCGCAGAGGGCTCGGTCTCGGTGAAGGCGTTCACCCCGACCACCGTCTGGTCGCCGGACTCGATGCGCCGCACCCGCTCGGTGTGGGACTGCACCAGCCGGCCCTTCAGCTCGGCGATGGCGGCGAACGCGCCCCCCATGGCCAGGATCTCGTCCAGCTCGGCCTGCGCCGCCGCCACCAGCTCGGCGGTGCGCGCCTCGATCACCTTCGACCCATCGAAGATGTCGCCGTACTCCAGCAGGTCGCTCTCGAAGGCCAGCACCTGCTGCATGCGCAGCGACCACTGCTGGTCCCACGGGGTGGGCAGGCCCAGCGCCTCGTTCCACGCCGGCAGCTGGATCGAGCGGGCCCGCGCCCGCTTCGACAGCGACACCCCCAACATCTCCAGCACGATGCGCTGGATGTTGTTCTCCGGCTGCGCCTCGGTCAGGCCCAGCGAGTTGACCTGCACGCCGTAGCGGAAGCGTCGGGCCTTGGCGTCGGTCACGCCGTAGCGCTCGAGGCCGATGCGGTCCCACAGCTCGGTGAAGGCCCGCATCTTGCAGATCTCCTCCACGAAGCGGATGCCCGCGTTGCAGAAGAACGAGATGGCGGCGAACACGGCCGGGAAGCCGTCCTCGGACACCTGGCCCGACGCCTTCACCGCATCGAGGATGTCGATGGCGGTGGCCAGCGAGTACGCCAGCTCCTGCACCGGCGTCGCCCCCGCCTCCTGGAGGTGGTACGAGCACACGTTGATCGGGTTCCAGCGCGGGATGTGGTGGTGGCAGTAGGCGACCATGTCCACGATCAGCCGGCGCGACGCCTCCGGCGGGAAGATGTACGTCCCCCGCGACAGGTACTCCTTGACGATGTCGTTCTGCGTGGTACCGCGCAGCTCCGCCGCCGGCACACCGTGCTCCGCAGCGTTGGCCACGTACAGGCCGAGCAACCACGCCGCAGTGGCGTTGATCGTCATCGACGTGTTCATGCGGTCGGTGGGGATCTGGTCGAGCAGCGTTCGCATGTGCCCGAGGTGGACCACCGGCACCCCGACCTTGCCCACCTCGCCACGGGCGGGGCCGGCGTCGGGGTCGTAGCCGGTCTGGGTGGGCAGGTCGAAGGCGATCGACAGCCCGGTCTGACCCTTCGCCAGGTTGGTCCGGTACAGCGCGTTCGAGGCCCGGGCCGTGGAGTGACCCGAGTACGTGCGCATCAGCCAGGGTTGCTCACGCGGAGCCGGTTCGATCGCCATGGCGCCAATTGTGAAGCAGCGATGCGCCCGACGGCGAACGCGATGCCCCGCCGGGGCGCTCAGGGAGCGGCGGGAGCGCCGTCGGGCACGTCGAGGCCGAACAGCCTGGCCGGCAGCGGACGGTGCACCGCCCGCTCCAGCCGCGCCATGTACTCGTCACGGTGGATCGCCACCGCGCCCAACGAGGCCAGGTGCGCTGTGAGCCACTGGCAGTCCACCAGGGTGTCGGGATGGTCGTCCAGCAGGCCGATCAGGTGGACCAGCGCCGCCTTGGAGGCATCGGTCTCGTGGTGGAACATCGACTCGCCGGCGAACAGCCCGCCGATGGCCACGCCATAGAGCCCGCCGACGAGCCGACCGTCGAGCCAGGTCTCCACCGAATGCGCCCAGCCGAGCTTGTGCAGTGCCGTGTACGCCTTGACGATGTCCCGGTTGATCCAGGCGTGCGGCCGCCGCGGATCGGCGCAGGACAGCACCACGTCACGGAACGCGGTGTCCACCCGCAGCTCGAAGCGGCGCATCGACTTGCGCAGCGAACGGCTCACCGACAGCCCCCCATGGAGGAACACGCCGCGCTGCTCCGGCGACCACCAGCCCAGCTGGTTGCGGCGCACGTGCATGGGGAAGATGCCGTGGCGGTACGCGTGCAGGAGGGTCCCCGCCTCGAGGTCGGCCCCCACGCCGATCACGCCGGCCTCGTCGGCCTGGTCGAGCGGAGGGAACACCCAGGGCGTCGCCGGGGGCTCGATGGGCATGGCCCGTGTCTGTCGGGGCATCGCCTCCAAGTGTGCCCTGCGGACGGGGTGCCGCGCCGGGCCGTGCGCCAGTCCGGGCGGGGGTGACCGGGGCCTACCCGTCCGCGGCGCTAAGTTCCGACCGTGCTGCGCCCGCCCGTGGACCCGGTCGACCGCCGTTACCGCGTACCCGGCAGGGTTCGTGCCGAGATCGAGCGACTCCGGTCCGAGCTGCTGACGCGCACGGCCCACGAGCCGCTGGCGCTCGAGACGCTGCTGCGCGATCCCGCCCCCAGCCCCCCGCCGCATGCCCTGCTCGGGGTCGCCGCGCTGGCCGGCGGGGACGGCGATCCGCTCGAGCTGCTCGATCGGGCGCGACTGGCCCTCGCCCCCGGCGGGCGCCTGCTGCTGCTGGAGCCCTATCGTCGCACCCGATGGATCGGCCGCCTCGCCGATCTGACCGCACCAGGGCTTCGCCGGATCACCCGGCTGCGGCTCGACCTGCCGGTCGCGGACCTCGTGCGCCGCGCCGGGTTCGTCATCGCTTCCGTAGAGAGGGTCTCCATGCCAACCCTGATCGCCCCCCTGCGATCGTTCTGCCTCATCGTCGCCGAGGTGTCCGCAGCAGCGTCAGCGCCCGCGGCCGCCACCGACGGCGTCGACGGCGTCGGGAGCGCGTCATGAGCGGCCCGCTGGCCCTCGTCGGCGAGGGGGAGTGGAGCGAACCGTGCGCCTTCGACGGTGAGCTGCTGGCTCACAGCGGCGGCACCGTGGTGACCGTGTTGCCCACCGCCGCCGCCTACGAGCAGCCCGATCTGGCCACCGCCCGCGCCGCCGCGCACTTCGCCCGCTGGGACGCCACGGTCGAGGTCGTCCCGGTGCTGGACCGCAGCGCGGCCCGCGTGGAGGCGAACGTCGAGCAGGTGCGCGCCGCCCGCTTCCTGTACCTCGCCTCGGGCTCCGCCATGCACTTGCTGTCGGTGCTCAAGCAGACCCCGCTGTGGGACGCCATCGTGGCCGCCAGCGAGGGCGGCGCGGTGCTCGCCGCGGCCGGTCCGAGCGCCACCGTGCTGTGCGACGCCATGGTCGATCCCCGCGGTGGCGGGTTCGGTGTCGGGCTCGGCCTGGTGCACCAACTCAGCCTGATCCCCCGCTACGAGCGGTGGTCGAACGAGAAGTCGCGGCGGACCATCCAGATGGCCCCCAAGGGCCTCGTGCTCGCCGGCATCCCCGCCGCCAGCGCGCTGGTGCGCAGCGCCCAGGGGGTGTGGGCCCCCGCCGGGGAACCGGGCCTGCGCCTGTTCCGCGACGGCCAACCCGTCGAGCTCGCTGCCCTCAACGCCACGAGCCCCGCCTGAGGAGCCGGCCTGACCGGGAGCCCTCCGCCCCGGTCAGCGCCGCTCAGGACTCGGTGATCTCGATCTTGTCGATCGTGATCACCTGGGTCACGCCCTGGTCTTGGGTGCCCGCCGCCATGATCGCGGCCACGGTGGTGTCCATGCCCTCCGTCACCGTGCCGAAGATCGTGTAGTTCGGGTTCGACAGGAACGGGTTGGTCGGGCCGGTGAAGATGAAGAACTGGCTGCCGTTCGTGTCCGGGCCGGAGTTGGCCATGGCCACCACACCGGGCACGTACTGCTCCGGCGAGGCGGGCAGCTCGTCCGCGAACGTGTAGCCCGGTCCGCCGGTGCCCATGCGGCCGTCCTGCGGGTTGGCGTCGCCCGCCTGGGCCACGAAGTCGGTCACGATCCGATGGAACGGCAGGCCGTCGTAGTAGTGGTACAGGGACAGGACCACGAAGTTGTTGACCGCCAACGGCGCCTGCTCGGGATCGAACGCGATGGTCAGCTCCCCGACACTGGTGGTGACCTTGGCGGTGTACTCCTTGGCCGGGTCGATGCACGTGGGCGGGGCCTGCTCGAAGGTGGTGGTGCGCTGCTCGCTGCCGTCGGCGGCGGGGCACGGCGTGTCACCGGTGATGGTGGCCCCCGGAGCCGGCGCGGTGACCGGCACGCTGACCGGTGGCGCGGTGGACGCCGTCGACGCGGTGTCCCCCACGGCGGTGGTGGTCGAGCCGTCGGTGGCGACATCCTGCTCGTCCCCGTCGCGGCCGGCCACCAACGAGATGACCAGGGCGGCGACCAGGGCTACGACGACGATGCCGCCGATGCGGATGACGCGACGGCGGGTCTGGTTCTTGCGCTGCGCCTCCTGCGCCGCGACGAGCTTCGACTGACGGTTGGCGCGTTGCCGGTCTCGCTTGGCGGTTCCCATACGGCGGGTCACGCTAGCAACGCTCCGCTGAAGGTTGGTTGCACCCGCGGCGACTATCCTTCTCCCGCTGCTTTGCAGGTGGAGACGGGGAGCGAGTCCGGCTGCCCGGGAGGAAGTTGGGCATGTCCTTGATCGTCCAGAAGTTCGGTGGCACCTCGGTCGGCGACGCCGATCGGATCCGCGAGGTCGCCGGCCACGTCGCCCGCACCGTGCGCCGCGGCAACCAGGTCGTGCTGGTGGTGTCCGCCATGGGCAAGGAGACCGATGAACTGCTGCGCCTCGCCGGCGATGTGGCGCGCCACCGGCACGGCCGTGAGATGGACATGCTCATCACCGCCGGCGAGCGCAAGGCGATCGCGCTGGTCGCCATGGCCTTGCACGACCAGGGCATCGAGGCGGCCAGCTTCACCGGCAGCCAGGCCGGCTTCGTGACCGACACGAACCACCAGAACGCCAAGATCCTGGACCTGCGCACCGATCGCATCCAAGCCGCCCTCGACGCCGGCATGGTGCCGGTGGTGGCCGGCGCCCAGGGCGTCTCCACCGACAAGGACGTGACCTTCCTCGGTCGCGGTGGCTCGGACACCACCGCGGTCGCGCTGGCCTACGCGCTCAAGGCGGAGGTGTGCGAGCTGTACACCGATGTCTCCGGCGTCTTCTCGGCCGATCCCCGGCTGGTGCCCGACGCCCGCAAGATGACCACCATCAGCTTCGACGAGCTGCTGGAGATGACCGCCACCGGCTGCCCCAAGCCGGCGATGCGCTCGGTCGAGTTCGCCCGCAGCTACAACGTGCCCCTGCACGTCCGATCGGCATTCACCTGGGAGATCGGCACCGGGGTCAAGGAGGAAGACGACACCATGGAACAAGCCAGCGTCATCGCCGTCACCAGCGACACCACCGACGGCAAGATCACCGTGTCCGGCCTCGCCGACCGCCCCGGCGTCGCCGGTGCGCTGTTCCGCGGCCTGGCCGACCACGGCATCAACGTCGACATGATCGTGCAGAACGTCGGTGTGGGCGGCCACGCCGACATCTCGTTCACCGTACCCACCGAGCACTTCGAGCAGTCGCTGGAGGTGGCCCGCACCGCGCTGCCCGAGCTCGGCGCCCGCGAGGTCACCGGGGATGCGGAGATGGCCAAGGTCTCCATCGTCGGCTCCGGCATGAAGACCGACCCGGGTGTCGCCGCCCGCATGTTCGAGACGCTCGCCGCCAACGGCATCAACATCGAGATGATCTCCACCTCGCCCATCCGCACCAGCTGCATCGTCAAGCGGGAGCACACCGAGGCTGCGGTCACCGCCCTGCACGGCGCCTTCGGGCTCGGCGGCTGAGGGTTCGGCGGTCGAGGGGCCGGAGGGACCGAAACCGGTTCGGACCCGGTGGCGGGCGGCCGGTAGCCTGGCGCCCATGAAGATCGGGATCGTGGGTGCGACCGGCCAGGTGGGCGGCGTGATGCGGGCCATCCTGGCCCAGCGGAACTTCCCGGTGGACGAGCTGCGGCTGTTCGCCTCCGCTCGTTCCGCCGGCCGGACCTTGCCGTTCGCCGGCACCGAGATCACCGTGGAGAACGCCGAGACGGCGGATTACCACGGCCTCGACCTGGTGCTGTTCTCGGCCGGAGGGTCCACCTCCAAGGCGTTGGCGCCCAAGGTCGCCGCACACGGGCCGGTCGTGATCGACAACAGCTCGGCCTGGCGCATGGACCCCGATGTCCCGCTGGTCGTCGCCGGGGTCAACGACCACGCGCTGCAGTCGCTGCCCAAGCACATCGTGGCCAACCCCAACTGCACCACGATGGCGGCCATGCCGGTGCTCAAGCCGCTCGACCGGGCCGCCGGCCTGCTCGGCCTGCAGGTCGCGTCCTACCAGGCGGTGTCCGGAGCCGGCCTCGCCGGGGTGAACGAGCTGGCCGAGCAGGTGGCCAAGGTCGGTGACCGCGCCACCGAGCTGACCTACGACGGCGCGTCGGTGGAGTTCCCGCCACCCAACAAGTTCCCCGCACCCATCGCGTACAACGTGGTGCCCTCCATCGGGAAGCTGGTCGATGACGGCCGGCTCGAGACCGATGAGGAGCAGAAGATGCGCAACGAGTCGCGCAAGATCCTCGAGCTGCCGGAGCTCAGGGTGAGCTGCACGTGCGTCCGGGTCCCGGTCTACACCGGTCACTCCCTCGCCGTGCACGCCCGCTTCGCCCGGCCGCTGTCGCCCGAGCAGGCCACCGAGATCCTGGCCTCGTCGCCGGGGGTCGTGGTCGCCGAACTGCCCACGCCGCAGCTCGCCGCCGGACGGGACCCGTCCTACGTGGGCCGGATCCGCCCCGACGAGGCGATCGACAACGGCCTGGTGATGTTCGTGGCCAACGACAACCTGCGCAAGGGCGCCGCCCTCAACGCGGTGGAGATCGCCGAGCTGCTGGCTCGCTGAGGGAGCGGACCGGCGCTGTCGCTACAGCGCGTGGTCCAGTCGACCGCTGCCCCACCCGGACGGGTCGGCCGCCCCGGGCACGGGTCGCGGGCCGCCGGTCAACCCGGCACGCCGGTCACCCGATCGCCGGCCATGGTCCCCCTCGGAAGTCGGGCCGGCTGTCGGGCCGCCGCCGTCGGGGGTCGCGGGTGGCGGCCCGTTCGCCCCTTCGCCGCCCGGGCCGTTCCCCGGCGTCTCGGGCTCGGGCTTGCGGTCGGTGGCCCGACGGAAGAACCCGCCCGACATGCCCGACGTCGCGAAGTACAGCTGCGCCGCCTGGTCGATGATGTCCTCGTCGAGGCTGACCTCGCGGTCCGCGTAGTGGCAGATCGCCTTGGCGATGCGGCAGAAGTCGTTCGGGTAGCAGGCCAGCAGCTGTCCGCTGCCCTTCGTCCGGCAGGTCACCCGGAGGTGCTCCGCCGCCCCGGGGCTGGTCGGGATGTCGTAGCGCTGGGCCACGCGGGACACGATCCAGTCGAACTGCTCGTCGGACACCGGTCCGACGTAGATCTTGTTCTGGATGCGCCGGAAGAACGCGTCCTCCTGCAGGTCCGCCGGGTCGAGGTTGGTGGAGAACACCACCATCAGCTCGAAGGGGATGACGAACTTCTGGCCGTACTCAAGCGTCAGGTAGTCGACCCGTCGGTCGAGCGGGACGATCCAACGGTTCAGCAACGCCCGGGGTGAGGCGATCTGGCGGCCGAAGTCGTCGATGAACAGGATCCCGTTGTTGGCCCGCATCTGCAGCGGCGACGTGTAGATCCCGGTGTTGGCGTTGAAGCTGAGCTGGAGCATGTCGAGCTCCAGCTCGCCGCCCACCGTCACGATCGGCCGGTAGCAGGCGACCCAACGGGGGTCGAGCCCGTGGGGCTGGGGTTCGAGCGGGTGGTGCACCAGCGGGTCGAACACGGTGATGATCTGGCCGTCGACCTCCACCGCCCGCGGAACGAGCACGCCGTCGTGGTAGAGCCGGATGAGGCGCTCGCCGATCGAGGTCTTGCCGGTACCGGACGGGCCGTACAGGAACAGCGACTCCTGGGCCGTGAACGCCGGGCCGATCTGGTCGATCAGCTCGTCGTACACGACGAGGTCGGAGAACGCATGGCGGACGTCTTCGCGGCGCACGTGGGGCTTCGGCCGCTGGGCGGTGACGACCTTGGTGTAGCTGTCGAGGGAGACCGGGGCCACCGAGGCGTACTTCGAGCGGGTGAACCGCTCGGCCGCCTGCTCCCGCCCGAAGGCGGTGAGGTTGAAGATGTAGTCGTTGCCGACGAGACCCTGGACGTCCGCGTACTTCTTGGTCCGCAGCTCCTCGAAGACGATGTCGATGACCTTCACCGGCAGCCCGAGCGCGTCGGACAGGCGGCTCACCGACGTCGTGTCGTCGAGGAAGGACCGGCGAAGGACGAGATCGACGACCAGGTCGTAGGGGATGTCGAGGTCCGGGATCCCGACGAGGCGGTTCCGGACCGACGCCGACGCGTCCGAGGCGAAGCTGGTCACCTGCCAGAGATCGGCGGTGGGCCGTCGGTGCTTGACCGTGCCGATCGTCCCGGCCGGTGCTAGGGGTTCGCCTCGTTGCGGTAGCGCTGCATCGCCTCGTCGAGGGACAACCCGAGCTGGTTGGCCAGCGACGCAGTCCAGGCCAGGACGTCTCCCAGCTCGTGCAGTTGCTGGGCCGGGGTGCCCTTGCGCACCGCCTGGGCCAGCTCGCCGAGCTCCTCGCACAGCCACGCCACGGTGGCGGGGATGCCCCGGGCCCGGTCAGCCTCGCCGTAGAGCTGCTCCATCAGCCGCTGCACGTCGTCGAGGTCCATACCGGCCCGCGATGGTCAACCGGCGGCGCGGGCGGTGCGGAACGCCCGGGCCAGCAGCGGGGTGTCGCCGCCGGCCCGCAGCAGGGCCGCGGTCCCGGCCGACAGGGTGGCGTCGCCTCGGTGCAGCTCGCCGAGGTTGGCCGGCGGCGTCGGGCCGCTCTCGACCGGGTCGAGCAACGAGGCCGGAGCAGTCGGTGCCGGCGGTGCGGTCGGGCGGGCCGATGCCTTTGCCCGGGTAGGGACCGGGGCGGCGGACGGCACCGCCCCCGCTGCGGCGGCCGCGGGGCGGGCCGCCGGGCCACCGCCCAGTGA
>JADLEF010000112.1 GCA_020846295.1 Acidimicrobiales bacterium
CCAAGGGGGCCCAGCACCCCGAGCACCCGAACTGGTCGACGCTGGGCGACGTGGGCTACCTCGACGCCGAGGGCTTCCTGTACCTGACCGACCGCAAGTCGTTCATGATCATCTCCGGCGGGGTCAACATCTACCCCCAGGAGATCGAGGACTGCCTCGTCATGCACCCGAAGGTGGCCGACGTGGCCGTGTTCGGGGTGCCCGACGCCGAGATGGGCGAGGCGGTCAAGGCGGTGGTCCAGCCGGCGGAGGGCGTGGCCCCGAGCCCGGAGCTGGAGGCCGAGCTGCTGACCTACGCCCGCGAGCACATCGCCCACTACAAGGTGCCCCGCTCGGTCGACTTCCTCGACGAGCTGCCCCGCCTGCCCACCGGCAAGCTCTACAAGCGCATCCTGCGGGACCGCTACTGGGGCAACCACGACACCAGGATCGTGTAGCCGGCGCGCCGGAGACCGCCGGTATCGGCCGCTGCGCGGGTGCTGAGGTACCGCAACTGTGCCGAAATGGCGCCGCCGGCGCGCGGCCCGAGGAGAACATGCTGGTCACGGCGTTGCTCGGGCGGCGGCAGCGCGACGGTGCGACCATTTCGGCACATTGGCGGCACATTGGCGGCGCACTCGGCGGGGAGCGCAGCCGGCTCGGGGCGCTCGCAGGCCGCCCCGTCCGCCGAGCGGGTAGCATCGGCGCACTCGGGGACCAGGGGAGTGACCAGCATGACCGACCAGATAACGCCGTTCCGCATCGCCGTGCCTGACGAGGTGCTCGACGACCTCAAGGCCCGCCTGCGCAACACCCGCTGGCCGGAACGGGAACTGGTCGAGGACTGGAGCCAGGGCTCGCCGCTGGGATGGGTGCAGGACATGTGCCGCTACTGGGCGGAGGACTACGACTGGCGGGCCCGCGAGGCGGCGCTCAACCGGTTCGACCAGTTCACCACCACCATCGACGGCTTCGACCTCCACTTCATCCACCAGCGCTCACCCCATCCGAACGCCATGCCGCTGATCATCACCCACGGCTGGCCCGGGTCGATCGTGGAGTTCCACAAGGTGATCGAGCCGCTGACCGACCCCACCAAGTTCGGTGGCGACGCGGCCGACGCGTTCCACGTCGTCGCGCCATCGCTGCCCGGCTACGGCTTCTCGTCGAAGCCGACCGCACCCGGTACCAACGTCGACCGCATCGCCGAGCTGTTCATGCAGCTGATGGCCCGGCTCGGCTACGACCGCTATGCCGCGCAGGGCGGGGACTGGGGCTCCGCCGTCACCACCTCGATCGGCGGGCAGGACGCCGAGCACTGCCTCGGCATCCACATCACGCTGGCGATGATCGCCGCGCCCAAGCTCGACGGTGATCCCACCCCCGAGGAGCAGCGAGCCATCGACGGCTCCGCCTTCTACAACCAGTGGGATTCCGGGTACTCCAAGCAGCAGGCGACCCGCCCCCAGACCCTGGGGTACGGCCTGACCGATTCCCCTGCCGGCCAGGCGGCATGGATCCTGGAGAAGTTCTACGCCTGGACCGACTGCGACGGCCACCCCGAGAACGTGCTCGGGCGTGACGAGCTGCTCGACAACGTGATGCTGTACTGGGCACCGGCCAACGGTGCGTCCTCGGCCCGGCTGTACTGGGAGAGCTTCGGCAAGGGCGGCAAGCGCCTCACCGTCACCGTACCGACCGGTGTGGCGGTGTACCCGAAGGAGATCGTGCCCCCCGTCCGCCGCTGGATGGAGAAGCGCTTCCCCAACATCCAGCACTGGACGGAGATGCCCAAGGGCGGTCACTTCGCCGCCTTCGAGCAGCCCGAGTTGTTCGTCGGCAACGTGCGCGACTACTTCCGGACGCTGCGCTGAGATGGGCAGGCCCAGGCTCCGCCTGCTGCACACCTCCGACGTGCACCTCGGCTCGCACGGCTACCACGGCGCGGCCACCCACCACAAGCACTGCATCTGCCCGTTGCTGACGGTGGGGCAGCTGGCGGAGACGCACCAGGTGGACGGGGTGCTCGTGGTCGGCGACCTGTTCGACCACACCCGCGTCGACGAGAAGCTGGTGCTGCGCGCCTTCGATGCGCTGGAGGCCATGGTCGGCTTCAGCGTGCTCATCGCCGGCAACCACGACGTGCACGACGACCAGTCACTGTACCGTACCGAGCGGCATGGTGAGGCGCTGGCCCAGCGCGACATCGTGTTCTTCGACGAGCTGGAGGGCCGAGTCCAGCACGTGGCCGACGGCGCGGTGAAGATCTGGGCCCGGGCCATGGACGAGCACTCCTCCAAGTACCGTCCGCTGCACGGCGTGGCCGAGCGGGGGGACCACGACGGTTGGTACCTGGTGCTGGGCCATGGGCTGCACATCGGCGACGATTCGCCCGACTCGGTGGCCCGCTCCTCGTTGATCACCGCGGCGGACATCGCCGCCACCGGCGCCGACTACGTGGCCCTCGGTCATCACCACGTGCTGACCGACGTGAGCGCCGGCGGCGTACCGGCCTTCTACTGCGGCGCGCCGACCGGCTACCCCGGGGGCCAGGTCCTCCTCATCGACCTGTGCCCCGAGACCGGGGTGAGCGTCACGCCGCTACCGGTCGCCATCCCCGAGGCCTGCGCCCACGAGGCGTGAGCCGCGCTCGAGCGTGACCGGCGGCGGTGGCCCCTGGTCGGTCGCGGAGCTGCGGGGTGGTCAGCTCCCGGCGAGCCACGCCAGCGCGAGTCGGGCCGCCCCATCGGGCACCGCGTGGTCACCGCCGATGATGCGCAGGTGGCTGAGGACGGAGTTGGCGGGGCAGCGCCAGGTCAGCCGCACCCCGGCCGGCGGCCCCGACCAGCGGGTACCGGTCGGTATGGCGTCACAGGCCAGCCGGTCGGCCCAGCCGGCGAGCCAGGCCGGCAGCGACGGGAAGCGCTCCGAACCGTCATAGGGCACGACCGCATCGGCGTCGCCGTGCACCTCGAGCAGCCTGACCGGACCATCCGGGCGGCAGGGCTCCGTTCGGGCGTAGAAGGCCCCGGCGATGGCGACGAACCCGTCGAAGCGGGACGCCGCGGAACAGGCCAGCACGCCGACCATGCCGCCGCCGTTGGAGTGGCCCACCACCCAGGTGCGCTCGCCGTCCAGGCAGAGGTCCTCACCGAGTCGGGCCAGGAGGTCCATGGTGAACGCGACGTCGTCGACGCCGGGTACGTCGCGATCCGCTGCGCCGCTCGACCAGCCGGTGAGCCCGTCCTGCTGGGGCAGACCCTGCGGGTAGACGGCGACGACGCCGGCGGCGGCCAGCAGCGGACCGAAGCCGTGGGTGCTCGCCGCCAGGGGTGCGCTGGAGCCGTGGCCGTGGAAGTCCACCAGCAACGGCCAGGGCTGGCCACGGCGGGCATCGAAGCCGGCGGGTAGCACGATCAGGGCGCTGCGACGGTGGCCGCCACTGGTCAGCGACATCGTCGCCTCCCGCTCGCCGGCCAGAGGCAGCCACCTCGGTGGGCGGCGGAACCCGCAGGTGGCGGTGACGGGGCCGCCCAGCGCGGGGGCGGTCGGCGGGGCGGCGGTCGGCGCGGTGGCAGGGCCGGCGATCTGGCGTCGCCCCGCGGCGGCCCCGGCGCACCCGGCCGGCGCGACCGCCCCGACCATGGCGAGCACACCCAACGCGGCGGAGAGCGCCCGCCGCCGGCGGCCGGGTCGCCGCCCGGCCCGCTCCCGCCGCCCGCGCACCTCGGTGGCGTCCGTCGTGCTGCTCAGGCCCGCCCGTCGGGCGAGGAGCGGGTGTCCACCCAGCGGGCCAGCATCCCCGCGCTCAGCCCGCCGTCGACGGTGATGTGGTTGCCGTTGAGCCATCGGTGCTCCCCGATGGCCAGCCACGTCAGCACCTCGGCGATGTCGTCGGGGCTGCCGACCCGGCCGACCTGGGCGTTGAGCCAGTCCATCTGCTCGGCGCCGGTCTGCTCCCGGAAGGCGGGCAGCAGCGGGGTGTCCACCGGGCCGGGTCCGACATCGTTCACCTGCACGCCGCGCTCGAGCCCGCGCCCGGCGAGCTGCATGGTGTACACCACGACGACCTCCTTGGAGAAGGAGTAGGGGTCGGTGCCGATGGTGGGCACGTTGGCGTTCCACCACGCCACCGCCTCGTCGTAGCCGTCGATGGCGAGCAGCTCGAGGATCTGCCTCGCTCGCCGCTTCCACGTGTTGCCGGCGATCGACGCGACGTTGACCACCGTGCCGTGATCGGCGATGCGATCGAAGAGCAGCTCGCTCAGCGACCGGAGGCCGACCACGTTGACCCGACCGACCAGCTCGCTGGGCACCGTACCCGGTACCCCGGCGACGTTGAGCAGCGAGGCGTAGGTCCCGTCCAGCGCGGCGGCGACCGCCTCGATGGACGCCGGGTCGGCGAGATCGCAGTGGTGGTGGGCGGCGACACCGGGCGGTGGCGCGGCGATGTCAAGGCTGATGACCTCTCGCCCGGCGGCGACGAGCCGGGCGACGGTCGCCGCCCCGATGCCGGTGGAGGCCCCGGTGACGATGCAAGGTCCAGCAGCTGCCATGGCGGCACGGTAGCCGCGGCCGCGCCGTCAGTGCCCCTGGGCGCCGGTCACGTCGTTGCCGTCCGGGTACTTCCACGCCTGCAGGACCGCGACCACCAGCGCCACCGCGGCAGCGACCCGCAGCCCGGTCTGCCCCCCGCTCACGAACGCATCGCGCACCCCGTGCAGGAACCGGTCGGCCGCGGCGGGATCGGTGGCGCGCAGTTGGTCCGCAACCTGCACCGCCCGGCCGACGTTGCGCCGGGCCTGGTCCGCGGCCTCCGGGGGGAGTTGGTCGAGGGCGTCCGCCACCTTGGAGCGGTAGGCGGCGGTCACCACGCTGCCGATCACCGCGATGCCCACGGCCCCGCCGAGCTCGCGGGTGGTGTCGTTGACCGCGGAGCCCACGCCGGCCTTGTGGGGCGGCACGCTGGAGAACAGCCCGGCGGTGAACGACGGCATGGTCAGCGCCATCCCGGCCGCAGTGAGGCAGAGGAACACGGCGAGCACGACATACGGCGTGGTCTCCCCGACCAAGGACATGAGGGCCAGCCCGATCGCGCCGATGAGCGGGCCGACCGACAGCAGGCGCCGGATGCCGACCTTGGCGGCCAGGGTGGCCGAGCGGGGGGCGATGATGATCATGACCGCCGCGAAGGGCAGGGTGGCCACGCCGGCCTTGAGCGGCGAGTAGCCCCGCACGTACTGCAGGTACTGGCTGAGCACGAAGAACGTGGCGAACATGGCCAGGAACATGGCGGTGATGCCGATGGCGGACATCGAGAAGCGGGCGTTGCGGAAGAAGACCATGTCGAGCATCGGCTCGGGGTTGCGCTGCTCCCACAGCACGAAGCCGACCAGCGTGAGCGCAGCGACCACGAACGCCCCGACGACGAGCGCGCTGGTCCAGCCCTGCTCCGGGCCCTCGATGATGGCGAAGAGCAGCGAGCTTAGCCCGACGATCGACAGCACCGCCCCGACGGGGTCGAGGGCGGCGGGCTTGGCGTCGGTGGAGTCGGGTGCCATGAACGCGATGGCGAGGAAGGCCACCACCGCGATGGGCACGGCCACGAAGAACACCGACCCGTACCAGTAGCGGCTGAGCAGCGCCCCGGCCACCACCGGGCCGATGGCGCCGCCCGCCCCCGCGAAGCCCGCCCAGATGGCGATCGCCTTGGCCCGCTCGTGCATCGGGAACACCGAGCCGAGCAGCGACAGCGTGGACGGCATGATCAGCGCCGCGCCGGCGCCCATGACCGCCCGGAAGGCGATCAGGACGTTGGGCGAGGTGGAGAAGCTGCACAGGATCGAGGCCGCTGCGAACACCACCAGCCCGACGAGCAGGGCACCCTTGCGGCTGAAGCGGTCCCCGAGGGCGCCGGCGAACAGCAGCAGCCCGGCGAAGGTCAGGGCGTACGCATCGACGATCCACAGGATCTGGGTGTCGGTCGGGCGCAGGGCCCGAGCCAGGCTGGGGATGGCCACGTTGACCGAGCTGACGGTTGCGACGACGAGCACGAGGACCAGGCAGAGGCAGCCGAGGATGTACCACCGCCGGTGGTACACGGCCGGGTCGATGCCGAAGGTCTCGGCCGGTGAGGTGGTGGTCATGGGCGCTCCGATCCGCGCCGCCGCGCCGGGGGGTGCACCGGCGGCGAGCGCACCGTACGCCCTCAAGCGCGGTTGAGGTCAAGGCGGAGCAGGGCCACGGTCGGGCAGGTCAGCACACCGGTGCAGCGCGGCCTGCCCGTTTTCGGCTAGCAAGTGGGGTGGCATTGTCCATCCACCGGTCGAGCGTCGACCAACACATCCGGAGCACACGCATGCGCGAAGCCGTCATCGTTTCCTACGCCCGTACCGGGCTGGCCAAGTCGCACCGGGGTGGGTTCAACCTCACGCCGGCCATGAGCATGGCCGCCCATGCCATCAAGCACGCCGTGGCCAAGTCCGGTGTGGAGCCGGAGGCGGTCGAGGACCTGTACCTCGGCAACGGCGCACACGGCGCCGGCAACCTGGGCCGCCTCGCCGGCCTGCTCGCCGGCCTGCCGATCACCACCGGCGGTTCGACCATCCAGCGGCACTGCTCGTCCGGCCTGAACGCGGTGGCGCTCGCCGCCAACTACATCCGCAACGACGGGTGCGACGTCGCGGTCGCCGCCGGTGTCGAGGCGATCTCGATGCCGAACCCGGGCATGGGCGGCTCCGTCAACATGGACGAGACGCTGACCGACATGTACCCGGCCATCTACATGGCCATGATCGAGACGGCCGACATCGTCGCCAAGCGGTACAACATCAGCCGCGAGTACCAGGATGAGTACTCGCTGCGCTCCCAGCAGCGCATCGCCGCCGCCCAGGCCGCCGGCAAGTTCGCCGACGAGATCGTGCCGATGGCGACGAAGATGAAGAAGTTCGACAAGGCCACCGGCGAGGAGTCCATCGTCGACTACGTCGTGGATCGCGACGAGTGCAACCGGGCCGAGACCACCCTCGAGGGCCTGGCCAAGCTCGCCCCCGTGCGCGGCGAGGGCAACTTCGTCACCGCCGGCAACGCCAGCCAGCTCTCCGACGGTGCCGCGGCGGTCGTCATGATGTCCTCCGAGGAGGCGGCCCGCCGCAACCTCGAGCCGATGGGCGCCTTCCGGGGTTGGGCCGTGGCCGGTTGCGAGCCCGACGAGATGGGCATCGGCCCGGTCTTTGCGGTGCCGAAGCTGCTCAAGCGCCACGGCCTCACCGTGGACGACATCGACATCTGGGAGCTGAACGAGGCGTTCGCGTCGCAGTGCCTCTACTGCCGTGACACGCTCGGCATCGATCCCGAGAAGTACAACGTCAACGGCGGCTCCATCGCCATCGGCCACCCGTTCGGCATGACGGGCACCCGCTGCGCCGGTCACATCCTGCAGGAGGGCAAGCGCCGCGGCGCCAAGTACGGCGTCGTGACCATGTGCATCGGCGGTGGCCAGGGCGCCGCCGGCCTCATCGAGATCTACTGATCGAACCGGCCATCGGGCCCGGCTGCGCTCCTCGTGGGCGTGGCCGGGCCCGTGGCGCGCCCGGTGTCAGCTCGCGCCGAAGTCGATGACGTCGCGCACGGCCTCCCCGGCGGCCAGGCGTTCGAAGCCCTGGTTGATCTGTTCGAGCGAGAGCGTGGCGGAGCGCAGGCGGTCCACCGGGAGGCGCCCGGCCTGGTAGAGGCCGGCGAGGCGGGCGATGTCGCGCTGCGGGGTGGAGGAGCCCATGTAGCTGCCCAGGATCCGCTTCTCGTCGGACACCGCCGCCGCGATCGGGATCGACAGCCGCACCGACGGATCGGCGAGGGCGGCGACCACGAGTGCGCCGCCGCGGCGCAGCAGTGCGTAGCCGAGATCGGCGGTGCCGGGCGCGCCGGCCATCTCGAACACGAAGTCGAGGCCGCCGCCGGTCAGCTCGGCGACCTTCGCCACCAGCTCGGGGTCGGCGCCGTCGAACGCGTGGATGGCGCCGAGGGAGCGGGCGAGGCCCAGCTTCGGCTCGTTGACATCGATGGCGATGATCGGGTTGGCCCCGCTCACCACCGCGCCCAGCAGCGCCGACAAGCCCACCCCGCCGAGCCCGATGATGCCGACCGACACACCGACCGGTACGGCCGCGGTGTTGACCACGGCGCCGACGCCGGTGAGGACGGCACAGCCGAAGCTGGCGGCGTCGAGGAGCGCGATCTCCGCCGGGATGCGCACCAGCGAGGCGGCGGCGACCACCGCATACTCGGCGAAGCACGAGATGCCCGACCAGTGGTGCAGCGGCGTGCCGTCGCGCCGGTGCAGTCTGCGGCCGCCGGTGACCAGCGTGCCGTCGCTGCGACTGGCCCACGACGAGGGGCACAGGTTGGGCCGTCCGCCGACGCAGTCCCGGCAGTGCCCGCAGGAGGCCACGAAGACCATGGCGACGTGGTCACCGGGGGCGAGCCCGGTCACGTCGGCGCCGAGCTCGACCACCTCGCCGGCGGCCTCGTGCCCGCCGACGGCGGGCAGGATCCGGGCCCGGGCGCCGGCCACCGCGGACAGGTCGCTGTGGCAGAGCCCGGCGGCGGCGACGCGGACGAGCACCTCGCCGGGGCCGGGGCCGTCGAGCTCGACCTCGGTCACCTCGAAGGGGTGCGACGTCGAATAGGGGCGGGGCAGGCCCTGTTCGTTGAGGATGGCGGCGCGGATCCTCATCGTCGGCCTACGCTCTGTAGTTGCATCTCTACCCTCGGTGGCTATTCGGCGCTGCGTCGCAGCGATTCGATGTCGATTCGCTGTGACGGGCGGCGTCGCCGACCCGGGCCCTCCAATCCATACCACAGGGTATGGCGCGGACCCGGCACCCGCCGGCTGACGGTCGCTCGGCTCAGACGGCGTACTGGTCGGCCCGGCCCGTCGCCTCGGTGACGCCCTTGCCTCGGATCAGGTCTTCGCGCTGCCACTCGGCGATCGCGTCGAGCACCCACGGCTGGTCCAGGTCGCCCGCCCGCGGCCGGATCGCCTCAGCGTCGAGCCACACCGACGCCTTGGTCTGGATACCCCACGCGTGCTCGGGCACCCGGTAGGCGTAGGTGCGGGTCAGCCCGGCCCCGGGGTCAGCCCGGTCGCCGTAGTCGCCCACGTAGGACAGCCACGGCGGACGGGCCTTCAGCTCCACCGCCACGCGGTCGAGCAGCCCGGCCATGAGGTTGCCCTCGTCCCAATCCGGGATCGAGCCCTCCTTCAGCGCCGGGCCGACCGGCAGCCGCAGGCGCCCGTCCTCCTCCAGGAGCAGGTACTGGCGGCGCTCGCCCCGGGTGCGTTCGAGCAGGGCGGCGGTGGCGCTCGGCGGCGCCGCCGAGGAGAACCCGAGGATGTGCTCGCCGTCGGGCCCGAGCCCGGTGCGCACCGCGTCGCTGTGGGGGAACCAGCCCGTCGCCGGCGGCTGGGTGGCGGCGCACCACTTGGTGAACAGGCCGGTGCGGTGGTGGGCCGCGTTGTTGGCCCCGGCCCGGTGCCAACAGTGCATGTCCATCAGCAGCAGGTCCCCCCGTCGCAGGCCGGGATCGACGAAGTCGTCCTCGCTCGGCCGGCGGGCGCGATCGGCGTTCCACACCGGTGCGTACGGATCGGGGGTGTGGGCGACGCGGTGCGACCCGGGTGCGACCTCGAGCCGGCCGGCCGTCTCGTCGAAGTCCACGAAGGGGATGATGGCGAAGGACCCCCGCATCGACGAGCCGATGGGCCGCCAGCGCTTGTAGTCGTTGTGGCTGGGTAGGCCCTGGCCGCCCGGCGTGCGGTCGTAGTACGCCCACATCAGGATCTTCGGGTCGTCGTCGAGCACGGCACGGATCGGTTCCACCATCTCCGGGCGGGCAGCGAGGTAGGCGAGGTCCGGGTCGGCCATGGCGTTGCGGGCCAGCGTCCAGCGGCCCGGTCCCGGGTAGGTCTGACCGACGACGACCTGATCGAGCGGTGGGTGCTGTACCACCGCCCGTTCGAAGCGCTCGAGCACGTCGTCGCCGAACGCCGCCCGGATCACCAGATACCCATCGGTATGGAAGGCGGCCAGCTGGTCGGCATCGAGGGCGGGCCGCTGCGGGGAGCGCGCCCCCGTGGCCCGGGCCTTGCCGGCGAGCTGAGCCGGGTCCTGCGCGGTGGTCGGCTCCTGGAGCAGCGTCATGGCAACCTCCTGCGAACGATGTCCGCCCCGGTCCCCGGGGGCGCGCCGGCTCGTCCGGCTCGGACCTACGGTAGAGGATCGGGCGGCGCGCTGCCCTCGGGCAAGGCCGCCCGCAGTGCGGCCATGACCTCGTCGAACAGGGCGGCGTTGGCGTACACCGCGGTGTGCGTGTCCAGCCGCCGTCCGCCCCACAGGTCGGCGAATCGCCCGCCCGCCTCCTCCACGAAGGCGACGCCGACGGCGTGGTCCCACACCCCGCCGTGCAGGTGCAGCGTGGCGTCGGTCTCCCCGGCGGCGACGCGCAGGGCGCTGTGGCCGAACGCGCTGGGCTGCACGCCGCCGCGTTGCACGGCACGCGCGACGCCCACCCGCCAGTCGGTGGGGTCCTTGAAGTACTGCTCGCCCGGGATGGCGCTCACCACCGCGTCGGCCAGCGTCGCCGTCGTCGAGCAGCGCATGGGCTCCGCCTCACCCAGGGCACCGCTGTCGTCCATGGTCGCCGTCCACGCCCCGCCACCGCGCTCGACCCACCAGCGGCGGCCCAGCGCGGGGCTGGTCACCACCCCGAGGACGATCCGGCCATCCTGCTGGCGGGCGATGAGCGTGCCCCACTCGGTGCGCCCGGCGGCGAAGTTGTGGGTGCCGTCGATGCCGTCGAGGATCCAACGCGGATCGGTGGGGCCGGACGAGCCGACCTCCTCGCCGAGGACGCCGTCGTCCGGCCGCTCGGCAGCCAGGATCGCCTTGATGGTCTCCTCGATGGTCTGGTCCGCGATGGTCACCGGGCTGCCGTCGGCCTTGGTCTGCACCTCGTAGCTGTCGGTGGCGAAGTACCGGCGGGCGATGGCATCGGCCGCATCGGCGAGCCGGTGGGCGAGGTCGAGATCGGCGCTCATGATGGGACCAGTCTGGCGCGCTGCTGAGTACGCTCGGCAACCGGATCGGCGCGCGGTCGCTGCAGAGGTCGGGGGACCAGGGGTGGAGATGAGCGAGCGGCGGGCCAACCAGGCGCTTCTGGTGGCGGCGACCGCCATGTTCCTCGGCTCGTTCGTGACCACCGCGTCCAACATCGCCATCCCGGTGCTGGAGGACGGGTTCCCCCGGGCCTCGCTGTCCACCATCAGCTGGGTCGTGTCCGCCTTCAACGTCACCCAGGTCACCTTCATGCTCCTCGGCGGCCGGCTGTCGGACCGCTGGGGCCGCCGGTTCGTGTTCCTGGCCGGGATGGGTGTGTTCTCCGTCGGCGCCGCGCTGTCGGCCGTGGCCCCGATCATCGAGCTGGTCATCGCGGCCCGGGTGATCCAGGCGGTGGGCATGGCGATGGTGCTGCCCTCCTCGCTCGCCGCCGTGCTGCCGCTGTTCCCGATGGAGCGCCATGCCTCGGTGGTCTCGCTGTGGTCGGCCATGGGCATCCTCGGCTCGGCGGTGGCGCCGACCATGGCGGCCGGCATCCTCGAGGTGGGCAGCTGGCGGCTCGTGTTCGCGGTGATCATCCCGTTCGCCGTGCTGGCGTGGTGGGGTGGCCGGTTGCGCCTCGATCCCGGCGTGCGCCCGGCGCACCCCCGCCCGCTCGACCTGGTCGGCACCGCGGCGGGCACCGTGGCCGTCGGCGGGGTGGCGTTGGCGGTCGTGCAGGGCCGGCACTGGGGTTGGTCCTCGCCGGCGGTGCTGGGCGTCGTCGCCTTCGCCGTCCTGGCCGGTCTGCTGTTCGTGCGGCGCTCGCTGCACCACCCCGAGCCGCTGCTGGACCTGTCGCTGTTGCAGGTGCGCTCGTTCCGGGTGGTGACGGTGTCGGCCGGGCTGCTCGCCACCGCCACCTCGGCGACGTGGTTCATGTACCCGCTGTTCATGACGACG
>JADLEF010000113.1 GCA_020846295.1 Acidimicrobiales bacterium
CTTGCGGCCGATCGAGTCGATCTCGTCGATGAAGATGATGGCCCGACCCATCTTGCGGGCCGACTGGAACAGGTCGCGCACACGGGAGGCGCCGACGCCGACGAACATCTCCATGAAGTCCGAACCGGTGACCGAGAGGAACGGCACGCCCGCCTCACCGGCGACGGCGCGGGCGATGAGCGTCTTGCCAGTGCCGGGAGGGCCGACGAGCAGCACGCCCTTGGGGATGCGTGCGCCGATGGCGGCGAACTTCGACGGCGATCGCAGGAAGTCGATCACCTCGCGGATCTCCTGCTTGACGCCCTCGTAGCCAGCCACATCGTCGAAGGTGGTCGAGGGGCGCTCCGTCGAATACGTCTTCGCCCGGGAGCGGCCGATCGACATGATGTTGCCCATCTGCCCGGCCGCCCGGCGTTGCATCCACCAGAAGAAGCCGATCAGCAGCATGAAGGGCAACAGGATCGGCAGCAGCTGTGCGAAGAAGCCCGAGCGGGGCGTCGACGGCTTCTGCTGCACGCCGTTGTCCTCGAGGAGCTGTCGATCCTCCTCGGTGAAGTCGAGGTAGCCGGTGGTGTGGAACTCGTCGCCGTTGCGGTAGGCGCCGTCGATGTCACCGGTGGTGTTGTCGAACGTGATCGACTCGACCTCACCGGCCTTCACGTCGTCGATGAACTCGGTATAGGTGATCTGGTCCCCGGTCTGGCCACGCAGCAGCGTGGGCACGACGAGGACCAGCACGACGAGACCGACCAGCGCCCAGATCGCCCACTTGGGGAAGCCCTGTTCGTTGCGGGCCCCAGAACCCGGCGAGCGACCCTGGGGTCCGCCGGGCGGATTTGCCTTGGGATCCATGGTTTCATGCTAGGTCCACCTTGCTGTGAATGCGGATCGGTCCGCGGTGACTCCCGTCCGGCGCCCGGCACTAGCGTTCCCGGCCGTGGACCGGCCCGCGCACGACACCGCTGATGGGTTCGGCGACGCGCTCGGCGTCGCGGCGGAGGGGCCACCTCGCCGGCAGGGCTGGGCGGCGCTCGCTGTCGGGGGTTGGTTGGTGAGCCAGGTCGTCGGCGCGGTCGCCTTCCTGGTGCTCAACCCGCTGTTCGTCGTCGCCGGCACCGCGTCCGGGGTGGCGGCGGCGGCCGCGCTGGACGACGAGGTGTTCGCCCTCGCCGCCGGCACGCCGCTGGTGGCGCTGGCACTGCTGCAGGCCCCGGTGTGGGCCACCCAGCTCGCCACCGTCGCGGCGGCAACCGCGGGGCGGGGTCGCAGCCTGCGACGCGACCTCGGCCTGGTGGTACGGCCTTCCGACATCGGGGTGGGCATCGCCTGCGGCGTCGCCGCCCAGCTCCTCATCGCCGTGGTGTACCTGCTCGCCGGGGTCGACGAGGACGGCCCCGCCCGCCAGCTCACCTCGAAGGGCGCGGGCACGGCCGGTCTGATCGGGATGCTGCTGCTGCTGGCCGTGGTCGCGCCGATCGTGGAGGAGTTGCTGTTCCGGGGCCTCCTGCAGGGCGGCCTGGCCGCCCGGATGGACGCCCGCCTGGCGCTGGCCCTCACCTCGGTGGCCTTCGCCGCGGTCCACTTCCAGCCGGTGCAGTTCCCCGGGCTGGTCATCGCCGGGCTGGTCTTCGGCGGGCTGGCGCTTCGGGCCGGGCGGTTGGGGCCCGCCATCGTTGCCCACATGGCCTTCAACGCGTTCACGGTGACCCTGCTGGCGCTGAGCTGACCGGGTCCTCCGATGGCCTGCGACGCGATCGTTCGCCGGCGAACGTCTGGCCGAGTCCGTCAAAGTACGTTTCAATTCGATGACGATGCTTCAGCGGCATCCCCCAGACGGTCGATGACACCAACCGGTGATGACACCGACCGGTGACGACACCCAACCGGTATGGCGGTGCGGCGAAGCGCCGCTCAGTGGCGGACGAAGGCGAGGCAGTTCATGACCCGGGACCTCAAGGCGGCGAAGTTGACATCCGTCGGCGCATGCACGAACGGCTGCGAGGGCAACCTCGTCACGATCACGATGTACGTCCGCGGCGAAGCGGTGCTGATGACCTCGTGCTCGACCTGCGACCGCCGCACCTGGAGCAAGAGCGGGGAGCGGGTGGAGCTGCGCAGCCTCCTCGACGACATCAAGGCAGCCCAGCCACTGCGCAAGGCCAGCTGACCGCAGGTCTGAGCCGAGCCGATCGATGGCTCACCCCCCGGGCGTGTACCGCCACCCTCGCGGGCGCTGCGGCCCGCCCGCCGCCCACGGTCGGTGGCTGTCGATGAGGTGCACCCACCCCGGCAGCTGTCGACGGTTAGCGTGGTCCCCGCGCATCCACCGCCGGTGGTGCCCGAGACGACCCACGAGTCGACCCAACGCATGGACACCATCAACCCCTCTCCGAACGGCTCCGACCCGTCACCGCAACCGCCCTCGGCCGACGGGACGGGCGCCGATCCGACCGGGCTGACGGGTCCCTTCGCCACCCCGCCGGGCCCGCCGGCGCCCTCCGCCGACGTGTCGGCCGACGACCCGGCCATCGAGCCGGCCGCCGAGCCGGCCCCGGGACCCGGGCGCATGGCGACGCTGCTCAGCTCACCCGAGCAGGTGATCAGCGGCCTGCTGACCCTCATCGCGGTGGCCGTCGCCATGATCTTCGTGTGGCTGCAGGTCCAGCCGCACCTGCTGCTCAACGACAACCTCGCCTCCGGCGGCGACATGGGCGCCCACGTGTGGGGCCCGGACTTCCTGCGGCGCGAGATCCTGAGCAACTTCAGCCTGTCGGGCTGGACCAAGGATTGGTACGCAGGGTTCCCCGCCTACAAGTTCTACATGGTCGTGCCGGCGCTGCTCATCGTGGCGCTCGACGCGGTCCCGTTCGTGCCCTACGCGGTGGCGTTCAAGCTGGTCTCGGTGTCCGGGCTGGTCACCATGCCGCTCGCCGCGTGGTTCATGGGCCGCATGTTCCGCCTGCCCTACCCCGGCCCGGCCCTGCTCGCCTTCGGGACCCTGCCGTTCATCTTCGACTTCGACGAGCGGTTCCGGATCATCGGCGGCAACGCGGCCTCGACGCTCGCCGGGGAGTTCTCCTTCTCCATCAGCCTCACGCTCTGCCTCGTCTACCTCGGCGTCGTCGCCCGCGGGCTCGAGACCGGTCGCTACCGGGCCCTCGGCGCGCTGCTGTTCGCCCTGGTGATGCTGAACCACCTGATCCCGGCGATGTTCGCCGTGGTCGCCACCCTGCTGCTCGGGTTGTGGCGCCTCGCCATCGACACCCGCAAGCCGGTCGACGGCATCTTCATCGCCGGGTTCGTCGCCGCCGTCGCCGCCGCCGGGTGGGGCGCAGGCGCCGAGGCGCTGTCGGTCCCGGTGGCCGTCGCCCTGCCGGTGGTGGCGGTGGCGTTGCTCGTCGCCGTGTCGGTGGTCTTCGAACCGGGCTGGCGGGCGACGCTGCTGTGGGTGGCGCCGGTGGGGATCCTGGGGGCGATGGTCACCGGGTTCTGGGCGTTGCCCTTCGTCAAGAACCACGCCTACTTCAACGACATGGGCTGGGAGCGCATCCAGAAGTACGGCGAGCACCTCGGTCCGGCCAAGTCGCTCACCACGGTCTGGTACGCGGTGTTCGCCCTGTGCGTGATCGCGGTGGTGCTCTCCATCGTGGACCGGGTGCTCATCGGCGGGTTCCTGGCCAGCGCTGCGCTCACGATGGGCATCCTGTTCGCCGCCTGGCCCGACACCCAGATGTGGAACGCCCGGTTCCTGCCCTTCTACTACCTGTCGCTGTACCTGCTCGCCGCGGTCGGGCTCAGCCTGTTCGTCAAGGTGCTGCCCACGTTCGGGCTCCGGTCCCTGGGCGGCACGGTGGCCGCCCTCGGGTTGCTGTTCGCCGCCGCGTTGCCCCTCGGGGTGGTGCCCGGCAGCAAGCTGGTCAACGGCCAGTGGAGCTTCAACGGCACGTTCACCGCCCCGCAGTCGTTCGTGAAGTCCTGGGCGAAGTGGAACTACAGCGGCTACCAGGGCAAGGACGCCTGGCCCGAGTACAACCAGGTCGTCACCGCCATGGCCAACCTCGGTCAGGAGCGGGGTTGCGGCCGGGTCATGTGGGAGTACCAGACCGAGAAGCTGAACTCCTACGGCACGCCCATGTCGCTGATGCTGCTCCCGTACTGGACGAAGGGCTGCCTCGGGTCCATGGAGGGCCTGTACTTCGAGTCGTCGGCGACCACGCCCTACCACTTCATGAACCAGTCGGAGCTGTCCGAAGCGCCGTCGCGGGCACAGCGCGACCTGCCCTACAGCTCGCTGGACGTGGACCTCGGCGTGCAGCACCTGCAGCTGATGGGGGTGCGCTACTACATGGCGTTGACCGATGCCGCCAAGCGGCAGGCCGACGCCAACGCCGATCTCACCTTCCTGTTGGACACCGGTCCGTGGTCGGTCTACGAGGTGTCCGACAGCGAGCTGGTCGAACCGGTCGAGAACCTGCCGGCGGTGGTGGACCTGGCCCAGGACCAGGCGGACTGGTTGGAGCCGTCGGCCGAGTACTACAACGACCCCGACCGCTGGGACGTGCTGCTGGCGGCCGATGGGCCCGCCGAGTGGGAGCGCATCGCGGCGGGCGCCGATCCGGTGGCCGAGGCGGCGCCGAAGACGACGGTCAGCAACATCGTGGAGGGCCAGGACAGCATCAGCTTCGAGGTCGACGAAGTGGGCGTGCCGGTGCTGGTCAAGTCGTCCTACTTCCCGAACTGGAAGGTCGACGGGGCCGCCGGTCCCTGCCGGGTCATGCCGAACCTGATGGTCGTGGTCCCCACCGAGCAGCGGGTGACGCTGCACGACGGGCGAACCGGGGTCGACGGGCTCGGGGTCGCGCTGACGCTCGCCGGGCTGGCCGGGGTGTTCTGGCTGGGGCGGTCCAACCCGCCGACGTGGCACCGCCCGATCCGGGTGCGGCCCGCCATCGGTCCCGACGAGCTGGATCTGTCGCGCTACCAGCTCACCTTCCTCGAGCCCGAGGACGGCCCCCGACCGAACGGCGGCGTGCTCGCCCCGGTTGGCGCACCGTTCGAGCCGTCGGGCGCGCTGTTCGCGCCGCCGGGCGCGCCCGAGCCGCCGGCCGCCGCCGCCCCGCCCGCCCGGGCCGACCTGCAGCCGCCGGTGCCGAGCCGGGCCGCCCCGCCCGCCGCGCCCGTCGCGGTGCCCGCGCCCGCGGGTGTCGACAGCGGCGGGCCGGCGCTGCCTGCGGTCGATCTGTTCGGCAACCCGGCCGTCCCGGCCCCGCCGGTCGGGCCTGCGCCGGTCGGCCCCGCTCCCGCCGGGCCGCCCGCCCCGGCCGTCGCGCCCGCGCCCGGCGCGGAGGCGGCCGCGCCCGCCGATCCGGTGCACCGTCCCTTCCACCCGCCGTTCGATCCCACCGTCGACCCGCTCGGTCCGGTTCGGCTCGATCGGCGCAGCCTGGGCCGCAGCGGTGCGGAGCAGGCCGATCCGACCCGCCCGATCGACCCCGCGATCGAGCGTCCCGTCGGACCGGGTGACGGCGGGACCGACCACGTCGGATGAGCGCGAGCCGCTCGCCGAGCGGGCCGGCGCGGGCCCCCGTCCCCGCCGCCATGCGCGGGTTCCTCGGTCGCTTCGCGCTGGTCGGCGTGTTCATCACCGCCGTCGACGTCGGCCTGCTGCTCACGTTGCACCGCGCCGCCGGGTGGGGGCTCGCCCGGGCCGATGTGGTCGCCATCGCCGTGGCCGCGCTCGTGTCGATCGGCGCCCACCGCACGTTGACCTTCCGCAACGACCCCTTCGTGCGCTGGGTGTACCAACCGTGGTCGGTCGCGGTGGTGGTGACCATCGCCGGCGCGGCGGACCTGTCGGTGCTCACCCTGCTCACCTCGGCCAGGCCCTCGTGGGGTGCGCTGCTGACGGCCAAGCTGGTGGCGCTGTCGGTCGCCGCCGTGATCCGGCTGATCTGTTACCGCTGGGTGCTGTTCCAACGGGTGCGCCGCACCCAACACCTGCAGGTGGGCCGGGATCGGGCGCCGGGCGACGTGCGCCTCTCGGTCGTCGTGCCGGCCTTCGGTGAGGCGGAGCGCATCGGGCACACCGTGCAGCGTCTGCGGCGTGAGCTGGCGCTCGTCGGTGACGACGGCGGGCTGGAGATCGTGGTGGTGGACGACGGTTCGCCCGACGACACGGTCGGAGCGGCCCGTCGGGCGGGCGCCGATCAGGCCATCAGGCTCCCGCAGAACCAGGGCAAGGGCGGGGCCGTGCGCGCCGGTATGTTGGCGGCCCGCGGGCGCACCGTGGCCTTCACCGACGCGGACCTGGCCTATTCCCCGGACCAGATCCTGCACCTGCTGGTCGAGGTCGAGCAGGGCTGGGACATGGTGGTGGGCAGCCGCCGGCACACCGGCACCACCACGCTGGTGCGGGCCCGGCGGTTGCGCGAGATCGGCGGGCGGGTCATCAACGTGTTGACCACGGCGCTGCTGCTCGGGCAGTACCGAGACACCCAGTGCGGGCTCAAGGCGTTCCGTTCGGACTCCGCCCGGCTGCTGTTCGCCCAGACCCGGATCAACGGGTTCGCCTTCGACATCGAGCTGTTCCACCTCGCCGAGCGCTACGAGCTGTCGGTGCTCGAGGTGCCGGTGCGGGTGGAGAACTCCGAGCGCTCGACGGTGAAGGTCGCCCGCGACGCGTTCCGCCTGATGCGGGATCTGATCCGGGTGCGGCGCTGGGCCAAGCAGGGCGCGTACGCCGAGCACGCCGAGACCGTGCTGCGCTGACCCGGGGCGTCCGGCCTCCCGCCGTCCTCGGCGCCCACCGTCCGGGCCCGCGCCGCCGCGCATCCGGCCAGGTTGGGCGACTGCGCCGGTAGCCTTCGCACGGCATGCTCGATGAGATCTTCAAGGCCTATGACGTGCGGGGCGTGTACCCCGACCAGATCGACGCCGACCTGTGCCGGCGCATCGGCGCCGCCTTCGCCCGCTACGTGGCCGACCGCGACGGGGCGACCCGCATCGTCGTCGCCCGGGACATGCGCCCCTCCGGCGTGGAGCTGGTCGCCGCGTTCACCGATGGCGCGCTGGGGCAGGGCGTCGATGTCGTGGACATCGGCCTGGTGTCCACCGACCTGCTCTACTTCGCCGCCGGCCGTCTCGACGCGCCCGGCGCCATCTTCACCGCCTCGCACAACCCGGCCCGCTACAACGGCATCAAGCTGTGCCGATCCGGCGCCCGACCGATCGGGGCCGACACCGGGTTGGACGTGATCAAGGCGGCGGCCGAGGCCGGCCTGTCTGCCGTCGCGTCGCGTGGCTCCCGCCGCGAACAGGATCTGTTGGCCGCCTACGCCGAGCACGTCCACGGCTTCGTCGACGCCTCCCTCCTGCGCCCGCTGAAGGTGGTCGCCGACACGGCCAACGGGATGGGCGGCCTGGTCGTGCCCGCGGTGTTCGCCGACCTGCCCTTCGAGCTCGAGATCCTCTACCCCGAGCTCGACGGCACCTTCCCCAACCACCCGGCCGATCCGATCCAGCCCGAGAACCTCGTCGACCTGCAGAAGCGGGTGCTCGAGACCGGGGCGGACATCGGCCTCGCCTTCGACGGCGACGCCGATCGGGTGTTCCTCGTCGACGAGCTCGCCCAACCCCTGTCGGGTTCGCTCACCACGTCGATCGTGGCCGCCGGCATGCTGGAGCGACACCCCGGTGCCACCATCGTGCACAACCTGATCTGCTCGCAGGCGGTGCCCGACATCGTGCGCGAGACGGGCGGGGTGCCGGTCCGCACCCGGGTCGGGCACAGCTACATCAAGCAGGTGATGGCGGACACCGGCGCCGTGTTCGGCGGCGAGCACTCCGGCCATTACTACTTCGCCGACAACTTCCGGGCCGATTCCGGTCTGATCGCGGCCGTGGTGGTGCTCGAGCAGCTCTGCCGGGCAGCGGTGCCGCTGTCGGTCCTGCGCCGGCCGTTCGAACGCTACGCCGCCTCCGGCGAGCTCAACACCGAGGTGCCGGACCCCAAGGCGGTGATCGAGGCGGTCGCCGCGCACTACGCGGCGGCGCACCCCGACGCCTCGATGGACCGCCTCGACGGCCTCACCGTGCAGCTCGACGGCTGGTGGTTCAACCTGCGGCCGTCGAACACCGAGCCGTTGCTGCGCCTCAACCTCGAGGCGCCGACCGCGTCGCAGGTGACCGAGCGGGTGGCCGAGGTGCGCTCGGCGTTCGGTCTCGCCACGTCGGACCGCTAGAACTGTCCGCCGGCCCACCGCGCCGACCCAGTCCGCCGAACCACCCCGAACGGAGTCCCCTGTGGCCCTCGACCCCCAACTGCTCGAGATCCTGGCCTGCCCCGAGGACAAGGGGCCGCTGCTCTACTTCGAGGGCGAGGCCGCGCTCTACAACCCGCGCCTGAAGCGGC
>JADLEF010000114.1 GCA_020846295.1 Acidimicrobiales bacterium
AGCGGGCGCGCTACGAGGCGCTCGGCCTGCCGGGCGTCGCCGTCAACGCCGCCGCGCCGGCCCGCCTCGGCGAGGAGGTCGCCGCGCCCGACGCCGCCGGGCTGACGCTGCTGCGCGAGGCGGCCGAGCGGATGCGGCTGTCGGCGCGGTCGTGATCGACGGGGCTGCGGGCCGGGCGTCGCTGCGGACCGCGTCGACGGCGGTGGTCGTGACCGCAGTGCCGATCAGGATGGTGAGCGCCAGGGCGACGAGCCACTTCATGAGAACCCGAACTCCTCGTAGTGGATCCGTCGCCGACGCACGCCGACGGCATCCAGTTGGCGGTGCAGGGCGTGCACCATCGGCGGCGGCCCGCACAGCAGGAACTCGACGTCGTCGAGCGGCGCGAGGTGGCGCTGGAGCAGCGCCGCATCGATGAACCCGTCCGCGTGTTCGTCCACCAGCACCACGTCGAGGTTCGGGCGCCCGTCGGCCAGCGAGCGGAGCTCGGCGAGCAGCGACGGCGGGCCATCGTCGGCGTAGCCGTAGAAGAGCGTCACGCGACGCGGATCGGCCGGATCGAGCGCCGCCGCCATCGAGAGGAACGGCGCGATCCCGATGCCACCGGAGATCCATGCCTGGCGCAGCCCGCGCACGTACCGGTAGGAGAAGCGCCCATAGGGCCCCTCGACGACCGCCTCCGCCCCTGGGGCGATCTCGCCGATGTGCGCGGTGTAGTCACCCAGGTGCTTGATCGTGAACCGAAGCTGCTCGGCGTCGGGCGACGATGCCATCGAGTACGGGTGGGCCTCACCGCCGATCGGCTGGTGGGCGAAGCGGAGGAAGGCGAACTGCCCCGGCGTGAAGGACATGGGCCGGCCGAGGGGGAGGAGCCGAAGATCGGAGACCTGGGGGTTGAGCGCTCCGACCGACTCGACCCGATACCGGTGGTGCGGCGCGGACAGCCGCCCTGCGAAGGTGTGCAGGACCAACGCGCTCACGCCGGCGGCGACGACCGCGATGAGATACCAGCGCAATGGCCGGTACGAGCTCGTGTCGCCGCCGGCTCGGAACACGTGCCAGGCGGCCGGTACGAACAGCACCCCCATGAGGCGCTGGAGCCACACCAGCACGCCGTGGCGCACGGCGACCCACATGGTCACGGCGATGGCGATCGCCATGCCGTACAGCGCGAGTTGGCCGGCAGCGAGGGCGAGCTCATCCGGGTCGGGTCGCCACAACTCGGCCGCCCGGGCCCACGAGACGTGGGCGTAGCGCCAGGCGAGCAGCGAGGGGTGCAGGGCGAGCAGCGAGAAGGCGATCGCGCCGAGTTGATGGTGGCGGCGGTAGGCCCGATCCAGTCCGCCGGTCGACCGCTCGACGATCCGCCAGCGCGCCGACAGCACGATGGTCAGCGACAGCAGCACCGTGCCGGCGAGCGCGGCGTAGGCCGACAACGCGCCCAACGCAGCGGGTCGGTTCACGAACCGGCTCTCCAACGGCCGTGCTCGGATCCACAGCACCGTCAGCACGCCGAGCAATGCGGCGATGGCGATGGCCAGCGGCGATCCGGCGGGCCAGCGGCGATCCGGCTCCGGGTGGACCACGACCTCGGTCCGGTCGGCGAGGGAGCTCGATGGTGGGCGCACCTGGACATCGTCGGCGATCGAGGCGGAAGCCGACAGAGCAGGACGGCACGGCTTGGGGAGGGTTTCCTCCGGTCGAGCGTCGGACCCATGGAGGTCCTCGGACCCGGGATGTTGATACCCATCTGGGTATATGGTCGCGTAGGGGGGCAGCGCGACTCGGCCTCGATGTCGCGCCGACGCAACGCAAGGAGCAACGTCATGGTTGAGTTCACCACCGGCAATCGTCTCGAGGGCAAGGTCGCGCTCATCACCGGAGGTGCCCGCGGTATGGGCGAGAGCCACGCCCGGGCGATGGTGGCCCAAGGGGCCAAGGTCATGGTCGCCGATGTGCTCGACGCCGAGGGTGAGGCCCTGGCCGCCGAGCTCGGCGATGCTGCGGCCTACATCCACCTCGATGTCACCGATCGGGCCCAGTGGGCCGCCGCGGTGCAGGCCACCGTGGCGCGCTTCGGCCGGCTCAACGTGTTGGTCAACAACGCCGGCATCGCCAACTTCGGTCCCATCGGCACGTTCCCGCCCGAGGAGTGGGATCGCGTCATCGCCATCAACCTCACCGGCGTGTTCAACGGCATCCATGCCAGCGTCGATGCGCTCAAGGCCGCTGCGCCGAGCTCCATCATCAACATCTCCTCGACGGCGGGGCTGCAGGGCTACGCCGCGCTGCCCGGGTACAACGCGGCCAAGTTCGGCGTGCGCGGGTTGACGAAATCGGTGGCGCTGGACCTCGGTGCGGCCGGTGTTCGCTGCAACTCGGTGCACCCCGGCGTGGTGGCCACGCCGATGACCGCGTCGCTCGACACCCCGCAGAAGCACGTCGCCATGCGACGCGTCGGCCGGTCGGAGGAGCTGTCGAACCTGGTGGTGTTCCTGGCCAGCGACGAGTCGAGCTTCTCCACCGGGTCGGAGTTCGTGGCCGACGGGGGTGAGACCGCAGGCCTCTCCCCCGGGGCGATGGGCTGACGCCGGCGACGTGGAGCGCACCCGCAAGGTGCGGGTGCGTTTCGCGGGCGCGGCGCTAACCGACCGGTCTACTGTGACGGGGTGCGTCGATCCCCCACCTCAACCGAGCCGACGCCGACGCCGACGCGGGAGCGGCTCCTCGACGCCGCCGAACGGCTGATGTGGAGCCGGGGCTATGAGGCGGTCGGTGTGGCCGAGCTGTGCGCGGAGGCGGGTGCGCCTCGGGGCAGCTTCTACCACTGGTGGCCCTCGAAGCAGGCGTTGGCGCTGGCGATGCTGGAGCGCGCCTGGGAGCGGGTGCGGGCCGAGGTGATCATGCCGTCGTTCGGCAGCCCCGGAACGTTGGCGGAGCGCATCGAGCGATATGCCGTGGCGTTGGAGCGCGTCCTGCGAGAGCAGGCCCGCTCGACCGGCTGCGTGCCCGGCTGCCGGTTCGGCAACTTCGCCGCCGAGCTGGCCGACCGCGAGCCCGACATGCGCGCCGCGCTGGCCCGGACCTTCGAGGAGCTGTGCGCGTGCTTCGCGGTCGCCATCGGCGAGGCGCTCGACCGCGGTGAGGTCCCCGCCGACACCGACCCCGCCGCCGCGGCGGAGGCGCTGTGCGCCCACATGGAGGGTCTGATGATCCTGGCCCGCGCCCATCACGACCCGGCCCGCATCCGCCGCCTCAGCGCTGACGCCATCCGTCTGTTGGCGATCACCCCGAACCCACGCCGGGACTCGGGCGCCCCGCGCGCGCCCGTACCCGCTCGACCGACCGCCCACCCGTGCGAAGGAGCCCATCATGAGCAGCGACGCGATCGTCCGCCGCAGTGTCGAATCGCTCGACGCGTTCGACTTCGGCACCACCGCCGCGGTGGCCGCCCCGCCGTTGGCCGAGGCGAGGGTGGCCATCGTGACCACCGCCGGGCTCCGCGCCGACGGCCTGGGCCGCTGGAGCGAGGGACAGGGGTTCGTCACCCTGCCCGCCGCGGCGCGCGACCTGCAGCTGGCCCACCTGTCGGTGAACTTCGATCGGTCCGGCCTGCTCGCCGACCTCAACGTCGCCTACCCGGCCGATCGGCTCGACGAGCTCGCGGCGCAGGGGGTGATCGGCTCCGTGGCGACCAACCACCTGTCCTTCATGGGGGCCCAGCCGGATCACACCCTCACCACCATGCGGCTGGACACCGGCCCCGCCGCCGCTCGGCAGCTGCTCGCCGATGGCGTGGACGTGGTCCTGCTCACCCCGGTTTGACCGCTGTGCACGCGCACCGTGAGTGCGCTCGCCCACATCTTCGAGCAGGCCGGCCTGGCCACCGTCGGGCTGTCGCTGGTGCGCGGCCAGGCGGAGCGCGCCCGACCGCCGAGGATGCTGCACGTCGAGTTCCCGTTGGGCCGGCCGTTGGGCCGGCCGGGCGACCCCGCCTTCCAGCACCGCGTGCTCGACGCCGCCTTCGCCCTGTTGGCCCGTACCGATGCGCCGGTGCTGGTGGACCATCCCGAGGTCATCGTCGACGAGTCGGATGCGCCGCTGGCCTGCACGCTGCCCCCTCGCCACGATCCGTCCCTGCACCCCGCCGTCGACGAGCTGATCGGCCTGCGTCCGGCGTGGCGGCGCCGTTTCGAGGCCACCGGTCACACCGGCGTGGTGCGCTTCGGCGGCGCGGACGGCCTGCCTGCGATGGTCGAGGCGCTGGTGCGCATCGAGCAGGGCGCGCCGTGGCAGGACAGTGGGCTCGGTGCCCCCGAGCTGGGTCAGCTCGCCGTCGAGCTGCGGACCTTCTACGAAGAGGTCGCCCTCGAGCTCGCCGGGCACACCCCTGCGGCGCGCCAGAGCGAGTCGTGGCTGTACCGCGAGACCGAGATGGGTCTGTTGCTGCGCCGTGTCCAGGCCGCCCTCAAGGCAGCGGAGGCGCCGAGGGATGCGTGGTTCCGTTTCGTACCCACCGGGCAGCCGCCCGCCTGAGCAGATGGAGGCGCCGCATGGCCCCCACCGAAGCCCCCTTCGACATCGAGTTCTTCTGGGATCCGGTGTGCCCCTTCGCCTGGATCACCTCCCGGTGGGTGGTGAAGGTGGCGCAGCAGTCCGAGTACCGGGTCGACTGGCGCTTCATCTCGTTGCGCCTGCTCAACAAGCACAAGGACTACGCCACCGAGTTCCCGCCCGAGTACGAGGCGGGCCACACCGCCGGGCTGCGCATGTTGCGCGTCGCTGCGGCCGTGCGCGATGAGCTCGGCCGCGAGCCGCTCGATGCGTTGGTCACCGCGTACGGCGAGAGCTACTGGGACAAACCGAAGGGCTCGGGCATGCGGGGCCGGTTGAGCACCCCCGACCACGTGCGCGAGGTCCTCACCGCGGCTGGGCTGCCCACCCGCTTCGCCGACGCCCTCGACGACACGGGCTGGGACGCCCTCCTCGACGAGGAGACCGAGCTCGCCCTCTCCCGTACCGGCCGGGATGTCGGTACGCCGATCATCACGTTCAGGCCGCCCGACGGCGTGTCGTTCTTCGGGCCGGTCATCTCCCGCATTCCCGATGATGCCGATGCGCTGCCGCTGTGGAACGCGGTGACGACGCTGGCGGACTTCGCCGGCTTCGCCGAGCTGAAGCGATCCATGCGCGAGGTGCCGCAGCTCAACATCCTGGGCGGTACGCAGGCCAGGCCGGCGCAGGAGGACTGGAAGGGCGGCCATCGCGCCGGTCACCTCCCTGGCGATCGGGCCTGATACCGATCGGTACGGGCTGCGGCGCCTACACGCTGACGAGGGCCAGGTGAGCGGTCGGGATCGAACGACGTGGAGCGGTCAGGCCGTG
>JADLEF010000115.1 GCA_020846295.1 Acidimicrobiales bacterium
CCATCCTTCACCAGCTCGCCGGCCTCGCCCCCGGCTCCGCCTTCGCCATGTCGTTCCTGCTGCCGGTCGAGCTGGTCGACGAGGCGGACCGGCCCGGGCTGGAGCTGAGCAGCCGGGGCGCCCGCGCCTCGGGCACGCCGTTCATCAGCTTCTTCACCCCCGACGAGCTGGTCGCCCTCGCCCGCGACGCCGGGTTCGCCGATGTGCGCCACGTGCCCGGCCGGGAGCTGGCGGAGCGCTACTTCGCCGGCCGGTCCGACGGTCTGCGCCCCTCCAGCGGCGAGGACCTCATCGTGGCCAGCACCTGACCCGGTCCCGACCTCAGCGGAACAGGTCCTCGCTGGGGTGGCGGATCACCTGCTCGCGCACCGAACCCTCGCCCAGCCAGGCCGGGTTCACCCCGCGCACCACGGCGGCGGCCACCCCCGAGGCCTTGCCCATCACCATCTCGGCGGCGGCGGCCAGCTCGTCGGCCACGCACACCTCGGTCACCTGCAGGATGCGACCCTTGGCGTCCTCGGTGCCCCGCAGGTCCACCACCGCATGGATCCCGGCCACGCCGATGGCCACGTCGGTCAGGCCCCGGCGCCAGGGCCGGCCGAACGTGTCGGAGATGATGATGGCCACGTCGAGCCCCAGCCGGAACTTGAGGCCGTCGCGGATGCGGCGGGCCGAACGGTCGGAATCCTCCGGGAGCAGCGCGGCGTACCCGTGGTCGATGTTGGACAGGTCGATGCCCGCGTTCGCGCACACGAACCCGTGGCGGGTCTCGCTGACGATCAGCTCCCCGCGTCGGCGCAGGATCCGCACCGATTCCTGCTCGACCAGCGGCTTGTGCGACAGCGGGTCCTCGGGGTCGATGCGGACCAGCATGTCCTCCGCCTTGGAGATCACCTTCTGGGTCACCACGACGACGTCGCCCGCCTGCAGCGGGTTGCCCTCCCGCTCGGCGGCCTCGGCGATGAAGCCGGCGAGGTCGTCACCGGCGCGGATCTCGGGGATGGTCTCGATGGGGAAGATGTCGAGCCTCACGACAGGCACTCCAGCACGGTTCGGCCCAGCGCCGCAGCGCGTTCGGGGGTGGACATGACGGTGGGGGCGACGACGGGGCGGATGCCGGCGGCGGCCACCTCGTCGGCGAGGCCGGCGTCGACCTCATCGATGACCAGCGCCGCGGCCAGCGGGGCGTACAGCTTGGCCACCCCGACGACGGAGACATCGTGGCCGAGCTCGCGCAGCATCCGGTCGGCCGGGCCCTTGAGCGCGGCGCCGCCGATGATGGGCGACACCGCCACGGTGCGGGCCCGGCGCGCCGCGATCGCCTCGCGCAGGCCGGGCACGGCGAGCAGCGGGCCGATCGACACGATCGGGTTGGACGGGGCGATGACGATCGTCTCGGCCTCCGCCAGCGCCTCGAGGACCCCGGGCGCCGGGCGGGCGTCCGCCGCCCCGTCGAAGGCCACGCCGGTGATCGGCACGCCGTGCTGCAGGCGCACGAAGTAGTCCTGGAAGGAGATCGTGCTGCCGTCGGTCAACGTCACGGTGGTGGACAACCGGTCGTCGGTGGCGGGGATGAGGCGCACGCCGAGGTCCCACGCCGCGGTGATCTCGGCGGTGATCTGCGACAGCGGGGCGCCCTCGCCGAGGCGGTGCGTGCGGTACAGGTGGGTGGCGAGGTCCTTGTCGCCGAGGCGGAACCAGGTGAGCCCGCCGTAGCGCTCCAGCGCGGCCATGGCGTTCCACGTCTCGCCGACCAGGCCCCACCCCGTCTCGGGGTTGATGGCGCCGGCCAGCGTGTAGGTGCAGGTGTCGAGGTCGGGGGAGATGTGCAGGCCGTGCAGCGTGGTGTCGTCGCCGACGTTCACGATGGCGGTGATGGCGGGGGGCTCGACGACGAGCCGCAGCCCGGCGAGCATGCGGGCGGCGCCGACGCCGCCGGCGAGGACGGTGATCACGCCGGCGGACGTTAGCCCCACCGTCAGCCCCACCGTTCAGATCAGGCGGCGGCGGGCGGCCCAGGTGGTCAGCTCGTTGCGGCTGGACAGCTGCAGCTTGCGCAGCACGGCCGAGGCGTGGGTCTCCACCGTCTTGATCGAGATCGACAGGCGCCGGGCGATCTCCTTGTAGGCGTACCCCCGGGCCAGCAGGCGCATCACCTCGAGCTCGCGGGCCGACAGCTGGTCCAGCTCGGGGTCGGCCCCCGGGGACAGCTCGGCCGAGAACGCGTCGAGCACGAAACCGGCCAGCCGGGGCGAGAACACCGCATCGCCCTCGGCCACCCGGCCGATCGCGGCGACCAGCTCCGCCCCGTCGATCACCTTGGTCACGTAGCCGCGGGCACCGGCCCGGATGACGGCGATCACGTCCTCGGCGGCGTCGGACACCGACAGGGCCAGGTACCGGGTGCCCACCCCCCGGGCGGTCACCCCGCCGATGACCGCCGGGCCGTCGCCACCGGGCAGGTGCACGTCGAGCAGCACGACATCCGGTCGGGTGGCACAGATGACCTCGACCGCCTCCGACACGTCGCCGGCCTCGCCGACGACCTCGACCGCCTCGCCGATCTCGGCCCGTACCCCGGCCCGGAACAGGGCGTGGTCGTCGACCAGCACGACCCGTCGGCGCGCGTTGCTGTCCATGGCGCTCCTCGTCCCTGTCCTTGTCCCTGTCCCTGTCCCTGTCCCTGTCATGTCCGGTCCGTCACGATCCGGTCTGCGCCGGAGGCAGCGGCAGGCGCAGCTCCACCTCGGTGCCCTCGCCCGGACTGGACACCACCAGGCTCGAACCGCCGATGCGGGTCATCCGCTCCCGGATCGACGAGCTCAGACCGGCCCGGTCGGGAGCCACCGTAGCGAGGTCGAACCCCTTGCCCAGATCCCGTACGAACACCTCGGCCAGCTCCGGTCGCAGCTCGGCGAACACGTCGATGCGCGGCGCCCCGGCGTGCTTGGCCGCGTTGACCATCGCCTCGCGGGCGGCGGCGGCGAGGTCACGGGTGCGGTCGACGAGCCGCACGTCGCCCACCACCACGACCTCGATCGGCACGCCGTGCAGTTCCTCGACCTCGACCGCGATGCGCTCCAGCTCGCTCCGCAGACCAGCGGAGCCGCCGTCGCCGACCGGCGACGCCGAGTCGGGCCGATCCGTCGGATCCGCCGCGCCGGCCGTCACCGTGGCCCCGCCCGGACCGCCCTCGCCGTACAGCCAGGCCCGCAGCTCGCGCTCCTGGCGGCGGGCCAGGCTGGTCATGCGGGCCGGGTCGTGGGCGTTGCGCTGGATCAGCGCCAGCGTCTGCAGCACCGAGTCGTGGAGGTGGGCGGCCATGCGGGCGCGCTCCTCGGAGCGGATCCGCCGGGCCCGCTCGGCGGCGAGGTCGCCCACCAGGTGCTTCAACCACGGGCCGACCAGGATGCCGACACCGCCGATCAGCACCATGGCCACCAGGAGCACGATCGCGGCGGCCTCGACGTCGAGGCTGCCGAAGGCGACCACGGCGAGCCCGGCGGCGGCCAGGGCCAAGCCCACCGCCACCCGCAACAGCGGTGCGGACGCCCCGAGCCGGCCGCTCCACATGGACCCCGAACGCCCAGATTGCTGCCAGGCCACCACCGCGCCGAGGCCGACCAGCGCAGCCGGGACCGCGAACCGGGCGCTGAAGGCGAGGCCGCTGTCGCGCACCAACGACACGAGCCCGGCGGTCACCATGGACAGCGCCAGCACGCGGTTCAGCGGGCTGGTGCTCTTCGGCACCGGTCGGTAGGGCCCCAGCTCGGGCCTGGACTGCAGCACCAGGCGCAGGGTGAGCCAGGTGATCACGTAGAACAGCGCCCCCCAGCCGGTGGCGCCGAGCACCACGAAGGCCATGCGGACCCAGATCGGTTCCACGCCGAGCTCGTCGGCCACCCCCTTGGCCGTGCCGGTGAGCATGCGGCCCTCGGTGGGCAGCCTGGGTATCTGCCAGTACGGCGCAGGGGGTACCGGTGGGTATGGCGGGGTGGCGTGGCGCGCCGCGGCGGGTCCGTCGGAGCCCGGTCCGGGGGTGGATCCTGACGTGATGCGGCCGGTCATGACATGCTCAGTCTCCCATGCGCCGGCCACGACCGTCAGCGAGGTGATGCCCTTGCCCACCCTGGCGCCACTCAGGGGCGGCTCGGGGTCATTCCCGATTGGCGGGCGGCGCCGCGAGGTCGACGATGAGGGCATGCAACAGCCCTCCGATCCAAACCCGTCCGGCCCCCAACCGTTCGCCCCCCAACCGGTCGTGTCCCCCTCCGGCGACCCTGGCGAGCAGATCCCCCCGTCCTTCGAGCCCCGCCCGCTCGATCCGCAGTCGTTCGACGCGCCCCCGCTCGATCCGGCGGCCCGTCCCCGCGAGTTGCGCCGCTCCCGGGACCGGAAGCTGGCCGGCGTCTGTGGCGGCCTGGCCGAGTACTTCGGCGTCGACCCCGTCATCGTCCGGCTGCTCTTCTTCGGCGGCATGTTCATGGGGGCCGCCACGCTGCCCGTGTACATCGCCGCCTTGATCGTCATGCCCGACGCCGCGCTCCCGGCGCAGCCACCCGTCTTCACCGAGCAGCGGTTCGCGGCATGACCCAGCCGGTGCGCACCCTGCGGCGGAGCCCGCAGGACAAGAAGGTGGCCGGGGTGTGCGCCGCGCTGGCCCGCTACGCCGGGGTGGACCCGGTGCTGGTGCGCCTGGCGTTCGTGCTGCTGACCTTCGTGGGCGGCACCGGACTGCTGCTCTACGTCGTCGCCTGGGTGATCGTGCCGAAGGCCCGATCGGGTCAGGCCCTCGCCCCGGCCGCGGCGCCCGCCCCGCCATCGACCATCCTCGGCATCATCGGCGTGGTCATCGGCGCGGCCGTCGTGTTCGGCGATTGGTCCTTCGGGCCCCGCAACGGGCTGCTGCCGCTGCTGCTCATCGGGGGCGGGGTCGCCCTGCTGCTGCGCCGGGACGACCTGCCCGCCGCCAACCAGAGCGGCACCCGCCAGCCGGGGGCGCCCCCGGTGTGGGGTGTGCCGGACGGAGCGGGCATGACCGATGCCCGCTCCGGTGCTGCGCCCACCGCCGCGGTCGGGGCGCCCGGCGGCCCGGTATGGGGCGGCACCATACCGGATGGCACCGTACCGGGCGGCACCATACCTAACAGTACGCTGCCTGAGGGTACGGAACCGCCGGAGGTGCCGGCCTGGGCCAGCGACTGGTACCGGGCCCAGACCGAGGCCCGAGCCGAGCTCGGCCTGCCCCCGCTGCCGCCCCCCGGCTTCGACGAGCCGGGAAGGCCGGTGGCGCCTGCCGCCGGCCGGCCGCGCCGCCGCTGGCGCGGTGTGCTGGTGGTGTTCGTCGTCGGCCTGCTGGTGCTGTTCGCCGCGGCCGCGGCGGGCCTGGGGGCGATGCTCTCCGGCGGCGCCGGGGAACGGGCCTATCGGCCGACTTCGTGGGATGCGGTGCAGGGCCGCTACGAGCTCGGTGTCGGCGAGCTGGTGCTCGATCTCAGCGCGCTGCCCGCCCTCGACGCCTCCCGCTCGGTGTCGGTGGACGTCGGGATGGGCCACGCCCAGGTCATCGTCCCCGAGGGGGTCGACATCGACTTCGGCGGCCACGCCGGCATGGGCGAGGTCATCCCGCCCACCGGCCCGGCCGACGCCCAGGACGGCATCGATGTCACCGTGAGCACGCTGGTCGAAGCCAGGCGCGAGCCGGCCCCCTCGACCACGACCTCGACGGTCCAGGGTGCCGGCTCGGATCGGGCGGCGGGCGGGGCCGGTGACTCGGCGACCGACGACGCCGACCGGCCGGTGCTGCACCTCGACGCCGAGGTGGGCCTGGGGTTGGTGGAGATCATCCGCCGCTGAACGAGGCGGGCTGCGCCGCCGGGCGCAGCACGCCGACGAGCGCGGCGGTCCAACCCGCCACCAGCGGGCGGGCGTTGCGGGTGCGCAGCAATCGAGGGTTGTTCACGCCCTGACACAGCACGAGCACCAGCTCGGCCAGCTCGCCCGACGGGCCGCCGGTCACCAGGCCGGCGGCCTGGCCGCGGGTCACGAAGCGCTCGAGGTGGGCCAGCGACGCCGCCTCGCTGCGGCGGTACGCCTCCCGCAGCGGGCGCACCTCGACCATGCGGGCCAGCGCCGCCCGGAAGACCAGCGCATCGGCGCGGAACACCTCGATGAGCTCCTCGACCAGCCGGGCGCAGGTCTGTTCGAGGCCGTCGTCGAGCAGCGCCTCGACGCGCAGCACCGCATTGGTGCGCCTCACGAGATCGTCGAGGGTGAGCTCGAAGGCGGCGGCGAGCGCGCCGTCCTTGGTCGGGAAGTGGGCGTAGAAGGTCGCTGGGGAGGTGCCCGCCCGTGCGGCCACCTGCTCGGCGGTGAAGCTCGCAGTGGCCGCCAGCTGGGCCCGGGTGGCAGCCGCCAGTGCCGCCCGGGTGCGGGCCGACTTGTTCGAGGTGGTGGCGGTGGCTCCCGATCCCATCGGCCGCGCAGCATAGGGGTCGCTGGAGCGCGACTCTTGCCACTGGCACCAAAACCAGAGCTAGACTCTGATTTTCATGACCGCTGTCACGCAGGACCCGACTCCGAGCCTCGATGCCGGCTTCGGCCCGCTCGATCCCCGCCTCGAGACGATCGGCCGCGCCGCGTCGGCCGATGCGGTGGCGATCGAAACGGCCCGCCGTGTGCCCCAGCCGTTGATCGACGCCCTGATCGACACCGGTGCGTTCCGTTCGTGGGTCCCGTCCCGCTACGGCGGCGGGGAGCGCAGCCTGCTCGACGGCCTGCGCGACATCGAGCACCTCTCCTACCACGACGGCTCGGTGGGCTGGTGCCTGATGATCGGCAGCACCTCCGCGCTGCTGTCGGGCTTCCTGGCCCCGCAGTGGGCGGAGACCATCTTCGGAGACCCGAGGGTTGTGGTCGGGGGCTACGCCATGCCGCAGGGTACGGCCAGGATGGTCGAGGGGGGCCTCGAGGTCACCGGGCGCTGGCCGTGGGGCTCCGGTACCGACCACTGCACCTGGATCGGCGGCGGCGTCCTCGTCGTCGGCGACGACGGCCGGCCGACGGCGCGCCCCGACGGGCTGCGCGCCCCCTACGTGCTGTTCCCGGCCGATCAGGTCGAGATCGTCGACATGTGGCGCACCAGCGGCCTGCGGGCCACCGCCAGCAACGACTACCAGGTCGAGAAGCTCTTCGTGCCCGAGGGGTGCTGGGGTGAGTTCCTGCGCGCCGCCCCGGTGGAGAGCGGCCCGCTCTACCAGCTGCCGTTCACCGCCGTGCTCGGCCTCGGCGTCGGCTGTGTGGGCCTCGGCCTGGCCCGCCGGGCCATCGACGAGCTGGTCGCCCTGGCCTCGACCAAGAAGCCCGCCCTGTCCTCGCGCACGCTGGCCGAGCGATCCTCGGTGCAGGCCGACGTGGCCCGGGCCGAGGCGCAGGTGGGGGCGGCGTCGAGCTACCTGCGGGAGCTGGCCGGCGACGCCTGGGAGCGCGCCTGCCGCGGGGACCAGCCGACCGCCGAGCAGCGACGGCGGATGCGGCTGGCCGCCACCTTCGCCATGCAGAGCGCTGCGTCGTGTGTCGACGCCTGCTACCACGCCGCCGGCGGCTCGGCCATCTGGGAGGACAGCGCGCTGCAGCGGGTGTTCCGCGACGTCCACGTCGCCACCCAGCACGGCATGGTGGCGCCCCGCACGTTGGAGCCCATCGGGCGGATGCGGCTCGGCCTGCCCACCGACGCCATGCAGTTCTGACGGGGTCCTGGACGGGGCCGGCCGGGCCGACGCGATTCGTGGTCGGGCACTTGCCCTGCGGCGGCACAGGCAGAAGACTGTGCCGCTTCACGCTCTGATCGCCGTGCAGGAGGCCCCATGGCGTTGCCCGCGGTGCCGATGGTGTTCGCCGAGTCCCCGACCGTCGCGGTGGGTCTCGGCGCCGCGCTGGCCGCGCTGCTGCTGTGGGCGGGGGCGCCGGGTCGGGTGGCCCGTCGCATCGCCTGGGCTGCGCACCCCGCCACCGGTCGGGTGGAGATGGCCGATCGGGGTGGCGTCGACGTGCTGTACTCGTTGCCCGTGCCCGAACCGGGACGGGTGTCCCCGCCGCCTCCGCCTCCACCACCGCCGCGCCGCAGGTCCCGCCCGGCCGGTGCGTCGGGCTTCGTCCGCCCGGCCGTGCCGCCCCTGCCGTCGCGGGAGAACACCGCGCCGTTCGTCGACCGGCTCCCGCCGCGTCCGCCCTCGCCCAGCCCGTTGAGCCCGGCGGTGGTGGACCTCGGTGCCGTGGCGGCCGTACCGCCGCCCCCGCCCCCGCCGCCGGCCCCACCGCCTCCTGTGCCGTCCGCCGTGCCGCTGCAACCGGTGGCCGCCGCGGTCGCCGCCGGCCGGCTCAGCCCCGGCCCGCCGGTCGACGGTCATCATCCGCTCGACGGCAACGGGCGCCTCGGGGTCGACCCGTCCCAGGCGCTCGATCTGACCGTGGGGGCCGACCCGCCGGCGAGCGCGGTGCTCGACGTGCGCAGCTCGGATGGGCCCGTCCTGGACCTCGCCACCCCGGCCGGTCCGCCGTCCGCACCGTCGGCACCGTCCCCACCGTCGGCATCGCCGGCCCCGGGGGCTGCGCCG
>JADLEF010000116.1 GCA_020846295.1 Acidimicrobiales bacterium
CCGGCAGCCCGATCCTGACCGGGCGGTGGCCGCCGCACCATACGGTACGGTACGGTTCTCCGGTGGCTCGTCGCGGCGAATCGATGTCGATTCGCTGCGACGGGTCCTTCGGCCACCGCCGTAGGTAACGTCGAAATCGCTGTGAGCGCGACACCGGCGACACCCTGGTGGGTGCCGCCGGTGCGAGAGGTCGTTGTGTGGTGCGTGGGTGGACCGCGCGGTGTGACCGGAACGTCAGCGTCGGTTCGCCGTCAGGTCCTGGCCTTCTCGACGGCGATGTGGATGACCCGTTCCAGCAGGGCGATGAGCACGTCCTTGACGTGCTGCTTGCTGCGGGCGTCGGTGGCGATCATCGGCGTCTCACCGTCGACGGCGAGGGCTTCGCGCACCGACTCGAGGTCGTGGTACAGCCCGCCGTCGAACATGTTGACCGCCACGATGAACGGCACGTTTCGGGCCTCGAAGTAGTCGAGCGCAGGGAAGGCGTCCTCGATGCGCCGGCTGTCGACCAGCACCACGGCACCGAGGGCACCCTGGACGAGGTCGTCCCACATGAAGCCGAAGCGGTCCTGGCCGGGCGTGCCGAAGAGGTAGAGCACGATCCGGTTGCCGATGGTGATGCGGCCGAAGTCCATGGCCACCGTGGTGGTGGTCTTGGTCGACACCATCGACGCATCGTCGACCTCGGCGCCGACGGTGGTCATGGCGGCCTCGGTGGACAGCGGGGAGATCTCCGAGATGGCGCCCACCATGGTGGTCTTGCCCACGCCGAAGCCGCCGGCGACGACGATCTTGACCGGGATCGGTGCCTGCGTCGGGGCGGACGCGGTCGCCACGCCGCTGGCGGTCCCGCCGCTCGGGTTAGAGGTTTCGAATGCCATCGATGAGCTCCCTCACCAGGGTGATGTCCTGCGAAGCGTCGGTTGGGGCGTCGTAGAGCGCCAGGATCCCGTCGACCACGAGGTCGCCGACGAGCACCTTGGCGACGCCGATGGGGATCGAGATCTTGGCGGAGATCTCGGCCACCGATTGCGGTTGATCGAGTAGTGCGGCGATCTTCTTGCGTTCGAACGTGAGCTGACCGGCGGCGGCGATGCCCTGGTCGGTCAGCGCCACCATCGACTCGAAGCGCAACGTCGGTGCGTCGGTGTTCGTGCGTCCACCGGTGATGGTGTACGCCCGCACCATGGGGTCGTTGGAGCCCATGCCCACCGTGGCGGTGCCCAGCTGGGCGGCGTCACGGTTGAGGAACGGGCGTGCGAACGGGGCACGTCGTTGCTCAGGAGTCGGCTGTGAGGCGTCCGGGGTCATCGTCCCAGGCTGTTCTTCAACTCGGTGATCAGTTCGGGGGTGAGCTGCGCACCCACTCGCTGGACGAACAGGGTCATGGCGTAGCCCACCAGGCCGAGGTCGACCGTGCGGGTGGTGAGCACGCCGAGGGACGAACCGTGCCCGATCGACGAGGCGAAGAGGTAGCCCTCCTTCATCTCCACGATCACCTGGTTCACCCCGCCGCGCCCCATGACCCGGGACGCACCGTCGGACAGGCTGCGCAGGCCTGACACGATGGCGGCGAGCTTGTCGGCCGAGGCCCGGTCGAGGTTCGACGACATCGCCATGAGCAACCCGTCCGCTGAGACGCAGATGGCCTGTTCGACCCCTGTGGTGTTCTCGGCGAAGCTGGACAGGAGCCAGTTGAAGTCGTTGACCCGGGCCTGAAGTGCAGCATTGGTCATCGTCACGTCACCAATCTCCTTCACTGGTTCCCGCTGTCTGGTTGGTTGCCTTGCTCCTTGGCCGCCTGGCTCTGTCCGAGCTGGAAGCTTGAGAGCGCAGAGCGCACCTCATCCGCGGAACGGGTGGGCACCGATGACTGCTCGGTGGCCGGACCCGTGTCGAACATGTTGGCGCCCTTGACCCGGCGGGCGAGGCCGCCCTTGGCCGGTGCGGCGGGTGCGGACCCCGCCTCGGCCGTACCGGCAGGTTTGTCCACCGTACTGGACGGTTTGGACCGCTTGGCCAGTGCCGGCTTGGCGTCGGCCGGGACCGCTGCCGCGTCGAGGTTCGTCTCGACGTGGACCGGCGCGACCGGTTCCACCGACGCCACCGGGGCGACCGGCGCGACCGGTTCCACCGACGCCACCGGGGCGACCGGTTCCATCGGGGCGGCCGGCTCGACGGTGACGGCCTGATCGGCGGGCGTTGCGCCGAGCTGGTCCTCGTGGCGGCCGTACTCGACGCCGCCCTGGAAGGACGAGAGCGCCTCGCGCACCGCATCGGGGGAGCGGCCGTCGGCCAGCGGCTGGTCGGCCGTCTCGTCGGCCTCGGGGCCGGTGTCGGGCATCTGGGCGCCGCGACTGCGCTTGGTGAGCCCCTTGGGCGTCTTCGCCACCGGAGCCACCGGAGCCACCGGTGCCGCCGGTGCGGCCGCGGCCGGCGGGGCGGGTGCGATCGAGGCGTTGGCCGGGTCCGGTACCGGCGTAGCCGGTGCCGCCGGCGCAACCGGGGCGGCCGGTGCCGGGTTCGAGCCGGGGCCGGCGCCGTTGGGGTCGGTCGTGGCGCCGGGCTGGCGGCGGGCGGTCACCGGGGCGGCGCCGGGCACGGTGGGCGTGGCGGGCAGCGGGGTCGCTGGCGTCTCGCCTCCGAACTCGGCGGCGAGGGCGCCGCCGAGGCCGAGCAGCGCGGAGGGCGCCTCGGCGGCGACGACCTCGGGGGCCGCCGGTTCCTCGGGGGCGAAGTCCTCGTCGGGCGCCACGTCGAACTGCTCGGGGTTGGCGCCCTCGAGCAGTTCGAGCGGCAGCTTCACCTTGGCGGTGACACCCTCGGCCGGCGATTCGGCCAGGCGGACCTGGATGCCGTGGCGCAGCGCGAGGCGGGACACCACGAACAGGCCGAGCACCATCAGCGGCGAGGTGTCGAACTTGCCGGCCTGGCTGAGCCGCTCGTTGGCGTCGCGCAGCTCCTTGGCCGTCATGCCGATGCCGTTGTCGGTGATCGACAGCAGGTAACCGTCGTGGGCGTACTTGCCGATGACGCTCACCGGAGCGGACGGCGGGGAGAAGGTGGTTGCGTTCTCCAGCAGCTCGGCCATCATGTGCGACACGTCTGCGGCAGCGTTGCCGCGCACGTCGACCGGCTCGAGCCCGCCGATGTCGACCCGGTCGTACGCCTCGATCTCGGAGAGGGCGCCCCGCACGATGTCGCCGATCTCCACCGGCTGGGACCACGTGCGGGTGGTCTCGGTGCCGGCGAGGACGAGCAGCGACTCGGCGTTGCGTCGCATGCGGGTGACGAGGTGGTCCAACCGGAAGAGGTTGTCGAGCGTCTCGGGGTTGCGCTCGTTCTCCTCCAGCGAGGTGATGAAGTTGAGCGTGCGGTTGAGCAGGTTCTGGTTTCGCCGACCCAGGTTCACGAACATCGACGAGACGTTCTGACGCAACTGCGATTCGCCGGCGGCGAGCTGCACGGCGGTGTTGCGCAGCGACTCGAAGCTGGCCGACAGCTGCTTGATCTCCTCGCTGCCGGCCACCCTGAGCGGCGGCATCTCGGGCAGCTCGGCGCCGGCGGGCAGCTCCCGGACGGTCTTGACCAGTTCGGGCAGGCTGGAGGTGGCCGCCTCGTTGGCCGCCTCGGTCAGCGCCCGGATGGGCCCCGAGATCGAGCGGGCCATGAGCGACCCGGCGGCGGCGACGATGCAGACGATGGCCAGCGCGGTGCCGGCGAGCAACAGCATCTGCTGGCGGGTCAGCTCGTCGGCTGCCTGCTCCTGCAGCTCGAGGTCGGTTTGGGCCATGGCGACGAGCGTCTCGACCCGGTCCTTATGGGAGCTGAAGGCGGCGTTCAGCGCCTCGAGCTGCGCGGTCAGCGGGGCGAACTGGGCGACGAACTGGTCCGGGCTGGGCGGCGCGGCCTGCGCCGGGTCGCCGCCGGCGGTGGCGGCGCGGAACGCCTCGAGGGTCGGGGTGAACTCCTCGTGGTAGATCCGCCAGAAGTCCTGGCCGGCCACGTCGACCTGGTCGACGAGCTGTTTGGTGACCGGGTCGGCCGGGTCGAGGTGCTCCTTCCACGCGGCCAGGCGGTCGTTGTACTGCGTCTCGCGCTTGTCGAGGTCGGCGGCGAGGTTGTCCACCTCGTTCCCGGCGTTGGCGGTGCCGTAGGAGGCCACCGCCACGATGCGGTGCACGTTGAGGTTGGCCTCGACGAGGTAGAGCGGCGGCGGCAGGACGTCGGCGATGAGGTCCTTGCGGTCGACGATGCGACCGTAGGCCTCACCCCCGATGCGCACTTGTTGCAGCGTCTGGGCCGAGATCAGACCGAGCAGCACCAGGGAGAGCAACGGGATGGCGACGAGGATCGCCAACTTCCTGCTGATCTTCAGACGTTGGAGCACCGAACCCCCCTGGAACGATCGCCGGTCCGCGAGGACGGACGCGCTGGTGTGGTAGAGGTACCACCGACTGTGACTTTGGGGCATGAACCGAACGACGTGGCCCGTTTGGGTGACTCGTCGCGCTCCGACCGAGAACGCATATCCGGATCATCGACACGCCCGAGGCTCGGGCTGAGCGCGAATTCCCCCCGCGTGCGCGGTGTTCGCCGACCGTTCGCCCACCCCGGGATTGGGACTAGGCCGCCGGGGCTGGGCGATAATCGCCGGAAGCGGCTGCGCCAGCGGCCACACCGAAGATGCCCGCCGCCCCGGCGGGCTCGCTGTCTGGGGGAGGCGTAGCCCGTGGAATTCACTCCGAATCCCGATCACGAAGCCATTCGCGAAGGCGTCCGCAAGGTGTGCTCGGACTTCCCTGACACCTACTGGGCGGAGATGGACGAGAACCACGAGTTCCCGTGGGACTTCTACAACGCCATGGCCGCCGGGGGCTGGATCGGGGTGTGCATCCCGCCGGAGTACGGCGGCGCCGGCCAGGGCATCACCGAGGCCACCATCATCCTGGAGGAGGTCGCCCGTTCCGGCGCGGCGATGAACGGCTGCTCGGCCATCCACCTGTCGATCTTCGGCATGAACCCGGTGCTGAAGTACGGCTCCGACGAGCAGCGCAAGAAGTACCTTCCGCCCGTCGCCGAGGGCAGCCTGCACGTTGCGTTCGGCGTGACCGAGCCCGACGCCGGCACCGACACCACGTCGATCTCCACCCGGGCCACGCTGTCCGCCGACGGCAGTCACTACACGATCCGGGGCCGCAAGGTCTGGACGACGAAGGCGCCGTACTGCCAGAAGGTGCTGCTGCTGGCCCGCACCACGCCGCGCGAGGAGGTCAAGCGCCGCACCGAGGGCCTCACCCTCTTCCTGGCCGACCTGCAGAACCCGGCGGTCACCATCACGCCCATCCCCAAGGCGGGCCGCAACGCGGTGGTGAGCTGCGAGGTCGTCTACGACGATCTCGTCGTCCCGGCCGAGGACCGCATCGGCGAGGAGGGCCTCGGCTTCACCTACATCCTCGACGGGCTCAACCCGGAGCGCCTGATGGTCGCCTCCGAGGCGTTGGGTTGCGGCAAGGCGGCGCTGGACAAGGCGGTGCTCTACGCCAAGGAGCGCGAGGTCTTCGGCCGCCCGATCGGCAAGAACCAGGGCATCGCCTTCCCGTTGGCAGAGGCCTACAACCGCCTGAAGGCGGCCGAGCTGGTGCTGCGCCAGGCGGCGTGGCAGTACGACAGCGGCTACCCGGCGTCGGTGGTGGGCGAGGGGGCCAACATCGCCAAGTGGCTGTGCGCCGATGCCGGCTTCCAGGCCGCCGATCAGGCCATGCAGACCCTCGGCGGCATGGGCTACGCGAAGGAGTACCACGTCGAGCGGTACTGGAAGGAGGCCCGCCTGATGCGGATCGCCCCGATCAGCCAGGAGATGATCCTCAACTTCGTCAGCGAGCACGTGCTCGGCCTGCCCCGCTCGTACTGATCGGGACCGGGGCGTTGGGCGGGACACCGACCGTCGCCGGGGTGCTGCTCGCCGCGGGGGCGGGCCGTCGCTTCGAGGGCGACACCCACAAGCTGCTCGCCGCCCTCGATGGCCGGCCGGTGCTCGCCCATGCGCTCGAGGCGGTGCTCGCCGCCGGCTTCGACGAGGTGATCGTGGTGTCCGGTGCGGTGGACGTGGCCCACCTGCTGCCGGCCGGCGTGCGGCTGGTGCACAACCCGGACTGGGCGGCCGGCCAGGCCGGCTCGCTGCAGCGGGCGGTGGCGGCCGCGGCGCAGCGGGGTCACGACGCGGTTGTGGTCGGCCTCGGTGATCAGCCGCGGGTGCCGGCCGAGGCGTGGCGCCGGGTGGCGTCCTCGCCGAGCCCCATCGCGGTGGCGACCTACGGGGGACGCCGCCGCAACCCTGTCCGCCTGCACCGCTCGGTGTGGCCGCTGCTCGAGACCGGCGGCGACGAGGGGGCCCGGACCGTGATGAAGGCGCATCCCGAGCTGGTGGTGGAGGTGCCCTGCGACGGTGACCCGCTCGACGTCGACACCGTGGACGATCTCGACCGGCTGCAGCGCGACGAGACCCGCTAGACCGCACAGCGGGACGCCGCTGCGGTGGTGGGCCGGCGGCGGGCGGCGATGCGGGCCCGCGCTCCGGTGACCAGGGCGGACTTGTCTACGCTGGGTGGTGTACGGCCCGGGTGGCCAGATCGTCGCGGCCGGCGAGTTTCGAGAGGCGAGTAGGGAAACATATGGAACTGAACAACGAGTTCGAGGTCGACCGCCCGATCGAGGAGGCGTGGGCGCTGCTCACCGACGTCGAGCGGATCGCGCCCTGCCTGCCCGGTGCTGCGCTGGAGGAGATCGAGGGTGACGAGTACCGCGGCTCGGTCAAGGTGAAGGTGGGGCCGATCACGGCCAACTACAAGGGCAAGGCCCACTTCATCGAGAAGGACGACACCAACCACAAGGCCGTGCTGCGCGCCGAGGGCCGCGACGCCCGCCAGGGCAACGCCAACGCCACCATCACCGCCACCCTGGTGCCGGTGGGCACCGGTACCAAGGTCACGGTCAACACCGATCTGGCGGTGACCGGCAAGGTCGCCCAGTTCGGTCGCGGCGTGATGGCCGAGGTGAGCGAGAATCTGCTGAACCAGTTCGTGCAGAACCTGGAGACGAAGGTGCTCTCGCAGTCCGCCCCGGCGTCGGCTGCCGCATCGGCTCCGGCCGCCCCTGCGACGGAGGCCGCCGCGGCCACCCCGGCGAGCGCCGCAGCGGAGGCCGCCCAGCCGGCGCCCGCCGCCACCTCCGCTCCCGCGACGGCCGCGACCCCGGACAACCCGACGGCGGCCAACAACGGCGCGACCTCCTCGACCCCGACGGTGCGCAAGATCACCCCGACCGAGCCGGTGGAACCGGTGGACCTGCTCGGCGCCACCGGCG
>JADLEF010000117.1 GCA_020846295.1 Acidimicrobiales bacterium
CCCGTCCCGCCGCCGCCAGACGGACCCACAGGAACAACCCCCCGTCGGGCACCGACCACCGCAGCGGCGCGGCGAGGCGATCGGCCAGCGCCCGGACCAGCGCCGACTGCCGGCCGGCGTACTCGGCGCGCAGCAGCGCCAGGTGCGCGGTGACGAAACGATCGTCGGCCAGCAGCTCGGCGACCACCAACTGGTTGAGCCCCGCGGTGTGGAGGTCGGCCGCCTGCTTGGCGCGCACCAGTGGCCCGTGCAGCCAGGTCGGTGCCGCCAACCAGCCGACCCGCAGGCCCGGCGCCAACGTCTTCGAGGCGCTGCGCAGGCCCACCACCACGTCGGGGCCCAGCTGACGAAGCGACGGCGTCGCAACACCCCGGAAGCGCAGCGCACCGTACGGGTCGTCCTCCACCACCACGAAGCCGTAGCGACGGGCGAGGGCGACCAGCGCGGTCCGCCGATCCGAGGCCAAGGTGGCCCCGGTGGGGTTGGCGAACTCGGGCACGACGTAGCACAGCGCGGGCCGCAGGCCTGCTCGCAGGCGCCGCTCCAACGCCTCCACGTCCAGCCCACCGCCGAGACCGTTCCCGGTGTCGGCACCCGCGCCCTCCGCATCGGCCGGGGGCGCGCCGCCGGCCGGTGGCACAGCTTCGATGCGGGCCCCGGCCAGCGTCGCCACCTGCAGCGCGCCCAGATAGCTCGGCGCCTCGGTCACCACCACGTCCCCGGGGCCGACCAACGTGCGCACTGCGAGGTCGAGACCCTGCTGCGATCCGGTGGTGACCAGGACCTCCTCGGGCCGAGCCCACAACCCCGCCGCGACCGCGCCGCGCAACTCCGCCACACCTTCCGTCGGCCCGTACTGCAGCGCTCGACGACCGGCGCGGCCCACCACCGCCTCGAACGCCTCCGACAGGCGCTCGAGGGGCAACAACTCGCCGGCGGGCACGCCGCCCGCCATCGACAGCACGTGCGGCGCCTCGGTCAACCGCAGCAGATCCCGGATGGCCGACGAACGCAGGGCGCGAGCGCCGGCGGACAGCGGCGGGCGGGCCACCGTCGCAACGCGGATCGGGACGGGGGGCACGGAGGCGGCGAAGGCGTGCATCGCTCGATTGAGCCCAGTGCCCGACAGCGCCGGCCAGACACCGCCGAGCAGGGGACCGCCACCACCACCCTCCAGCCCGAAATCGGTGCCCGACGTCACGGACCCTGTGCTGTCATGGCGGCATGCGTCGCGCCGACCTCGCCGAGTTCCTGCGATCCCGACGCGGTGCGCTGGAGCCGGCTGCGGTCGGCCTGACCCCCGGCGGGCGTCGCCGCACCCGCGGCCTGCGACGCGAAGAGGTCGCCCTGCTGGCCGGGGTGTCGGTCAGTTGGTACACGTGGCTGGAGCAGGGCCGGCCCATCAACGTGTCCGCCGACGTGCTCGACGCGCTGGCCCGGGCGTTGCGCCTCGACGGCACCGAGCGGGACCACCTGTTCCTGCTCGCCGGCCGGCGGCCCCACCCGCCGATGCCGGCGAAGCGCCACGGCCTGCCGGCGTGGGTCGGCGCCTACCTCGATGCGCTCGACCCCACGCCCGCCTACGTGCTGGGCCCCCGCTGGGAGTTCCTGGCCTGGAACCGGGCCCAGCAGGCGCTCTACCCGGCCATCACCCGGCTCGAGGGCCTCGCCCGCAACCTGGTGTGGGTGGTCTTCGCCGAGCCGCACGCCCGGTCGCTGATCGTGGACTGGCAGGACGAGGCCCGCCGGGTGCTGTCACAGTTCCGGGCCGACGTGACGCCCTGGCGGGATGATCCCACCGTCATCGCCCTGGTGGAGGACCTGCGCGCCCGCAGCGAGCTGTTCGCCGACTGGTGGTCCCGGCACGACGTCGCCGGCTTCGCCGCCCGTACCCGCCGGTATGCGCACCCGACGGCGGGGTTGCTCACCTTCGACTACCAGGTGCTCGTGCCCGCCGGCGAGCCGGATCTGCGGGTCGTCACCCAGCTCGGGCTGCCCGGCGACGACAGCACGGCGCGGCTCGCCGCGCTGGTTCAGCCTGCGTCGGGCATGACGTAGGTGCTGCTCGACTGGGCCACCAGCTTGTGCTCGGCACCCTCGACGAACACGTCGGACGTCCCGTACGCGATGCGGCGACCGGCCTTCACGATGCGCGAGCGGCACAGCAGGTCCCCGCCGAAGGCGGGCCGCAGGAAGTTCGTGCGCAGCTCGTTGGTGAGCGCCAGCGGTGTGATCCCGGCCAGGGTGAACACCGCAACGTAGATCCCGACATCGGCGAGGGCCATCATGACCGGACCGCACACGAACGCCTGCTCGCCACCGGGGCGGGTCCAGCGCAGGTCGTGGCTCCAGCGCATGAGCGATCCGCCCTCGTCGAGCGCATCGCAGCGGATGCCGAACTGCGTGGTGAACGGCAGGTTCGCCTCGATGAACGCATTGACCTGATCGACGGTGACGGCAACGGGCATGACGGGTTGGACCGGCGCGGGCGCAACCCGGTTACCGACCGCCGGCCATCCGCGCGGCGGGGCCCAGCCCGCTCACATCAGAAAAACGACCCGCACCAGGGTGCGGCGCCCACCGCCAGCAGCGCGTCGAGGGCTGCTGCGGCACCGGCGCGGCGCTCCTCGAGCCGACCGGTGGCGGCGAGGTCGGCCGCCCGCACACCACCGAGGTACAGCGCGCCCAGCTCGGTGACGTCGAGCCGCACATCGACCGGATCCGTGCTGCGCGCCGCGTGGTCGGGCCCGATGCGGAAGCAGCCGGCGTTGGCCGGAAGCTGCTCGTCGCGCACCTCGACCACCACCGAGGCACCGACCGCGGCGTAGCGACGGGCGGCGAGCGCCGCATCGACGTCGAGCAACCGCAGCCACTGCTCGTCGATCACCTGCACGGTGCGCATCGCCCGCGGGTCCTCCAGCAGCCAGCGCAGCCGCTCGTCGACCGGACGGCGGGGCGCGATGACCGACGCGACGAGATCCACCTCGAGCACGTGGCGCCACAGGGCCCGGTAGGCGCCGTCGCTCCCGGCGAACAGATCGCCGATCACCAGCCGCCGGACCCGAGCCACGCCAGGGGAAGGCCGGTGGTCGTCGAGCGCGACGTCGACGTACCCGTCGGTCCGCCCGTGCTCGTCGACGCTGACGGCCACCCAGCGGGTGAGCGAACGGCCGGGGTCGTCGAACTCGCCGAGCGAGTTGTCCCACCAGTGCGCCGGCCGACCCACCGCACCGACGTGGCCGGTGGCGACCTCCTCGTGCAGCGCAGGGATGGCGGCGCGGACCTCCTGCGGTTCCAACAGGCGCACGGTGTGCGTCACCGGACGGGCACCTGGCCGCAGACGACTGCCGCCGGCGAGCTCGTAGGTGGCGCACATCCCGGCCACGCCGAACCCGAACCGGCCGTAGATCGTCGCCTCCGAGGCGCGCAGGCTGGCCAGCACCGCGCCGCGGCGGCGAGCGTCCTCGAGCAGGCCGGCCAGCATGGAGCGCAGCACCCCCCGGCGGGTGTGGGTGGGCAGCACCCCGACGCTGGTGACCCCGGCGGTGGGCAGGCGGACCCCGCCCGGAACCGTCGTCTCCAGATCGAGCGCCCGGGCGTGACCGACCAGCCGACCGCGATCGAACGCGCCCCAGCTGTGCCCGTTCGACCAGGCCTCCAGGCGCCGCTCCAGCTGGGCCGGGGTGAACGACGGCAGCAGCAGCGCCGTCGCCGTCGCCTGGTACGCGGCGGCCGCATCGTCGAGGGTAAGGGGCCGGAACTCCACCGCAGCAGTCTGTCGGGAGTCAGACGCGATAGCGATCCGGCTCGCGACGGAGCCATTCCCCGATCATCTCGCCGATCATGATCGAGGTGAGGTTGGTGTTGGCCCTCGGCACGAACGGCATGATCGACGCGTCCGCCACGACGAGGCCGTCCACCCCGTAGCAGCGGCCGTACTGGTCGACCACCGCGAGCGGATCGTCCGGGGGGCCCATGTGGGCGGTGCAGCTGGGGTGGTAGCCCGACGCCGACACGGTGGCGGCGAGGCGGGCGAGCTCGTCGTCGGTGCGCGCCCGGGCGGGGTCGGGGAACACGACCTCGGCCACGAAGTCGCGCAGCGGTGCGGTGCCGGCCAGCGCGATGGCGTCCCGCCAGGCGGCGACGTGACGGGCGACGTCGATCGGGTCCACCCCGAAGTTCGGTTCGATGATCGGTCGGGCCGCCGGATCGGTGCCGGTCTGCCGCAACCGACCCCGGCCCTGCACCTGTTCGAGGCTGGGGGCCAGCAGGAACGCCCGGGGGTGCTGCTCGTGACGGTTGCCGCCCCAACGGGCCCTGGTGATGAGCTCGATGTTGACGTCGAGCGGGCGGTCCGAGCCGGCCGCGGTGTACCGGGTGATCGTCTGCACCAACGGCAGATCGGCCGCGCACAGCTCCGGATGGCGGGCGAGGCAGACCACCGCCAGCGCCGGGTGGTCCTGCAGGCAGGCGCCGACGCCCTCGGCCACCTGCACCGGCTCGATGCCGAACCGGGCCAGCTCGGCGGCGGGGCCGATGCCGGAGCGCACCAGCACGCCGGGGGTGTGCACCGCACCGGCGCACAGCACCACCACATCGGCCAGGATGCGACGCGGACCACCCTCCGTACCGCTTGGCATGGAGGGGTCGGGCTCGAGCTCCACGCCGCAGGCGCGCCTCCCCTCGAACAGCACCCGGCGCACGGTGGCGCCGGCCTCGATGTGCAGGTTGGGCCGGAAGCGGGCGGCGGCGAGGTAGCCGATGGCCACCGAGATCCGCAGCCGGCCGAGCTTGTTGACCGCCATCACCGCGGCGCCGACCGCGTCGGGCGCGTTGACATCGTCACAGCGCGGGTGGCCTGCCGCCGCGCACGCGTCCAGGAACGCGGCCTGGGTGGGGACCAGCTCGCGGTCGGTGAAGCGCCGGATGCTGATGGGCCCGGCATCGCCGTGGTACGGCTCGGTGCCGAAGTCGAGGTCGCGCTCGAGCCGGTTGAACGCCGGCAGCACCGAAGCCCACGCCCACGCCGGGTTGCCCAGCGCGGCCCAGCCGTCGTAGTCGGCCGGGGTGCCGCGCAATGCGATGGTCGTGTTCACCGCAGTCGAGCCACCGGTGACCCGCCCCCGGGGGAACCGGTCGGTCCGATCCGCGCGGGCGGACACGGGCACGTAGTCGAGCCCCCAGTCATGGGCGGTGTAGGAGTTGTCGTGCCCGTCGAGGAGATCGGCGGGCAACGCCGCGGCGAGGGGATAGTCCGGTCCGGCCTCGAGCAGCACGACCCGCCGATCCGGGTCCTCCGAGGCGCGCGCCGCCACCACCGCACCCGCGGCGCCCGCCCCCACCACCACGACATCGACGCGCTCGCCGTCCTGCAGTGCAGCCATGGCGCACATCATGGCCGGACGGGCGTCGGGCCCGCACCGGACCGGGCAGCAGCCGGACGGGGCCTCGGGGACCACCCTCGAGCGACGCCATGCTCAGCGCAGTCCCCGGCGCGGTCCGGATGGAGCGCATCGCACGGCACGTAGTGTGCGGAGATGGCCTCCGTGGACCTCGTCATCCGCAACGCCCGAATCCTCGACGGGACCGGCGCCGCCCTGCGCGAGGGCGATGTCGCAGTCGTCGGCGGGCGCATCAACGCGGTCGGCGCCGTGGGCGACGTGGACGCCGCCACCACCATCGACGCCGCCGGCGCGGTGCTCTCCCCCGGCTTCGTCGACGTCCACACCCACGATGACGGCGCCCTGCTGCGCCACCCCGACCTCGCGTTCAAGCTGTCCCAGGGCTGCACCTCGCTGGTGGTGGGCAACTGCGGGTTCTCCGCCGCCCCCGCCGTCCCCGGCGAGCGGGACCCCTCCAAGCTGCTCGGCGTCACCGCCACCTGGAGCGACCTCACCGGCTACGCCGCCGCAGTGGCCGGCGCCCGCCCCGCCTGCAACGCGGTCGCCCTCGTCGGCCACAACACGGTGCGCCGCCTGGTGCTCGGCCTCGAGCGGCGGGCGCCCACCGCCGCCGAGCTCGATCGGATGCGGGCCGAGGTGCGCCTGGCCATGGCCCAGGGTGCCTGCGGGTTCTCCACCGGGCTGATCTACGAGCCCGGCCGCTACAGCGAGACCGACGAGCTCATCGTGCTGGCCCGCGAGGCGGCCGAGGCCGGCGGGCTGTACGCCACCCACCTGCGCAACGAGGGCGACCGGCTGCTCGACGCCGTCGAGGAGGCGCTCACCATCGGGCGGGAGGCCGGGCTGCCGGTGCAGATCTCGCACCACAAGTCGGCCGGGGCACGCAACTGGGGCAAGGTCGGCGCCTCGCTCGAACGGATCGACCGGGCCAACGCGGAGGGCCTCGATGTCACCGCCGATGTGTACCCCTACACGGCGGGCAGCGGCCCGATGGCGCAGTACTTCAACCTGGACCGGCTCGACCCCGACCTCGCCGCCGTCATCCGCTTCGCGTCGTGCCCCGCCCTGCGCGAGCTCGAGGGGCGCAACTGCGTCGACGTCGCCGCCGAGTGGGCCGTCCCTCCGACCGAGGTGATCCGCCGGGTGCTGACCGCCGAGCGGGGGGCCGACACGATCTGCATCCAGGTCATCATCGACGAAGCCGATGTGGAGACGAACCTTCGCCACCCGCGGATGATGGTGGGCAGCGACGGCATCGTCGACCTCGGCGGCCGGCCGCATCCCCGCCTGTTCGGCACGTTCCCCCGGGTGCTCGGCCACTACGTGCGCGAGCGCAACGTCCTCGGGCTGGCCGACGCGGTGCGGCGCATGACCTCGCTCAGCTGCGACCGCTTCGGCCTGGTCGACCGTGGCCGGGTGGTGGAAGGCGCGTGGGCGGACCTCGTGCTGTTCGACGATGCCACCATCGCCGACCGGGCCACCTACGACGAACCGAAGCGGGAGAGCGACGGCATCCGGCTGGTGTGCGTCAACGGTGAGATCGCCTACCGCGACGGCGCCCACACCGGCGTGGGCGCCGGGCGCATGCTGATGTTCAGCCCTCGCTGAGGCCCGCCGGCGCCGCAGGGGTGCGGACCTCCGTGGCCCGCTGCCGGGAGATCTCGAAACAGGCCACCGCCGCGGCGGCGGCGACGTTCAACGAGTTGAGCTGCCCGCCGAGCGGGATGGCCGCCAGCTGCGAGCATCGCTCGCGGACCAGCCGGGACAGGCCCTTGCCCTCGGCCCCGAAGACGAGGCACACCGGCTGATCGGACAACGGCAGCGAGTACAGCGACGTATCGGCACCACCGTCGAGGCCGATCGTCCACACGCCGGCGTCGTTGAGCTGGGAGAGGGCGGTCGGCAGACCGCCGACCAGCGCGATGCGCACGTACTCCACCGCACCGGCCGCCGCCTTGGTCACCGCCGGGGTGACGTGCACGGCGCGGTGGCGCGGCACGACCACCCCGGTGACGCCGGAACCCTCCGCGCTGCGCAACAGCGCCCCGAGGTTGCCCGGGTCCGTCACCCCGTCCAGCGCGATGAGGAACGGTCGGGGACCACCGCGACGGGTCTTGAGCAGGTCGTCGAGCCCGTACTCGGGTAGCTCCTGGGCCCGAGCGAACACGCCCTGGGCGGACTGGGTGGCCGTCAGCGAATCGAACTTGGTGCGGCTGACCTCCCGCAGGGGGACCCGCCGGGCCACGCACAGCTCCCTGATGTCCTGCAGGATCGGGGCATCGTCGAGCTCCGCGGCCACCACGACGTCGCGCACCCGGCGACGGCCGGCGACGAGCAGCTCGCGTACGGCCTGGCGGCCCTCGACCTGTTCGCCGCCCACCCCCCGGCCGGGGTTGGCTCCCCGCAGCTGCGCCGGCGAGTCCTCGGCCGGGCCCCGCCCTGCCCCGCCGGCTCGCCCCGCTCCACCGGCTCGCCCCGCTCCACCGGCGCGGCGCGGCGCCGGGCCGGTGCGCGACGGTCCGCTGCCGGTGCGACCCCGAGCGCCGCCGCCGGCGCTCGACTGGTTGCGACCCGCGCCCGAGCCAGAGCCCGCGCCCGGGCCGCCACGACCCCGGGCGTCGCCGGCGCGCCCGTCGCTGCGGCCGGCCCCGCGCCCGCCGCCTCCCCCGGCACGACCCCTGGCCGGGCTCACGGTGCGGCCGGGTCTACGCCCGGGTGGTCAGCTTCGAACAGGATCGCCACGGCGAAACAGGCTATGCCCTCGCGTCGACCGAGCGAGCCCAGCTGCTCCGCCCGCTTGCCCTTGACCGTCACGGGCGCCCCGACCACGGCGCTGAGCCGGTCCTGGATCTCCGCCTTGCGGGGCGCGAGCTTCGGGGCCTCCAACACGACGGTGCAGTCCACGTTGCCCGCACGCCAGCCGGCGGCTCGGACCTGGCGGACCGCCTCGGCCAGCAAGACCATCGAGTCGGCACCGGCCAGGTCGGGGTCGGTGTCGGGGAACAACTGGCCGATGTCACCCAACCCGGCTGCGCCGAGCAGGGCATCGGTCACCGCGTGGGCGATGGCGTCGGCGTCGCTGTGGCCCGCGAGCCCCGCGGCCCCGTCGAAGCGCACCCCACCGAGCACCAGCGGCCGGTCCGGATCGTCGGAGAAGCGGTGGACGTCGAAGCCCTGGCCGATCCGCATCTGCATCTGCATGGTGCGCCCTCCCGTGAGCTGCGCTCTGGCCGTGGCGAGGTCGGCCGGGTCGGTGATCTTGTCATTGGTCGGCTCGCCCTCCACCACGACGACGCGTGCGCCGAGGGCCTCGACGAGCGCGGCGTCGTCGGTGGCCTCCGGCTCGGCGGCGTGGGCCCGGCGCAGCAACTCGGCCGAGAAGGCCTGCGGGGTCTGGACGCGGACCAGCGGGTCTCGGTCGATCACCCCGCCGTCGCGGTGGCGGATCGTGTCGATCACCGGGACACCCGGAAGAGCCCCGGCCGCGCCGTCACGGACGGCGTCGATCACCGTGGCGAACAGCGCAGGGGACGCGAGCGGGCGGGCGGCGTCGTGCACGACGACGACCGTGGCATCACCCGGTACCGCGGCCAGGCCGGCCCGAACCGACGCCGACCGGGTGGCCCCGCCCGCCACCACGACGTCCGCGCCGGGTTCCGCCTGGTCGAGCGCCTCGGCGGGCACGACGAGCACGACGCCGTCGGCGTGGGCCCGAGCGGCGTCGAGCGACCAGTCGAGGACCCGGCGGCCGGCGAGCGGGGCGTACTGCTTGGGCCCGCCGAAGCGGGCCCCGCTCCCGCCGGCCACCACGATCGCCCAGACGCTCATCGCCCAGCCCTCCGCAGTAACCTCTGCCGGTGACCATCGTCGCCCGCGGAGCATGCGGGGCCCGACGATTGACAAGGAGCACAGGTGGCACCTGCTGACAGTGGACTCTTGCGCAACACCGACCTCTTCCGTGAGCTGGAGACGGACCTGCTCGAGCGGCTCACCCGCCATGCCGTGCAGCGCCGCATCCACCGTGGGGATGTGCTGTTCGACGAGGGCGAGCAAGCGAACGAGTTGTTCATTGTCGCGTCGGGGCGCATCGCCATCGCCAACAAGTCGCCCGACGGCCGGGAATCGGTGGTCGCCTTGATGGAGGCGGGGGACCTGTTCGGTGAGATGCCGCTGTTCGACGGGCAGGGCCGGTCGGCCGAGGCACGGGCGTTGACCACGGCCGAGATCGTGTCGGTGCCGTACGCCCCGATCAAGACGCTCTACGACGAGAAGCCCGAGCTGCTGTGGGGCGTGGTCGGCATGCTGGCCCGGCGCCTACGGGCCACCGACGAAGCCCTGGCCGATTCGGTGTTCCTCGACGTGACCGGACGAACCGCCAAGCGGCTGCTGGAGATGGCCGGCGACGCGGACGAGTTCGTGCTGCCGGTGACCCAGGAGGAGCTGGCCGGCATGGTCGGCGCCTCGCGCGAACGGGTCAACAAAGCGATCGCCAGCTTCATCCGCCTCGGCTGGATCGAGCAGGGCGACCGCAAGTACATCATCACCGACCGCGAGCAGCTCTCCCGTCGAGCGAGGTGAGCGTGCGGGCCCGCCCGTCGACCGATCACGCGTAGCGATCGAGGATGGAGGACTCGGCCAGCCGGGCCAGGTTCTCCTTGACGGCACGGGCTCGGCTCTCGCCCATGCCGGTCACCTCCGCCAGCTCCGACGGCGTGACCCGCATGATCTTCTGCAGGTTGCCGAAGTGGTTGACGATCGTCTCGATCATCTCCGCCCCCAGGCGGGGCACGCGTGACAGCAGCCGGTAGCCGCGCGGTTGCATGCCGGCATCCGGATCGACCGGCACCCCCGCCAGCCTGATCGCTCGCGCCACCAGGCGCAGATCGAGCAACTCGTCGGTGTCGAGCTCATCGAGCGCCTCGAGCGCCTCGGACACGCTCCAACCCGGATCGCCGGCCATGTAGTCCCGCACGACGAGCTGACGGTCGTCCCCGATCCCGCCCATCAACTCCTCGAGCTGCAGGTGGACCAGACGGCCGTCGGCGCCGAGCTCGACGATCACCGCCTCGATCTCCTCGGCGATGCGGCGCACCGTCTCCGCCCGCTGCAGGACGTTGAGCACATCGCGTTGGGTCACGAGATCCTCCACCTCCAGCGCGGACAGCGCGGCGGTGGTGGCGGCCAGCCGGTTGCGGTACTGCTCGAGCGTCTGCAGGCCCTGGTTGGCCTTGGCCAGCAGCGGTCCGGTGGGCAGCAGCGGGCGCTGCTCGTCACCGACGTACACGGTGATGGCGTCGCGCGACTCGGACACCGAGATCACCGGCACGGCGAGCGAGCGCGCCACCCGCTCGGCGGTGCGGTGCCGGGTACCGGTCTCCACGGTGGGCACCGAGGGGTCGGGGACCAGGTGCACGTTGGCGCGAGCGATGCGGCTGCCGTCGCCGGCGAGGATGATGGCGCCGTCCATCTTGGCGACCTCGTGCAGCCGCTGCGGGCTGAAGCCGCTGTCGAGCAGGAACCCGCCGGAGCAGATGTCGAGCACTTCGGGGCCGTCGCCGATCACGATCAGCGCACCCTTTCCGGACTGCCGTATCCGGTCCAGGCCTTCACGCAGCGCCTGACCGGGCGCGACGAAAGCCAGAGCGGCGAGCATTGCAGCGCTGGGAGTGGCGGCCACTCCGAGAGTGTACCGACGATCGGCGGCGGCCCTGTTGAGATCGGGTTCAGCCGGCCGCGATCTTGGGGCGGCCTTCGCCCGCCGGCGGGCGGGCGGCGCGCGCCGGCCGCGATCCCGCCAGCCCGGTGGCCAGCAACGCCTCGTTCACGGTCCGGACCCTGACCAGCTCCACGCCGGGGACGTCCGGCGCAGTGGAGGGCACCACGGCACGACGGAACCCGGCCCGTGCCACCTCGGCCAGACGGCGATCCAGCTGCTTCACGGTGCGGACCTCGCCACCGAGCCCGATCTCCCCGCACACCACGGTGTCCGCCGGCAGGGGGCGAGACGCCAGCGACGAGACGATGGCGCAGGCGAGCGCGAGGTCCACACCCTGGTCGTTCACCGCCACGCCGCCGGCGGCGAGGCAGTACACCTCGGCGTTGAGCACCGGCAGCTCCAACACCCGGCCCAACACCGCGAGCAGTACGCCGAGCCGCCCGCTGTCGAGCCCCTCGGCCGACCGGCGCGGCGTGGTACCCGGCCCGGTCACCACCAAGCTCTGGATCTCCACCAACAAGGGGCGCCGCCCGTCCAGCATCGGGAACACGACCGAGCCATCGGCGCCCGCCCGGCGATCGGCCAGGAGCAGGCCGCTCGCATCATCCACGTCGACCAGCCCGCCGCCCACCATCTCGAACAGGCCGAGCTCGGAGGTGGGGCCGAAGCGGTGCTTGACCGCCCGCAGCAGCCGAAGGGCGTGATGCCGGTCCCCCTCGAAGCTGAGCACGGTATCGACCAGGTGCTCGAGCTGCCGGGGCCCGGCCAGCGAGCCGTCCTTGGTCACGTGACCGACCAGCAGCACGGCGGCTTCGCGGGTGCGGGCAGCCTCGGCGAGCAGCAGCGCCGCCTCCCGGACCTGGGTGACCGACCCAGGGACCCCGCTGACGGCCTCCACGCCGACGGTCTGGATGGAGTCCACCACCACCAGCTCGGGTCGCAGGTGATCCACCTCGCCAAGGATCGCCTCGACGCGCCGCTCGCCCAGCAGCCACAGCTCGCCGCCCAGGGCATCCAGGCGCGAGGCGCGGGCGCGCACTTGGGCCGGAGCCTCCTCTGCGCTCACGTAGAGCGCCCGGCGGCCCTGGCGCACCGCCTCCGCAGCGAGCTGCAGCGCCAGGGTCGACTTGCCGATGCCCGGCTCCCCCGCCAGCAACGTGACCGATGCCGGCGTCAACCCGCCGTTGGTGACCCGATCGATCTCCCGCGAACCGGTGGGCAGCGGGGGCCGGGTGACTTCCGCCACCTCGGCGATGCGCACCGCGCCGCCCACCTCCGCACCGCAGCCGCTACGACCAGGGACGACTTCGCTGATCGTCCCCCACGCTCCACACCGTTCGCAGTGACCGACCCACTTCGCGGCGGGAGCCGCGCAGTTCCCACACCGGTAGCCTTCAGAACGCTTCGTTCCCATCGGAACGTACGGTACGCACCCCCTGTGACAGTGAAGCCCGCGCGGCGCGGGCGCGAAGGAGCAACTCGTGGACGTCGAAGCCATCATCGAGATCCCCCAGGGCTCGCGCAACAAGTACGAGATGGACCATGACTCCGGGGCCATGTGGCTGGACCGGCACCTGTTCACCGCCACGACCTATCCGGCGGACTACGGCTTCTTCCCGAACACGCTCGGCGAGGACGGCGACCCGCTCGACGCGCTGGTGCTGCTCGACGAGCCGACCTTCCCCGGCTGCCACGTGATGGTCCGGCCCGTCGGCGTCTTCTGGATGTCCGACGAGAAGGGCCCCGACGCCAAGGTGCTGTGCGTCCCCGCCCGAGACCCGCGATGGGACCACATCGCCGACCTCGAGGACCTCCTGCCCCACCTGCGGGAGGAGATCACCCACTTCTTCGAGATCTACACGGCACTCGAACCGAACAAGGACACCGAGGTCCGCAACTGGGAGGGCTCGGCGGCGGCCGAGAAGGAGATCGCCGCAGCCATGCAGCGCCACCAGGACGCCCACGCCCACGCCCACAGCCACTGATCCGCGGTGCGCCGGACGGCGCCGGCATGATCAAGGCGGATCACCAGGCGAAGACGAGGCGGAGACCAGGCGGATCGGTCAGGCGTTCGAAGGCGACGGCGCCGGACGCCCTCGCTCGGCGAAGCTGCGCAGCACCGGATGGTCGCTGTCGGGATCATCGGGGCCGGGGTTGTACTGGACGGTGCGATAGCCCCGGCGGGCTGCGGCGTCGAGCAACGACCGGCTGGCGGCGATGAGCATGGCCTGGTCGGCGGCCACGCCCGTGGTCCGTTCGGCGGCTTCCAGCAAGCCCGGGTGCGGGATGCGCACGCCGACCTCGGCCGAGCAGATCCAGGTGGCGATGAGGCCGTCGAGCTTGAAGCGCTGCCGGTGCACGCCGGTCCACTCCGGCACGTCATCGCCGAGGGCTGCCACGGCCACCCCGCGCTGGCGGGCCTGGGACAGGAACCCGACCACGTGGTCGGTCAGCTCGAAACGCCGGGCGAAGCCGTCGTCGAGCAGCACCGGATCTCCGCTCAGGCCCAGCTCGCTCCAGAAGTCGGCGGCACTGGTGGTTCCCACGACGCGGGACAGGTAGAGGTCGGCGATCTGGCGGACCGACAGGACACAGCCGCGCTCCCGGCAGAACGGCACCAACACGTCGCCGACGGGATCACGACCCGTCAACAGTGCGCCGCTCGTCTCGATCACGATCAGGCGAAGCCCCCGCCCACCCGGCGAGGTGGATGCGGCCGGTGCGGCTGGACCGGCCGTCGCGTCGCCCTCCGGCTCCGTCGGTGATCCCTGTGCCACGGTGACCGGCGACGACGGCGGGGGCGCAGAGGCGGCCGGAGCGATCACCATCGGAGCGGGCTCCGCTCCGCCGGCGTCACCGAAGCGACCGACGGGCACGGGCTGCGGCTCATCCGCCTCCGCCGCGCCGACAGCCTTGCGGGGAACCGGTCGCAGGCTGGCACGGCGCTGCTCCCGACGACGATCGAGGAACGTCTGGCCCAACCGGTACAGCAGGGCGACGACGCCGACGAGTCCGGCCACCACGGCCGCCCAGCGCCACACGCGGGGCAGCAGCCGCCGACTCGAGGAGTTGGCCTGCAGCTGCGTGGGGGCAGCGTCGGCGAACGCGGGGTTCCACACGACGGCCGCGCCACGTCCCGCCGATCGGGGGGCGAGCGTCGTCGGCACGCCGGCCGCCGTGGTCGGCGCGGCGTCGCCGGTCGCCCTCGCGGTGGTGGTCGTGGTCGGAGCGGCGAGCCCAGCGGAGCCGATCACACCGTTGTTGTCCCGGAACTCGCCGGGCAGGTCGACGACGACGGTCATCTTGACCAGCTGTTCGAGCGGGGTACCGAGCTGCTGGGCGTACACCTCGGGCGGCTGGCCGAGCGCAGCCCCACCGAACTGCGCGGCGACCCCCTCATCGGAGAAGGCGGCAAGGCCTCCGCTGAAGTCGACGGTGCCGCTGAACTGCCACTCCTGCTCGCCGAACCGGGTCGAGCGCTGCACCGTGAAGTCCCGGAACGGACCGCTGGGCCCTGCCACCTCGGCGACGACCTGGGGCAGCTGGTCGGGCTGGGAGAACTCCTTCTGGGCCCGCATCCAGATGCGGCCGTCCTGCTCCTGGGTCGGCCCGGTGACGGTCCAGCCCGCCCGAACGAGATCGTCGATGGGCAAGGTGTTGGGTGGCTTGCCCTCGTAGAGGATCGACTTGGCGGCCGCCTCCTGATCGAGCGCCACCGCCACGTAGACCGCGCCGCCACCGTCGTCGTCAACCTGCACCTCGAGGTAGGCGTCGGTCTGGCAGGCGGTCAGCAGGAGAGCGGCGAGCGCGAAGAGGACCAGGGAGACAGCACGTCGCACACGCCAAACCTAGACGCGGCGCCCGGCGCCGCCGCGGCCCTCCGGAGTGGCGCGACCACGAAACGACGTTGGACGCGAACGATCCCGGGCCGAAACCCGGGATCGTCACTGATCGCCGATCAGCCTGATCAGCTGTCGGCCGGACCTGCCTCGGCCAGCTCGAGCGTCGGCGGCTCGAACCCTTCGATGGCCCGGAACACGATGTGCGGCTTGCCGTTGTTCTCGGGGTCGGGCTCGACGTCGACGATGATCTTCTCGCCGGCCCGGAACTCCTTCCACAACAGCCGTTCCGACAGCGGGTCCTCCACGTAGCGCTGGATCGCCCGACGCAGCGGACGAGCGCCGAGTGTGGGGTCGTAGCCCACGTCGCCGAGGTGGACCTTCGCCTCGGGGGTGAGCTCAATGCCGATGCCGAGCCCTTCGAGCTGCGTCGCCACCCGCTTGATCATGAGATCGACGATCTCGGTGACCTCGGCCTGCGACAGCTCGTGGAAGACGATGACCTCGTCGATGCGGTTCAGGAACTCCGGACGGAAGTGCTGCTTGAGCGCATCGTTGACCTTCTCCTTCATGCGGGCGTAGGACACCGCTTCGTCGCCCCGGGTGAAGCCCAGCGACGCCTTGCGCAGATCCTGCGTACCCAGGTTGGAGGTCATGATGAGCACCGTGTTGCGGAAGTCCACCGAGCGGCCCTGGCTGTCGGTCAGGCGACCTTCCTCCAGGATCTGCAGCAGCGTGTTGAACACGTCGGGGTGGGCCTTCTCGATCTCGTCGAAGAGCACCACCGAGAACGGCTTGCGCCGCACGGCCTCGGTGAGCTGGCCACCCTCTTCGTAGCCGACGTAGCCGGGGGGCGAGCCCACCAGGCGGCTGACCGTGTGCTTCGCCATGTACTCGGACATGTCGAGGCTGATCAGCGCCGCTTCGTCGCCGAAGAGGAACTCCGACAGCGCCTTGGACAGCTCGGTCTTGCCCACGCCCGACGGGCCCAGGAAGATGAACGAGCCGGACGGGCGCTTGGGGTCCTTCAGGCCCGCCCGCGTGCGGCGGATGGCCTGGGAGACCGACTTCACCGCATCGGTCTGCCCGATGATGCGACGGTGGAGCTCGTCCTCCATGCGCAACAGCTTGGCCGTCTCCTCCTCGGTGAGCTTGTAGACGGGGATGCCCGTCCAGATGGAGAGCACCTCGGCGATGGACTCCTCGTCGACCTCGTCGAAGAGATCGATGCCCTTGGCCTTGATCTCGGCCTCGAGGGCGTCCTTCCGGCCGAGCAGCTCCTTCTCCTGGTCGCGCAGCTGGCTCGCCTCTTCGAAGCGCTGGGCCTCGACGGCTTCCTTCTTGCGTCGCACCACGTCGGCGATCTGGTTCTCGAGCGACTTGTAGTCCGGCGGGGTCTGCATGCGCTTGATGCGCAGGCGGGAGCCCGCCTCGTCGATGAGGTCGATCGCCTTGTCGGGCAGGTGCCGATCGGAGATGTAGCGGTCGGCCAGGTTGGCCGCCGCCACCAGGGCCTGGTCGGTGATGGTGACCCGGTGGTGGGTCTCGTAGCGGTCCCGCAGGCCCTTGAGGATCTCGATGGTGTGGGCCACCGAGGGCTCCTCCACCTTGATCGGCTGGAAGCGCCGCTCGAGCGCGGCGTCCTTCTCGAGGTGCTTGCGGTACTCGTCGAGCGTCGTCGCACCGATGGTCTGCAGCTCACCGCGGGCGAGCATCGGCTTCAGGATCGACGCCGCATCGATGGCGCCCTCGGCCGCACCGGCACCCACGAGCGTGTGCAGCTCGTCGATGAACAGGATGATGTCCCCGCGGGTCTTGATCTCCTTGAGCACCTTCTTGAGGCGCTCCTCGAAATCACCGCGGTAGCGGGAACCCGCCACCAGGGCACCGAGATCCAGGGTGTAGAGCTGCTTGTTGAGCAGGGTCTCGGGGACCGCGTTCTTCGCGATGGCCTGGGCCAACCCCTCGCCGATGGCCGTCTTGCCGACTCCGGGCTCACCGATGAGCACCGGGTTGTTCTTGGTGCGGCGGCTGAGCACCTGCATGACCCGCTCGGTCTCGCGCTCCCGCCCGATGACCGGGTCGAGCCCGTTGTCGCGGGCGAGCTGCGTGAGGTTGCGACCGAACTGGTCGAGCACGAGCGAACCGGCCGGCTGCTGCTCCGAGCTCGACGAGCTGGTGGGCCCGCCGGTCTTCTCGGGCTGGCCGGGACCGGAGTAGCCCGAGAGCAGCTGGATGACCTGCTGCCGGACACGGGAGAGATCCGCACCCAGCTTGACCCGCACCTGAGCCGCCACGCCCTCACCCTCACGGATGAGGCCGAGGAGGATGTGCTCGGTCCCGATGTAGTTGTGGCCGAGCTGCAGCGCTTCGCGCAGCGACAGCTCGAGCACCTTCTTGGCGCGAGGCGTGAAGGGGATGTGGCCGGACGGCGACGAGCCACCCTGACCGATGATCTCCTCCACTTGGTGGCGCACTGCCTCAAGGGAGATGCCGAGGGACTCGAGGGCCTTGGCTGCCACCCCCTCGCCCTCATGGATCAGCCCGAGCAGGATGTGCTCGGTGCCGATGTAGTTGTGGTTCAGCAGCCGCGCCTCTTCCTGTGCAAGGACGACAACTCGACGTGCTCTGTCGGTGAACCGCTCGAACAAGGTCCTGCCTCCCACGAGGGGGTGGTTGGGGTGAGCCGAAGTCTACCCGTGCGTCCCCTCTCCGCACGATCGGCTCACGAAGAGAATGGCTGTAGGTCCGTCCAACGCTAGAGGTGTCACGTTTTCATCCCGGATCCCCAGTGTTGAGCGTTTTCCCTCCGGAGAGGTGACCGACGTCACCGCTGCCGCACCGCTCGGCCATCGCGTCGACCGGCCGACGATCCGTGTGCCCGCCGCCGTGCAGAGCGGTCGCACGATCGATCCCGACGCGTGGATGTGCCATCCGGCCCCGCGCCGGGTGGTGCGTCGGTTCTTCACTGCTGGCGTGGTCGAACTACCGTTGACCCCGTGGCCACTGGCTCGGGTGCACCGAATCCTCTTCTCCAGCTCACCGCCATGACCGCAGATCTGGGCCGTGTCGACGCCGAGCTGCGCAAGGCGGTCGAGACCGAAGACGATCTCCTCACCGAGATCGCCGCCCACCTGATCAAGGCGGGCGGCAAGCGGTTGCGGCCCGGCTTCGCCATCGCCAGCGCCGCGGTCGGCGCCAGTGAGGCCGGCCCCGCATCGCACGAGGTCGTGCTGGGCGGCGTCTCCGTCGAGCTGGTCCACCTCGGTTCGCTCTACCACGACGACGTCATGGACGAGGCCGAGACCCGACGGACGGTGGACTCGGTCAACGCCCGCTGGGGCAACCTGAAGGCGATCCTGGGCGGGGACTTCCTGCTGGCCAAGGCGTCGGAGATCGCCGCCGGGCTGGGCACGGAGGTCGCCGGTCTGCTCGCCGCGACCATCGCCAAGCTGTGCGAGGGGCAGGTCCGGGAGCTGCGGAACATCTTCAACGTCGGCCGCAGCGAGGAGAACTACCTCGGTGCGATCGCCGGCAAGACGGCGGCGCTGTTCGCCGCCGCCACCCGCATCGGCGGCATCGTCGGCGGGCTGTCCCGGGCCGACATCGACCGGCTGACGGTGTTCGGCACCGAGTACGGCATGGCCTTCCAGATCGTGGACGACATCCTCGACGTGGTCTCCACGGAGGAGGAGCTGGGCAAGCCGTCCGGCAACGACCTGATGCAGGGCGTGTACACGCTGCCGGTCATCCGCACCCTCAGCGGGCCCGACCGCGACGTGCTGCTACCCCTCCTGGGCCGGCCGCTGTCCAAGGACGAGGTCGAACGGCCTCGGGCGCTGGTGTCGGGCAACGGCTCCATCAACGACTCGGTGAGCACCGCCCGCGGCTACATCGACCGGGCCCTCGAGGCGCTGGTCCCGCTACCGGACAACGCGGGCACCCAGGCCCTGCGCGGGGCCGCCCATCACCTCCTCGGCACCCTGCCGACCTCCGTCTGACCTGCAGCACTGCGGGTCAGCGCCGCGGGGTCGGCCCCTGGCATGCTGCGCAGAACGTCGTCGATCGACCGTCGAACACCGCGCGACGCAACAGTGCGCCACAGCGCAGGCAGGGCAGCTCGGCCCGGCCGTAGCAGGACAGCTCGAACTGGTTGGCTCCCGCGCTGCCGTCGACCGAGCGGTAGTCCCGCAGCGTGGTACCGCCCAGCCGCAGACCCTGCTCCAGGGCGGCGATGATCGCCCCGTGCAAGCGGGTGGCCTGGGGACGGGTCAGGGTGCGGCGCGCCGGGTGCACCTCGGCCCGCCAAAACGCCTCGTCGGCGTAGATGTTGCCCACACCGGCCACCGGCCGCTGGCTGAGGACCTGGGTCTTGAGCCGTCGGCCGCTGTGGCGCAGGGCCTCCCACAGCGACGTCGGGGTGAACGTGGGGTCCCACGGCTCCGGGCCGAGCGCGGCCAGGGTGGGCAGACCGTCGTAGCAACCGGCCCGCACGACGGCCAGGCGGCCGAAGCGGCGGGTGTCGTCGAACACCACGAGACGACCATCGTCGAGTCGCCACCAAGCCCTGCAATACGGGCTGGGGTTGAAGGTGACGCCGGCGCCCACGATGGAGAACCCACCGGTCATCCCCAAGTGGGCCACCAGCTCACGACCGTCGTCGAGGCCGAACAGCAGGTACTTGCCGCGACGGCCGACCGCTTCGATGGCAGCGGTGACGGCATCGGCGGCGCTGGCGAACTTCGCCGACGGGTGGGCCCACGCCTCCACCAGCACCGCCCCCGGCAGCGCGGCCTCGAGCTGACGGCGGATGGTCTCGACCTCGGGGAGCTCGGGCACCGAGCGGCCCGATCAGGCGGTGGCCGTGTTGAGGCGCAGCTCCTGGGCCAGCGTCACGAGCTGCCGGGCGACCGGGCCGAGCTGGCGCTGGGTGAGCTGCTCCATGATGGAGATGGCCCGCGGTCCCTCCGGCACCATGCCGGTCCACAGCAGGTACCCCGCCATGAGTCCGGTGATGCCGTCACCCAGCTCGGAGCCGTGCATGATCAGCTTCTCACCGCTGCGCAGCAGCTCCCGGAGCTCGGGGTAGAACACCCCGACGCTGTGACGGGCGTTGTCGAGCGGGTTGAAGGGCCGGTGCAACCACGGCATGCCCAACTCGTCGTAGTTGTGCAGGTTGTGCGGAGACGAAAGCAGGGACACCACGTGGGTGAAGCCCTGCTCGCGGATCCAGATGATCTCCTCCTGGCGGCGAACCCGACGATGGTTCGCGCCGTACCCACCGGGACGCTCGCACACGGCGAGCTTGTCCTTGATGATCCAGCAGAAGTTGCGGGGCGTGATCCCCTGTGCCCATTTGCCCTTCGGCGCCACATCGACACGGTAGCTGCTGGCGGCCCACCGGCTCCGACGAAACCGTCAGGTTTTCGGTCACTCCACCCGCAATGTTCCCTGCCGGCGGACGAGACGGCGACCACCGGGCAGTTCGGTGGCCCGGCGTCGGAGGTGCACCACATCGAGCACCCGGCCCACGGTCGCCGCATCGGGCGGGTGCCCGCCGGGCAGGAACGTCCGCAGCCAGCCCCGGAGCGCTTCCACCGCGACGGGTTCCGGCAGGGCCCGCAGCGCGCTGGTATCGCGGGCATCGACCAAGGCCGCCTCTTGGGCCAGGTGGCGGTCGACGCGGTGCAGGTGCTCGGAGGAGCGGACCAGCAGCGGGACGACGTCGCGCTCGGCGATGTCGTCGAGCAGGGGGAGCAGCTCGTGCCGGATCCGGTTGCGCCGGAAGCGGGGGTCGTCGTTGGACGGGTCGATCACGGGATCGAGGCCGACGGCGGTGACCAACGCCGCGCATTCCGTCCTGCGCAGCGCCAGGATCGGGCGACGGGCCGAGGGAGCGAGGGCGCCGAGGCCCGCCGGACCGGCGCCCCGCAACAGGTTGAGCAGCAGGGTCTCGGCCCGGTCGTCGGCGGTGTGACCGGTGAGGGCGTCCCCCGGCAGCACAGCCCGACGGGCGGCGCGGGCCCGGGCCTCGAGGTTCGGACCTTCCCCCACATGCACGGTGTGCGCCCGGAACGAGGCGCCGAGACGGGCGGCGGCGTCGCGCACCACCGCTGCCTCCGCCGCCGAACTTGGCCGAAGCCCGTGATCGACGTGGACGGCGGTGACCGTCAGCCCGGCGCAGCGCGCCAGCACGAGCAGGGCGAGCGAGTCGGCGCCACCGGAGACGGCGCAGGTCACCGGCCCCGGCGGCTCGGGGAACCTGCAGCGGGTCAGCAGCGGGCCGACCATCGCCTGCGCCGCGTCCGACAGCGCGGCGGTCGACCTCAGGCCGACGGCGTCAGCGTCTCGACCCTGTCCATCCACTGCTGCGGGGCCCTGATCTCGGCGAGCGTCGGAAGCCACTGGGGCCCGAGCCACACGCGGTCGAACGCATCCCGACCACCGAGGCGTTCGACCGCGTTGATGAACGACTCGCCCTCGGCGTACTGGTTCATCTTCGCCTCGAACCCGACGAGCCGGTAGAGCACCCGGCTGACGGCGCCGGCGGACTGGCGGCGCTCCTTCAGC
>JADLEF010000118.1 GCA_020846295.1 Acidimicrobiales bacterium
ATCAACTTATATCAACTTAAACCCCTCTGGCCCGCAAGGGCCGTGCGGGTTCGAACCCCGCTCCGGGCACGTCAGATCATCGACAATCGGTGGCTACCGCGAGTGCAGCGCAGATGGCGCGCATGCGGGAGTCGCTGAGCCGGCCGAGCCGCTCGATCAGCAACCCGACCGAGACGGATTCGACGGAGTCGAGGTTGACGGCCGTTCGGCGTGGCACCGGGTCGTCGCCCGGCTCGAGCACGACCTCGCTGGCGAGCCCTCGGATGGTCGTCGTGCACGGCGCCACCAGCGTGCGACGAAGCCTCGGGATCGCCGCATCACGCGACAACACGACAACCGGTCGGCGACCGATCTCCGGCGGCTCGCACCACCACAGCTCGCCGCGCCGAGGCAGGTCGGTCATCGCCCGGCCGCTTCGCGAAACGAAGCGAGGTCGCCCCATTCGTCGGGCTCGTCGAGGGGATGCTCGCTGTAGGCCGCCGCGTAAGCCGCATCGATCTCGGCCGCACGATCGCGTGCGAGGAGTGCTGCCAGCGCCTCGTCGATGAGCTCGGCGTCTGTCGCCGACGCGCGGGCGTTCCGTGCTTCTTGGAGGAGGCGTTGGTCGACGGTGGTGCTCAGACGTGTCCGGGCCATGCCACGACTATGCCACTATCATGCCACACGAGCAACCCTGGTAGCGGGCCCGGCGCACGTCGCCAGCGCTCGCGCGCAGGGGTGGTCGTGGGATGCCATCGGCGCCGTGCTCGGCATCACCCATCCATCGGTGCACACGAAGCACGCTCGGCGGCTTCGATGGTCAGCCTCGCCGACTTCGACACTTCCGCGCGGTCCGTGCTCGCGTGCGGCCGACGACACGCCTGCACCGGCCCCGCCGGCTGATCGGGAGCTCCGACGTCATGGCCGGCCTCATGGACAGCGCCGAGATCACCCACCTCCTTGCCCAGCTGGGGTTTCCGCTCGCGGCGCTCATCGAGCAGCTCGGCGATCCACCGCCACGCCCGGAGCAGCTCTTGAGCGATCTCGGGATCGATGTCCTCACCACGCGGTCCGTCACCACGACCGAATCCCCTTTCGCCTCCGGCGCGGCGTGCGCGTACCGCTGGGCAGCGACCGGCGTGGCCTGCGGTGGTGGGCCACGTCCCGCTGGGCGATCAGCCGGCGCTTCAAGGGGGAGGTGGCCAATCTCGGATGTGGCGCTGAGGCACCGAACGGGACCGCTGACGGGTCGGCTACCGTCGGTTCGTGGGGCAATCCCCGGTAGACGGGTGCACCAACCGCCGATGGCCGTGACGAGGATGGCGCTCGCTGCCACCGCACGAGCGTACGGGTCGTAACCGGCGCAGCGCCTCGGGTTCGGTGATGAAGCGACTGCGCTCACCGCGCCGGATCGAGTGGGCTCTCGGCATGCTTGGCCGATGGCTCATCCCACAGAAGTCTTCCTCCGCGGTGTCTGGCGCCGCATCATCCCGTGCGTCGACGACCTCTCCTGGGTTCAGCGGATCGCGGCGCTTCCGGCCGAGGACGAGCCGCTCGGTGACAGGGGCCCGATCATCCGCAAGATGCTTGACGCTGGCATATCCGAGGCTGAGATCGCGCGGTTCGCGCAGATCATCGGCTACGAGACTGCATTCGGACTCTGCTGCCACTTGGAGGATCCGATCGCATCGTACGAAGGGATACCCACCGACGGCGATGTCGTTGTCCCATGGGGCCTGTTCCTCATCGATCCGGAAACGGGCGAACCGTGCGCCCCCCTCGGAGGACTTCACGAGTCGATGCTGTCGATGGACCCATCAGGACGCGAGATGCGCCCGCAGTAGCTGTGGATGGGTCACCAAGCGTGCACTGGGTTCGAAGCCGCGCTGAACACCCGCGAACGACCGCGCGGTTGGTCGCCAACGGGTCAGCGGCGCCAGAAGAGGTGGTGGGTGACGCCGCTGGGGCTCGGGATCCGCTCGCAGTGGAAGCGATCGAGCAGCTCATCGGGCGAGTCCCAGAGCTTGCCGCCGCGGCCGAGCTCGACGGGGGCGACCGCCACGTGCATGGCATCGACGAGGTCGGCGTCGAGGAACGCCCGCACGGTGGACACGCCACCGCCGAGGCGCACGTCCTTGCCGTCGGCCGCGGCCTTCGCCTGCCGCAGCGCGTCGACCGGCTCGGCGTCGATGAAGTGGAAGGTCGTGTCCGACAGCGCGAAGGAGGGTCGAGGGTGGTGGGTCAGCACGAAGACCGGGGTGCGGAACGGCGGTGTGTCGCCCCACCAGCCCTTCCACTCGAGGTCCTCCCACGGGCCCTTCTGGGGGCCGAACTTGCCGCGCCCCATGATCTCGGCGCCGATGTTGTTGGCGAAGTCGCGGGTGAAGTAGTCGTCGAGGCCGCGGGTGCCGCCCGGTTCGGCGCGGTTGGGCCAGCTCGCCGTCGCTCCCGCCCATGCGGCCAGCACCGCGGGGTCGGCGTGGCCGAAAGGCCGCTCGAGGCTCTGGCCCTCGCCGGTGCCGTACCCATCGACCGAGAGCATGAAGTTCTGCACCCGCAGGAGCTGCGCGCCGGCGCTCATGACGCGTCCACCGCAGCGGCAAGGCCGAGGGCGGCGTAGTGCGCCCGGGCGACGGCGAAGAACTCCCAGTCCCACGGCTGGGGCCGGCCGGCCAGCATCGGCTCGAGCCGGGCGAGGGACGTCTGGAGCCCCACGAGGTAGCAGTTGTCGGTCGCCTCCCGCACGTCGGGGACGAAGTGGCTCAACCGAAGGATGCAACCGGTGTCCACCGCCTCGAGCTCCCAGCGCATGGTCGAACCCGGTGCAGGGTGGGTGTGCTCGAACAGCTGCAGCGGCTCCAGGCGCAGGATCGTGCAGGTCATGGTGACCGGGGTGGCGTCGGACGTCCCGGCGAAGACCATCTCGCCGCCCTCGCGAAGGTCCACGGTGATGTCCGCTTCGAACGGCAGCCACCAGTCGGCCAGCCGCTCGGGGGAGGTGATCGCGTCCCACACGTCGCGCACGTCGTAGGCCAGGTGCCGCTCGAAGCGGATGACGCCGCCGTCGGCGGTGCGTTCGAGCACGCCGTCATAGCGGGTGGTGAGGTCCTCGGTCACTGGGATCGCTCCTTCGGGGGGATCGGGCGGGCGGTGCGTTCGAGGTGACGCTCGAGGGCGTCGAGGCGGCCGGCGAGCTCGGCTCGGTACGGCTCGAGCCATTGGTCGAGCGCTCGAAGGGGCTCGGCGCGTAGGCGGTAGAGCCGGCGCTGGGCGTCGCGACGCACCTCCACCAGGCCCGCGTCGCGTAGCACCTTGAGGTGGCGGGACACGCCGGGCTGGTGCATGCCGACGACCTCGACGAGCTCGGTCACCGAACGCTCGGCGCCCCGCACGGCGTCAAGGATCCGACGGCGGGTCGGATCGGCGACCACCTCGAACACGGCAGACTCGCTGGGCACCCCTGCAACATACAAGTTCACATATATATGCGCAAGCACATGTGCCACGACAGCCCAGCCGGCGCGGGGCGATCGCCCGCAGGCATAAGCTCCGGGCCGGTTGCCTGTGACACCAAGGAGATCCGATGGCCTACCCGCTCGAGGGCATCAAGGTGCTCGATCTCACCCGGGCGCTGTCCGGCCCGTTCGCGGCCCGGATCCTGTCCGATCTCGGCGCCGATGTGGTCAAGGTGGAGCCGCCCCGCGGGGATCTGACCCGCGCCTACGGCAGCCGCATCGGTGGGCTGTCGAGTCACTACACCCAGCACAACGCGGGCAAGCGCAACGTGTGCATCGATCTGACCGCCGAGGGCGCACCGGCGTTGGTGGCCGAGCTGGCCGACGCGGCCGACATCGTCATGGAGAACTTCCGACCCGGGATCATGGCCCGCTACGGGCTCGACTGGGAGACGCTGCACGCCCGCAACCCGAAGCTGGTGATGTTGTCGATCTCCGGGTTCGGCCAGACCGGTCCCGAGCGGGACCGGGCCGCCTACGCCCCGGTGCTGCACGCCGAGACCGGGCTGATCGACCGCTTCGGTGCGCTGCACGGCCGCCCGGCGACGGACTTCCCGCTCTCCACCGCGGACACCACCGCGTCGGTCCACGGCGTGATCGGCATCCTCGCCGCCGTCGTGATGGCGCAGCGCACCGGCGTCGGCCAGCACATCGACCTCGCCATGATCAACGCCCAGTTCTACAACGACGACTACCTCTCGATGGTCATGAGCGGCGACGACCCGCCGACCGGCGGCGGTGACGTGTGGCCGGTGGCGGGCGGCAACATCATCATCGCCGCCCAGCACCGGTTCCTGTGGCGCAGCCTCGCCGAACGCTGCGGTCTGCAGGATCCCGGAGACGAAGCCGGCCAGAAGCGGGTGTTGGGAGAGCACCTCGCCTCGCTGCCATCGTGGGAGGCGGTCACCGCGCTGCTCGACGAGGTGAACATCGCCTGGGGCAACGTGCGACCCTGGCGGGAGGCCTACGCCACCAACCCCTCGGTCGGGCCCCGGCGCATCCTGGCGCAGATCGACGATCGCGTCGGCGGCAGCCGTCCCACCACCGAGGCGCCGTACCACTTCTCCGACGCCGAGGCCGGGGTGCGCGGGCCGGCGCCCTACCGCGGCGAGCACAACGCCGAGGTGCTCACCGAATGGATCGGCCTGCCGGAGACGAGCATCGCTGCGCTGGCCGGGTCGGGCGTGCTCCAGGCGCAGGACCTCTCCTGACGCACGCCCGACCGGGTCGCTACGGCCTGGCCTCGAGCTCGCGCCCGTGCAGCGCCCGGTGCAGCGCGGCGCGCTCGTCCGCCTTCCAGCGGCGGGAGAGCTCCGAGCGCGACACCGAGTTGTTCGACCCGTGGAACGCCCCCGGGTAGACGTGCAGCTCGACGGGGACGCCGGCGAGACGGAGCCGGCGGGCGTACTCGACATCCTCGTCGACGAACAGGTCGAGGTCCCCGACGTTGATGTAGGTCGGCGGAAGGCCGGCCAATTCCTCGACGGTGGCGCGCGCCGCGGCGGCGTAGATGGGGATGTCCGCCGCGCCGGCGCGGCCCTCGAGGTAGGAGTTCCAGCCGATCAGGTTGGCGGTCCGGTTCCACAGGCGAGGGTCGAGGATCTGCTGCGACATCGGTGTCTCGTTGCGATCGTCGATCATCGGGAACACGAGGAACTGGTAGCAGACGGGCACCTCGGCGCGGTCGCGGGCCAGCAGCCCGAGCCCGGCGCACAACGCCCCGCCGCCCGACGCACCGCCGATGGCGATGCGCGCCGCATCCACCCCCAGCGCGGCCGCGTTGGTGTGCAGCCAGCGCAGCCCGGTGTAGCAATCCTCCAGCGGGATCGGGTAGGGGAAGTCGGGCGAGAGCCGGTACTCCACCGAGGCCACCACGATCTTCAAACGGTCGGCGAGCCCGGCGCAGTAGTCGTCGTCCATCTCGACGGTGCCCATCACCAGGCCGCCGCCGTGGATCCAGTACAGCGCCGGTGCGGACGGCTCCAACCCGGCCGGGCGGTAGACGCGGACCATCACGTCGTCGGAGGGCCGGTGGTCGGTGACCTCGAGACCCTCGGGCCTCGCCGGCTTGGCGATCTTGGCCATGGCGTCGATGAACTTCTGGCGCATCTTCGGGATGTCGCTCAGATCGAGGAAGTCGGGCGGCGTCGCCCGCAGCACCGACTGGTGCGCCTTGTCCAGCCGCGGCATCACATCGAGTCCAGCCATCGTCATCTTCCCCCGGGTCCTGTGCAGCGATCCGCCCGGAGGGTAGTCGCGGCTCCCCCTCACCTTCTCGGCGGCGGTCCGACGACGATGGGCAGCCTCGAGCCGGCCGCCTCGCGGCACGAGTACCCTGCCATCGTGCTGCGTCGGATCCAGCACGACCCTCGCCCGACAGGAGCACGAACGATGACCAGTGGACCGCAGGATGCCGCGCTGCGGGCACGCGCTCGCCAGGTCATACCGAATGGTATGTACGGGCACGAGTCGACGCGCCTGCTGCCCGCCTCGTTCCCGCAGTTCTTCGGCCGGGCCGAGGGCGCCCACCTGTGGGACGTGGACGGCAACCGCTACCTCGACCTCATGTGCGCCTACGGTCCGAACCTGCTCGGCTACCGCGACCATCGGGTGGAGGCGGCCGCCGCCGCCCAGGCCGCGCTCGGCGATGCCATGACCGGCCCGTCCGCGGTGATGGTGGAGCTGGCCGAGGCCCTGGTGTCGATGGTCGGCCATGCGGACTGGGCGATGTTCTGCAAGAACGGCACCGACGCGACCACCATGGCGATGACCGTCGCCCGGGCGCAGACCGGTCGCCGCCGGGTGCTCGTGGCGTCGCGCTCCTACCACGGCGCCGCGCCGTGGTGCACCCCGGTGCCCGCCGGTGTGGTGCCCGAGGAACGGGCGTTCATCACCACCTACGCCTACAACGACACCGCCGGCCTGGAGGCCGCGGTGGCGGCCGCCGGCGACGACCTCGCCGCGGTGTTCGCCACCCCGTTCAAGCACGACTCGTTCGAGGACCAGGCGCTTCCCGATCCGGCCTACGCCCAGCGGGCCCGCCAGCTGTGCGACGAAACGGGTGCGATGCTCGTCATCGACGATGTGCGGGCCGGCTTCCGGCTGGCTCGCGACAGCAGCTGGTCGCTGGTCGGGGTCGAGCCGGATCTCAGCGCGTGGGGCAAGTGCATCGCCAACGGCCACCCGATCTCGGCGCTGCTCGGCTCGGACCGCTGCCGCAAGGGCGCCGGCGCCGTCTACGTCACCGGCTCGTTCTGGTTCGCCGCGGTGCCGATGGCGGCGGCGATCGAGACGTTGCGGATCCTGCGGGAGAGCGACTACCTCGAGCACACGGTGGCCCTCGGCGAACAGCTGCGCTCGGGGCTCGCCGCCGCGGCGGCGGCCCACGGCTTCTCGGTGCGCCAGACCGGCCCGGTGCAGATGCCCCAGGTGCTCTTCGACGGCGACCCGGACCTCAGGGTCGGGTTCGCCTGGGCGGCGGCGATGGTGGAGCGAGGTGTGTACGTGCACCCATGGCACAACATGTTCCTGTGCGCGGCGATGACCGCCGAGGACATCGAGGCCGCGGTCGCCGCTGCCGGGGATGCCTTCGCCCAGGTGCGCGCCTCGCTCCCCGGCCTCGAGCCGCACCCGCTCATCCCGCACGTGCTGGCCGGTCACTGACCGCCGGTCCTACCGGTCGGGCTCGGCCACCTGCGCGGCGAGCCACGCCTCGACATCGGCGCGAGCGCGCAGTTCGATGAAGCGCAGGTGCGCGAACCGGGGGTCGCTCGGCGCCTCGCCGTACCGGCGTTCGTACTTGGCGTGCTGGGTCCAGGACCACCGGATGACGTTCTGCTCGGGGTCCCAGCGGTAGAGGTTGCGCAGCGACTCCCGGTTGCCGTTCCACAGCGGGGTGCGCAGCAGCACCCGACGCAGCGTGCGGGGGACGAGCTGGCGCATCACCGTGCGCCGCGGCAGGCGCAACCAGACCACGGTGTCCGCCCGCCGCCAGATGGGCCCGTCGACCACGATGGCGCGGGAGTTCCCGTCGATCACCCAGCGGTCCCCTGCCGTGGTCGTCTCGGCCCAGGCGCGGAGCGCGTCCGGCTCGATCGGGGTCCAGCCCGGCTGGTGGTGCACGGCGTCGATCTCGAAGTACGGCGCATCGATCGCCCGGGCCAGGCGCCGGGCCAGGGTCGACTTGCCGGAGCCGCTGTTGCCCACCACCGACACCCGTTGCATCGGCCGGTCCATCGGTGGGGGTATCGGTGGGGGCATCGATCGGCGATGGCGGCGGCTCAGACCGCGACGGCGGTGGGGTTGTCCCCGAGCGTGCCGTGCCCGGCGTCCCGCTCGCACCGTACCGGCTGGTATCGGGCGAAGGCGTCGGCCACCATGGATGCGGCGCGCCCCAGCCCGCCACCGATGATCACGACCCCATCGTCCACCTTGGCGTGCTCCTCGCCGGCCTCGTGCCACGCCCCGGGCACCTCGCGCCGCGCCGCCCGAGCGTACGCGCCGTGCGCCGGCGAGGGCGGAGTCCGGCCGCGGCCGTCGCCGCGCCGTCACGCCTGCGGCGTCACGCCCGCGGCGTCATGCGCGGCCGATGGCGGCGGTCGTGGCCCCGGGCGCTCGCCCCGATGGTCCCCGATGGTCCCCCGATGGTCGCGGCGAGCTGCCACCGCGCTGCATGAATGACAATGAACTGCCAGGTCAACAGGCGGATCCGCGCGAGAGCCGGAGCGAGGGTCGCCATTTCGATTGACGATGCGTGCTGCATGCGCCGCGATGGGTCGACATTCGGTCCGTTTCGTGACGAGACCCCTTACAAATCCGCCCGTTGGCAGGATCGGTGGCCATCGCCCGACGTCGGCGCAGCCCCGGCCCTGGCGCGAATGGTCAGGGGCGCGCCGTCAAGGCCTCGGCCACATCGCGGCCGAGCCGGGACAGGTGGTGGGCGATCTCCCGTTCCGCCACGGCGGGGTCACCGTCGACCACGGCATCGAACACCGCCTTGTACGACGCCGAGACGTACCGAGGGGTCTGGAACCGGCCGAACGCCACCCGCAGGAAGAAGTCGCTGCGATCCCAGAACGACTCGCCGATGCCGGTGCTCAGCGGCGAGCGGGCGAGCTGGTGGAGGCGCTCGTATCGGCGGCGGTTGCGTTGGCGCAGCGCCGCCGCCCGCTCGTCGGGATCGTCCGGCAGATCGTTGCGCGACGCCAGCGTTGTCAACAGCTGGCGCAGGGCGACCGCCTCGGCCGGCGTGCGCCGCGACGCGGCGAGGCGCCCGATGACCGCCTCGGTGGCGGCGAACAGCTCGTAGAAGTCCGCCACCTCCGCCGGCACCGGCGTCACCACCCGGACGCCCACCTGGGGGAGCACCTCGAGCAGCCCGTCCATGGTCAGCCGCCGGATGGCGTCGCCGACGGGCGCCCGGCTGATGGACAGTGCCCGGCCGAGCCCGTCCGAGGAGATGCGGTCGGCCGGATCGAGCCCGCCATCGAGCAGCAGCCCCTTCAGGTAGGCGTAGGCGAGATCGTGCAGGCGGGGGTGGGCGCGGCGCAGCGCCACCGGCGCGTCGGGCAGGTCGCTCTTGAACGAGGTGGCCACGACTTCTAGACTAGTATACTAGTCGCCCGCCGACGGACATCCGGATGCGCACGGTCCGGGCGAAGCGCGTGAACGCCAGAACGCCAGAACGCCAGGGGAGAGCCGCCATGATCGACACGTTCGATGCCGCCGCCAACGCCGCAACCATCGTCGACGCCCTACGGGAGACCGACGCCGAGACCGAATCCCTGCGCCGGGTCAGCGACCGGGCGGTCGCGCTCATGCACGAGGCGGGGCTGACCCGGCTGGTGAGCCCGGCCGCCTTCGGCGGTCACCAGCTGTCGCCCCGAGCGCTGATCGAGGCCGAGCGCATCGTGGCCCACGGCAGCCCGGCCGCCTCCTGGGTGCTGATGGTGTGCGGCGCCCACACCTTCATCGCCGGTCGCATGACCGAGCAGGCCCAGGCCGAGGTGTTCGGCACCGACCCCGGCATGCTCATCCCCGGGGTGCCGTCCCGGCAGGGCACGGCCAAGAAGGTGGACGGCGGCTACCTGCTCAACGGTCGTTGGTCCTTCGCCAGCGGCGTGGACCACGGTGACTGGGTGATGCTGGGCAGCCGGGGCATCCGCAACGAGGCCGGCGAGCCGTGCCCCGGCATGCTGGTGCTGCTGCCCAAGGCCGACGTGACCATCGATGACACGTGGTTCACCATGGGCATGCGCGGCACAGGCTCCAAGGACGTCGTGCTGGCCGACGCGTTCGTGCCCGCCCACCGCGGGGTCGACATGGCCAACGCCTGGGTCGGGACCGTGCCGGGCGTGGACATCCCGCTCTACCAGCTGCCCGTCAGCGCGGTGCTGGCCACCATGCTGTGCGGCACGATCGTGGGCATGGCCGAGCGAGGCCTCGAGCTGTTCATCGAGACGACCCGTACCCGTCGGGATGCTTACACCGGCGAGGCCAAGGTCAACAGCGTCGGTCTGCAGCGCCGCGTGGCCGAGGCCAACGCCGAGATCGCCCACGCCTGGTCGCTGGTCCAGCAGAACTGCGACCTGTTCGAGGAGGCGATGCGCCACGCGCCGCCCATGGTCACCGAGCGTCGCGCCCAGGCCCGCTGGAACGCGGCGTACGCCGCCGAGCTGTGCCGCCGGGCGACCGAGCGCCTCTTCGGGGGCGCCGGGGCGAGCGCCGCGCACGACCGCAACGTACTGCAGGGTGTGTTCCGCAACATCAACACCGGCACCCACCACGCGATGCTGGACTTCGACACCACCCTCGAGGTGCAGGGCAAGGTCCTGCTCGGTGTCGAACAGCTCGATGCCATGATCTAGCGAGCGAGGGGCCGTGGGTTCCATCGCCGCATCGCTGCGCACCTATGAGGACGAGGTACTGGGCGCGCTGAAGGAGAAGCTGCAGTCCGTTCCGATCGTCGGATCGCTCCTCGGGGAGGTGGTGGCCGGCGTGGCACGAGACGTCTACCAGCAGATCACGGAGTGGCTCGACAACGACGCCATGCCGCCACAGACGATCAGCGTCACGCTGCCGCATGCCGGCTCGATGCTGATGCCGCTGGCGCCCGACTGGAACGGGCGGGCGCAACACCTGAACTACGGCGAGGACGGCGTTGTCGGCGACATCGCCAAGGATGCCTAGCAACAGATCGCCGCCTGGTTGGGCAACGATCCCATGGCGCCGCAGACGATCAGCGTGAGCCTGCCGCACGCCGGGTCGATGCTCATGCCTGTCGCTCCGGAGTGGAACGGAAGGGCACAACACGCCGGCTACGGCGATGAGGGCGCGAGGTACACGCTGCTCTACCGGTGGGTGCTGGAGTAGCTGCCGCCCGGCGGCCGAGCTGTGATCACAAGGCCCGGAGCACGGAGACCAAGATGGACAGGACGCCGACCACCACCGGGGAGAGCAGCACGGCGACGAGGATCCGGGCCCGTCGTCGGGCCTGGGGGCTGCCTGAGGCGGAGGCGCGGGCCAGGTTGCGGGCGTTGGCCACCCCGGCGAACGGGCCGATGGCGGACAGGGTGTCGGTGGCCTCCACGGGCGGCGGGTAGTAGCGCCCGGCTTCGAAGCGCCCGTCGTCGGGGTCCTCGTCAGCGGGGCGATCCTCGTCGTCGAGTTGGTTCGTCATCGCAGTTCCCTCCGCGCACGGCTCGGCGCCGCCATCGGCGTCGAACGGTGTCTCCCGCCGGTGAAGGAGCCCCGGCGGTTCGATCCGATACGCGAGGCCGGTTCCGCCGGGCCGTCGAGCGCGGAGCGCCCGTTTGACACCGGCGGTCGGCGACGGCTGTCCTTCGCCCGTCGCCGTGACGAGACCGAGCCGTAGGGGAGCGCCGTGCTGTTGACCGAGGATCAGGAGCGCGTCCGCGCTGCGGCAAGGGCCTTCGCCGAGCGTGAGATCGCGCCCCACGCCGCCGAGTGGGACCGCGCCGAGGGCGCGCCCCGGGACCTGTACCGCCGGATGGCCGAGGTCGGCCTGATGGGCATGATGATCGACCCGCGGTGGGGTGGTTCCGGCCTCGACGTCACCAGCTACGTCACCGCCATCGAGGCGATCTCCGCCGCGGACGGCGGGATCAGCAACGTGATGGCGGCGAACAACTCGCCCGTCGCCGCCGCCATCCAACACCACGGCACCGACCAGCAGCGGCGGGACTACCTCACCAAGCTCACCAGCGGCGAGTGGATCGGCAGCTTCCATCTCACCGAGCCCGGTACCGGCTCCGACGCCGCCGCCATCACCACCAAGGCCGTGCGCGATGGCGACGAGTGGGTCCTCAACGGGACCAAGTCGTTCATCACCGCTGGGTCGCTCTCCGACGTGGCCATGATCGTCGCGGTCACCGATCCGGCCGCCGGCAAGCGCGGGATCTCCTGCTTCATCACCCCGACCGCCAACCCCGGCTACCGGGTCATCGCCAAGGAGCGCAAGCTCGGCCACCGCACCAACGACACCTGCCAGGTCGCCTTCGACGAGCTGCGCATCCCCGCCACCGACCTGCTCGGCGAGGAGGGGCGCGGCCTCGGCATCGCCCTGGCCAACCTCTCGCTCGGGCGCATCGGTGTCGCCGCCCAGGCGGTGGGCGGGGCCCGCGCCGCCCTGTCCGCCGCCACCGCCTACGCCCGACAGCGCCACACGTTCGGCAAGCCCATCTTCGAGCACCAGGCCGTCGCCTTCCGCCTGGCCGAGATGGACACCGAGCTCGAGGCCGCCCGGCAGCTGTACCTGCATGCCGCGGCGCGCCGCGACGCCGGCCTGGACTGCGCCCGGGAGGCGTCGATGGCCAAGCTGTTCGCCAGCGAGATGGCCGAACGGGTCGCCTCGGCCGCCATCCAGATCCACGGCGGCTACGGGTTCCTCAACGATTACCCGGTGGAGAAGCTCTACCGGGACGTGCGCGTGTACCAGATCTACGAGGGCACCTCCGAGGTCCAGAAGCTGATGATCGCCCGCCACCTGGACCGATGACGCGGCGGCGGCCGACCCGCGCCGCTCAACCGAGCTCGACGCGCAGCTGCTTCGGCCCGCGGAACGACACGTTCGGGTTGAACGAGAACGTCTGGGGCACCAGGCGCAGCGACGGGCGTCGAGCCGCCAACTCCTCGAGGACCACCGCCACCTCGAGCTTGGCCAGCGTCGCGCCCAGGCAGTAGTGCTTGCCCCACCCGAAGGACAGCGCATCGGCGGCGTTGGGCCGGGCCGGGTCGAACCGCTCCGGCTCGGTGAAGCGGGCCGGGTCGTGGTTGGCCGCACCGAGCAGCAACAGCAGCCGCGAACCGGCCGGTATGGTCACGTCGCCGAGGGCGACCTCGCAGGTGGTGATGCGCCGCCATGCCACCACGCTCGAGTCGTGGCGCACGCCCTCCACCACCGCTGCGTCGATCGCCCCGCGGTCGGCCAGGATGGCCTCCCACCGCGAGCGGTCCTCCAGCAGCCGGCGGATCGTGTTGGACAGCAGGTTCGTGGTCGTCTCGTGGCCGGCGAAGCTGAGCCCGTAGATCACGCTGGTGATCTCCGCCACCGACAGGGTGGACGGATCGGCCAGGTGGATGCGCAGCAGGTCCCCGGTGAAGTGATCCCCCGGGTCCAGCAATTGGGCGGCGACGTGCGCCTCGCAGTACTGCCAGTACGACACCATGTCCTGGGCGATCTGCACCTGGGCGTCCCGATCGGGCCGCCCCCAGCTGAAGGCCATGCGGTCCCCGCACCAGCTCTTGACCATGGCCCAGTCCTCCGCCGGGAAGCCCAACAGGCTGAAGATGACCGTGGCGGGCAGCGGGTGGGTGAGCTGCGCCACCAGCTCCGCCTCGCCCGTGGCCGGCAGCGCGTCGATGAGCTCGACCGCGGCCCGCCGCACGATCGGCTCCATGGCCCGCAACCGGCGCGGGCTGAAGCCGACCTGGGTGTGGCGGCGGATGCGGGTGTGCTCGGGTCCGTCGAGGTTCGACATCGTCTTCAGTGGCCGGAACCCGGTGGACAGCACCGCCGCCGCGTCCGGGTGCGGAGCCTGCATCGGGTCCTGGGCGACGGCGGCCGAGAACCGTTCGGGGTCCTTGAACACGGCGTCGACCTGCTCGTGGCGGGCGACGAGCCACATGTCCAGCTCCGGCCAGTACCGGGGGCCGGCCTCGGCCAGCAGCGTCGGGAACACCGCGTACGGGTCGTCCAGGTACGGGGATGTGAAGGGGTCGAAGTGGATCGGACACGTCGCGGTGCTGGTGGGCTCCATGGCACCACCATGCCGCAACCGGTCGCCGGCCGTGAAGCGCGCCGCCCGCGTTCCCGGGCGGGTCGCCGGGCCGGCCGCGGTTTGCCGTCGCCCCACCACCGGGTAGCGACGCCTGCATGCTGCAATCGATCGACCCGACCTCCGGCGAGTGCTTCGCCTCCTACGACGAGCACCGCGATGCCGAGGTGGCCGACATCGTCGACGCGGCCGAGCAGGCCTTCCGCAGCTGGCGGCGCAGCGGCTACACCGCCCGGGCCGAGCTGCTCGAGCGGGTCGCGCTGCAGCTCGAGCTCCGCCGCGACGAGCTGGCCGAGCTCATGGCCCGGGAGATGGGCAAGCCGCTCGCCGACGGGCGGGCCGAGCTGGACAAGTGCGCGCTCGCCTGCCGCTACTACGCGGCCTCCGGGGCCGACCTGCTGGCCGACCGCGCCGTGATCACTGAGCACCCCGTCAGCCTGGTGCACTGCGAGCCGCTCGGCGCGGTGCTGGCCGTGATGCCGTGGAACTTCCCGTCCTGGCAGGTGTTCCGCTTCGCCGCCCCGGCGCTCATGGCGGGCAACACCGCCCTGCTCAAGCACGCCTCCAACGTGACCGGCTGCGCGCTGGCCATCGAGGAGCTGTTCGCCGGGGCCGGCCTACCGGACGGTACGTTCCGTACCCTGCGACTCGGGTCGGCGCGCATCGGCGAGCTCATCGACCCCGAGCTGGTGCGAGCCGTCACCCTGACCGGCAGCGGTCCGGCCGGGCGCGCCGTGGCCGCCCGGGCCGGCAACGCGCTCAAGAAGTCGGTGCTGGAGCTCGGCGGCAGCGACGCCTACCTGGTCCTCGACGACGCCGATCTCGACCTCGCCGCCGACGTCTGCGCCCGCAGCCGGCTGCTCAACAGCGGGCAGAGCTGCATCTCGGCCAAGCGGTTCATCGTGGACAGCTCGGTGCACGACGACTTCGTGGAGCGGTTCCGGACCGCCCTGCAGCGGGCTCGGCTGGGCGATCCGCGCCACGCCGGCACGACCATGGGGCCGCTCGCCCGGGCCGACCTGCGCGACGAGGTGCACGAACAGGTGCAGCGCAGCGTCGCCGACGGCGCCACCCTGCTCCTCGGCGGTGCGATTCCCGAGGGCCCCGGCGCCTTCTACCCGCCCACCCTGCTCGTCGACGTGCGTCCCGGTATGGCCGCCGCCGACGAGGAGGTGTTCGGCCCGGTGGCCGCGGTGCTGCGGGCCGAGGGCGAACAGCACGCCATCTCGCTGGCCAACGACTCGCCGTTCGGCCTCGGCGCGGCGGTGTTCACCCAGGACCTCGGACGGGGTCGGCGCATCGCCGCCGGAGAGCTGGAGGCGGGCAGCTGCTTCGTCAACGGCCTCGTCGCCTCCGACCCGCGCCTGCCCTTCGGGGGCATCAGGGAGTCCGGGTACGGACGGGAGCTGGCCGAGCACGGCATCCGATCGTTCGTCAACGAGAAGACGGTGGTGGTCGCCGCTCCGTAGGGGCCGCCGCGCAGCACGCCGCCCCCGCCGAGCGCCGCGTTCCGCAGCACGGCGGGTATCGGATGGGCAAGACTTCGCTCCTCATACCGCAACGTTCCGTGACGGGCTTCGTGACGGCGAGGACGAGGAGTGCAGGTGATGGCTCGATCGAGGAAGCTCACCATGGCGGTCGCCGCAGCGGTGGCCCTGACCGCAGTGGCGATCCCGGTCGGTGTGGCGGTGGCCGGCGCCGGGGATGCCAAGACGGTGGTCGTGCTGCGCGACGCCGCCGGTGTGGCCCGGGGCACGGTGCAGTTCCGAAACAGCGGCGCGCACACCGAGGTCAAGGTCCGGGTCAACGACGGCATCGAGGGCATCGCCGTCGATGCCTTCCATGGCTTCCACATCCACGCCAACAACGATCCGGCCAACGGCGAGGGCTGCGTCGCCGATCCGGCCAAACCGTCCAAGGAGTGGTTCGTCTCCGCCGACGGCCACTGGAAGGACGAGGGCGAGAACCACGCCGGCCACTCCGGTGACATGCCGAGCCTGCTCGTCACCTCCGCCGGGGTGGCGGAGAGCCGCTTCGTCACCGACCGCATCGACCTGGCGGCGCTGCCCGGTCGGGCGGTCATCCTGCACGCCGGCCCCGACAACTTCGGCAACGTGCCGGTCGGTACGGAGAAGAACCAGTACTCACCGAACGGGCCCGAGGCCACGACGGCCACCGCCAACACCGGCAACGCCGGGGACCGCATCCTCTGCGGCGTCGTCGAGTGATGAGCCCGGCCCGCCGTCCGGTGCCTCCGAACCGTCCGGTGGCGTCGTGGCGGCGGCGGGGAGCTAGAGTCGGCGCCGAAGGGGAGTAGCCCCAATCGGCTGATCGACATGCTGGCGGGATGACCGCCCGGTCGGCCGGGCCTGCCGTCGGCGCCGCCGTCAGCAGGCGGGCGAGACCTTCGACAAGGTGCACCAACCGCACCGGGTCGAAGGTCGTTCCGCGCCCCTTCGCCCTCGGTGCCCGACCGAGGAGATCCATGCTCGCAGCGTTCCTGGTGAGCTTCGCCGTCATCTTCGTCGCCGAGCTCGGCGACAAGAGCCAGCTGATGGCCCTGGCCTTCGCCACCCGCTACAAGCCGGCCACCGTCCTGATCGGCATCACCGTCGCCACCGCGGTGGTGCACGCCGAGTCCGTCCTCGTCGGCGCCGCGCTCGGCGCCGCGCTGCCGACCCGACCGATCACGTTGGTGGCCGCCATCGCCTTCGTGCTGTTCGGCTTGTGGACCCTGCGCGGCGACCGCCTCAGCGAGGAGGAACGCCAGCGCTCCCAGCGCAGTGACCGCAACGCCCTGCTGGCGGTGGGCACCGTGTTCTTCCTCGCCGAGCTGGGCGACAAGACGATGCTCGCCACGATCACCCTCGCCACCAAGCACGGCTGGTTCGGCACCTGGCTCGGCTCCACGGTCGGCATGGTCGCTGCCGACGCGCTGGCCATCGTCGTGGGCCGGGCCCTGGGTGCCCGCCTGCCCGACAAGGCGATCAAGATCGGCGCCGCGATCGCCTTCTTCGCCTTCGCCGCGCTGCTCTTCGTGGAGGCCGCCCGGGGCTGACGGCACCGGCAGCCGGGGGGCGGGCCCCGACACGGCGCCCCAACCCCAACGGGCGGATTCGAGAGGAGTTGCGAGATGCAACGGCCCCATTTGTCGACACTTCGTGGCGGGCGACGCGCGCATTGTCGACGGAGGTGCCGGGCTTGGGTGTGGTCGTCGCGCGGATCAGCCCGTTGACGTGGAACCTCGATGTCGTTCATGCGAAGTCCGTCCGGTCGACCTCGCGCGCCCGCGCCTGACCACCCCCGGGTCGCAGCGGTAGCGTTCGACGTCGAGCAACGACCCGGCCGGGGGGCCCACACCGATGATCATCGACTGCCACGGGCACTTCACCACCGCGCCGAAGGCGCTCGAGGACTGGCGCACCCGCCAGGTCGCGGCCATCGGCAACCCCGCCGACGCCCCCCAGGCGTCGGAGCTGCGCATCAGCGACGACGAGCTGCGCGAGGCCATCGAGACCAACCAGCTTCGCCTCATGCGCGAGCGCGGCAGCGACCTGACCATCTTCTCGCCCCGGGCCAGCTTCATGGCCCACCACCTCGGCGACGTCGCGGTCAGCAGCACCTGGGCGTCGATCTGCAACGAGCTGTGCCACCGCGTCGCCCGGTTGTTCCCCGAGCACTTCGTCGGCGCGGCCATGCTGCCCCAGTCCCCCGGGGCGGACCCGGCCGGCTGCATCCCGGAGCTGCGCCGCTGCGTGGAGGAGTACGGCTTCGTCGGGGTCAACCTCAACCCCGACCCCTCCGGCGGGCACTGGAGCTCGCCCCCGCTGACCGACGAGCACTGGTTCCCCCTCTACGAGGTCCTCGTCGAGATCGATGTGCCGGCCATGGTGCACGTGTCCACCAGCTGCAACCCGGCGTTCCACACCACCGGTGCCCATTACCTCAACGCCGACACCACCGCGGTCATGCAGTGCATCGCCGGTGACCTGTTCTCCCGCTTCCCGACGTTGCGCTTCGTCATCCCCCACGGCGGCGGCGCGGTGCCCTACCACTGGGGACGCTTCCGGGGCCTGGCCCAGGAGCTGCACAAGCCCACGCTGGACCGGCACATCCTGGGCAACATCTTCTTCGACACCTGCGTCTACCACCAGCCCGGCCTGAACCTGCTGCTCGAGGTCATGCCGGCCGAGAACGTGCTGTTCGCCTCCGAGATGATCGGTGCGGTACGAGGGATCGATCCGACCACCGGGTTCAACTACGACGACACCAAGCGGTATGTCGAGGCCACCCCCCACCTCGACGACGCCGGCCGTCGCGCCGTCTACGAGGGCAACGCCCGTCGGGTGTACCCACGCCTCGACGCCGCCCTGCGGGCCCAGGGGCGCTGACCCACATGACCGAGCCGAACGCCCCCGCCTTCGAGATGACGCCCGGCTGGCTGCCGTTCCACCCGGACCCCTCGGTGCCCACCTTCCGGGTACCGCCCGGTACGGTCGACGCGCACTGCCACGTGTTCGGGCCCGGGGCCGAGTTCCCCTACGCCCCGGAGCGCAAGTACACCCCGTGCGACGCCGGCAAGGACCGGCTGTTCGCGCTGCGCGACCGCCTCGGCATCAGCCGCAACGTCATCGTGCAGGCCACCTGCCACGGCACCGACAACCGGGCCCTGGTGGACGCCCTGCGGGCCGCCGGGGACCGGGCCCGCGGCGTGGTCAGCCTCGACCTCGCGGTCACCGACGCCGAGCTGGCGGAGCTGCACGCGGCCGGCGTGCGCGGCGTGCGGTTCAACGTCCTGCGCCGCCTGGTGGACTTCACGCCCCGCGAGGGGCTCGAGGCCATCGCCGCCCGCATCGCCCCGCTGGGCTGGCACGTGGTCGTCTACTTCGAGGCGCCCGACCTCGAGGAGCTCGAGCCGTTCTTCACGTCGCTGCCCACCGACGTGGTGGTGGACCACATGGGCCGGCCCGACGTGACCCGGCCGCTCGACGGGCCCGAGTTCGGCCGCTTCGTGCGCTTCATGGAGCAGCACCCGACGGTGTGGGCCAAGGTGTCCTGCCCCGAGCGCCTCTCCGTCGCCGGGCCGCCGGCCCTCGACGGCGAGCGCAACGCCTACCGCGACGTGGTGCCCTTTGCCCGCTTCCTGGTCGAACGGTTCCCCGACCGGGTGCTGTGGGGCACCGACTGGCCGCACCCCAACCTCAGGGACCACATGCCCGACGACGGCCTCCTGGTGGATCACATCGCGCACATCGCGCCCACCGCCGAGCTGCAGCGCGCGCTGCTCGTGGACAACCCCACCCGCCTCTACTGGAGCGACTGATGGCCGACGCCCGCCCGCCCCGTACCAAGCCGTACGCCGACATCCCGGGCACGATCGTGTTCGACGCCGAACAGGCCCGCAAGGGCTACCACCTCAACCAGTTCTGCATGTCGCTCATGCAGGCCCCCAACCGCGAGCGGTTCAAGGCCGACGAGCGGGCATACCTCGACGAATGGCCGCTGACCGAGGACCAGAAGCAGGCGGTGCTGGAGCGGGATCTCAACCGCTGCATGCAGCTGGGCGGCAACATCTACTTCCTGGCCAAGATCGGCGCCACCGACGGCCTCTCCTTCCAGTACATGGCGGCGTCCATGACCGGGATGACCCAGGAGGACTACGCCGCCATGATGGCCGCCGGCGGCCGCTCGCCCGAGGGCAACCGGTTCACGGGGGAGCGCGGCTGATGGCCCGCATCACCGCCGGCCTCGCCGTCAGCCACATCCCCGCCGTCGGCGCCGCCTGGGACCTGGGCAAGACGCAGGAGCCCTACTGGAAGCCGGTCTTCGAGGGCTTCGAATGGTCCAAGCGTTGGATGGCGGCCAACACCCCCGACGTGATCGTGCTCGTCTACAACGACCACGCCAACGCCTTTTCGCTGGAGCTCATCCCCACGTTCGCGCTGGGCATGGCCGAGCGCTTCGAGCCCTGCGACGAGGGCTGGGGCCCCCGCCCCGTGCCGGCGGTGCACGGCCACCCGCAGCTCGCCGCCCACCTGGCCGAATCGCTCATCCTCGACGAGTTCGACCTCACCCTGGCCAACGAGCTACAGGTCGACCACGGCCTGACCGTCCCGCTCACCCTGCTGTTCGGCGGGCCGGCCGCGTGGCCTTGCCGCGTCATCCCGCTGGCGGTCAGCGTCGTGCAGTACCCGCCGCCCACCGGGCTGCGCTGCTCCAAGCTGGGCGCGGCCATCCGCCGGGCGGTCGAGGCCTACGACGAGGACCTCACCGTGCAGGTGTGGGGCACCGGCGGCATGAGCCACCAGCTGCAGGGCCCGCGCGCCGGGCTGATCAACACGCCGTTCGACACCGCCTTCCTCGACCGGCTGAGCACCGACCCGGAGGCGCTCGCCCGCACCCCCCACATCGAGTACCTGCGGGAGGCCGGTTCGGAGGGCATCGAGCTCGTCATGTGGCACGTGATGCGAGGCGCCCTGTCCGCCGAGGCGCGGGAGGTGCGCCGCTTCTACCACGTGCCCGCCTCGAACACGGCGCTGGGTCACATCATCTTCGAGGAACCGGACGGCGGGTCCGAGGGACGCGACACACAGGAGGGATCGCCCCGATGAGCGAGCAGATCAGGGTGGCGGTGGTCGGCGCGGGTGCCTTCGGGGTCAAGCACCTCGAATCCCTCGCCGCCATCGACCACGCCCGCGTCACCGTGCTGGCCAGCCGGCCCGAGGACGATGTCGCCCCGTTGGTCGAGCGGTTCGGCATCGCCTCGGTGGAGACCGACCTCGGCGCGGTGGTCGCCCGCGACGACGTCGACGCCGTCATCCTGGCCACGCCCACGCCGATGCACGCCGAGCAGGCCATGACCTGCCTGCGCGCCGGCAAGCACGTCGAGGTCGAGATCCCCATGGCCGACAACCTGGCCGACGCCGAGGCGCTGGTCGCCCTGCAGGCCGAGACCGGGCTCGTCGCCATGTGCGGCCACACCCGCCGCTTCAACCCCAGCCACCAGTGGCTGCACCGTCGCATCGCCGCCGGAGACCTGTCCATCCAGCACCTCGACGTGCAGACGTTCTTCTTCCGGCGTACCAACAGCAACGCGCTGGGCCAGCCCCGCACCTGGACCGACCATCTGCTGTGGCACCACGCGGCGCACACCATCGACCTGTTCACCCACCAGACCGGTGCCGAGATCATCGCGGCCAACGCCATGGCGGGGCCCGACCACCCCGAGCTCGGCATCGCGATGGACATGTCGATCCAACTGAAGGCGTCGAGCGGGGCGCTGTGCACGCTGACCCTCAGCTTCAACAACGACGGACCGCTCGGTACGTTCTTCCGGTACATCTGCGACAACGGCACCTACATCGCCCGCTACGACGACCTCGTCGACGGCCGCGAGCAGCCCATCGACGTGTCCTCGGTGGACGTGTCGATGAACGGCATCGAGCTGCAGGACCGCGAGTTCCTCGCCGCCATCGCGGAGGGCCGCGAGCCCAACGCCTCGGTCGCCCAGGTGCTGCCCTGCTACCGGACGATGGCCCAGCTGGAGCGACAGCTGCGCTGAGGCGGGCGCCGCGCCGACCCGTCGCCCCGACCCGTCGCC
>JADLEF010000119.1 GCA_020846295.1 Acidimicrobiales bacterium
ACCAGCAGCGCGTACGGCTTCACCGCCGCCTTGTCCGGCACCAGGTAGTAGGACGAGTCGTAGAAGACCGGGTCGATGTCGCCCAGGTCCACGAACTCCTCCAGATCGATGGTCCGTTGCGCCACCGGCATGATCGAGGCCAACTCGTCTTCGCTCACCGTGACGTACTGGTCCGGCCCGATGGCATAGCCCTTGAGGATCTGGTCGCGGCTCACCTCTTCACCATCGGCGGCAGACACCAACTTCTGGCGGACGCGAGAACCGGACCGCCCATCGAGCTGGTTGAACGAGACCGACTTGCGGCTCACCGCGTTGAACAGCTTCACGGGGATGCTGACCAGCCCGAAGCTGATCGCGCCGCTCCAGATCGCTCGAGCCATCCACGTCCTCCCCGACCAATCCCCGACGATGTGTACCCGAACGCTATCGGTTCGATCAGCTCAGGACCGCTCGGGCCACCAGGTCCATCCCGAAGGCGGTGAGGATGGCCAAGTAGAGCAATCCCGTGGCGGCCATCACCGCCGAGTACTGCCGTTCCTTCAGCGCCGCCCAGGTCACGAGGACGAGCACGATGGTGGCCACCGTGCATGCCACCCAGAACCAGCCGAGCAGCCCTGCGTACCCGTCGTCGATCGAACCCGAGAGCACCGAGATCATCCCCGTCGGCAGCAGCAGCACCACCAGCACGACCGGCCACGTGTAGCCGCACCACCGGACCAGCTCCCGCAGCGGCGCCCGGGCCAGACCCGGCTGCACCAGGTACCAGTGCCCGAGCAGCATCGCGTCGGTGACCGCGCCGAGGAACAGCGCCCCCGACAGCAGCCGCAACACCGCGGTCGCCCACGGCCCACCGGCTTCGAACCCGGCGAACACCAACCCGAACGCACCCACGATCGGAGCGACCAGATCCATCGCGGGCGGGAACTCCGCCGCGCTCTTGTCGAAGACCTGCACGTCGCGGTCGATGCCGGTCATCGCCGCCACCCTGGCGCTGCTGCGTTCGACCCGCGCCCGCTGGCCGGCGACGCCCGCCCGGCGCCGCGCCACCGAGACACCGAGCGCCACCATCGCAGCTGCGAAGACGCCCAGCGACCCCAGGTCACGGCCCCACGATCGCCCGGTGAGGGCCGACACCCCGAACGCGCCGAGCGCCATCAGCCCGAATGTCGCCCGCATCATCCAGCCGTCGCCGAGGCCGACCTCGCGCCGCCGCGTCGTGATCCACAGGAAGAACAGGCCCCCGGTCGCCCACTGGAGCAACACCGACGCCGCGTCGAGACGGATCATCGAACGAGCGCGCTCAGCGCTCGACGATCACGAGGTTGTGATCAGCCTTGTTCAGCGCCAGCGGTCCGTCCTCGGTCGCCACCACGATGTCCTCCAGCCGCGCCCCCCACCGACCCTCGACGTAGATGCCAGGTTCGATGGAGAACGCGTGCCCGGCCTCCAGCACCACCGCGTTGCCCTCCACGATGTAGGGGTCCTCGTGCTCGAACAGCCCGATGCCGTGCCCGGTGCGGTGGATGAACTGCTCGCCGTACCCGGCGTCGACGATCACCTTGCGGGTGGCGCGATCCACATCCTGGGCCGCGGTGCCGATGGTGGCCGCGGCCACACCGGTGGCCTGGGCCTCGAACAGCACGTCGTAGAGCTCCCGGAAGGCGGCGGGCGGCTCGCCGGTGTAGAGCATCCGGGTCATGTCCGAGCAGTAGCCCGGTTCGCCCTCCGCGACCGAGTACGTGCCGCCGAAGTCGCACAGCACGACCTCGCCGGCCCTGATGACCCGCTCCGAGGCGTGGTGGTGCGGGGAGGCGGCGTTCTCGCCGGCGGCGACGATGGCGAAGTTCACGTGCGAGTGCCCCTCGGCCAGCAGCCGGCGGCTGAGCTCGTCGGACACCTCGGACTCGGTGCGCCCGATGAGGGGGATCTCCCCACCTTGCAGCTGCACCGCCACCCGATCGGCCGCGGCGGCGGCCGCCTGCAGGGCGGCGATCTCCGCCGCATCCTTCTTGGCCCGCAGCGGCCCGACCAGCTCCACCGAGCGCCGCCACTGCACGCTCGGCAGGAAGCCCATCAGGTCGACGAGGTGGCGGGCCCACGTCTGGTCCCCGATGGAGGCCACGCCGGGCCGGCCGCAGAGATCGGCGACGACCGCGATCGGGTCCTCGGTCTCCTCCCATCCACGGATGGAGAAGCAGTCGGGCCGCTCGATCACCCGGGCCACCTCCAACCGGGGGATGACCAGCGTCGCCTCGGCGTCTCGCGGCACCACCAGCATGGTGAGCCGGGGGAGCGGCATCGCTTCGTAGCCGATGAGGTAGGGCAGATCGGCGCCCACCGACACCAGCAACACGTCCACGCCTTGCTCGTTCATGGCGGCACGGACCCGGTCCAGACGCTGTGCGTACATGGGCCACAGGCTAGAGCCGCGTAGGCTCCCAGCTCGCATGGAGCAGTGGCAGCGTCGGTTCGTCGATTTTCTGGTCGAGGCGGGAGCGTTCCGCCTCGGTTCGTTCACCTTGAAGAGCGGGCGACAGTCGCCCACCTTCGTCAACACCGGCCTGGTCGAGGACGGTCACGGCCTCGCCGAGTTGGGCGAGGCGTACGCCGCCCGCGCCCTCGACGCCTGCGGTCCCGACGGGTTCGATGCGGTGTTCGGCCCGGCCTACAAGGGGGTGCCGTTGGCGGTGGCGACGGCGATCGCCCTCGATCGCCACGGCCTGCGGGTGCCGTACCTGTTCGATCGCAAGGAGCGCAAGGAGCACGGCGAGGAGGCGGCCGGTGGGGACGACGCCAAGGCGCTGCTCGTCGGTCACCGCCCGGAACCGGGTGAGCGGCTGCTCCTGGTCGATGACGTGCTCACCACCGGCGCCACCAAGTTCGAGGCCGTGCAGCTGTTGCGACGCCTGGTGCCCGACGTGCGCTTCCCGGCGCTGGTCATCGCGGTCGACCGCCAGGAGGCCGACGACGCCGGCAACGACGCAGCCGGGTTGTTCACCGCGGAGACGGGGATCGCGGTGTACGCCGCGGTCACCATGACCGATGCGCTGACCCACCTCGAGCAGACCGGCCGGCTCGCCGGGGAGGATCGGGAGGCGTGCGTCGCCTACCTCGGGCGCTACGGCACCGAACCGGCGAAGGCCTGGGCCGCGGCCCGCAGCTAGCCCGATCGGCGGCCCGGGGCGGCGACGGGCACGGCGGCCGCTGCGGCCCCTGCGGGCAGGGCGCCCGACGCTGCGGTTCCCGCCGCGCCGGCGGCGGCCGATGCCTGACGGGCGTGGTAGGAGGACCGGGTCAAGGGCGACGCCTCGACGTGGGCGATGCCCATCGTCTCGCCGGCCTCCTTGAACCGTTCGAACGCGGCCGGCTCGACCCAGCGGGCGACCGGTAGGTGGTGCGACGTGGGCCGCAGGTACTGGCCGACGGTGACGATGTCGACCCCGATGGCGGCCAGGTCCCGCAGGGTCTGGACCACTTCGTCATCGGTCTCGCCCATGCCGACGATGATCGAGCTCTTGGTGACGAGCCCGGCGCCCTTCGCCGCCCCGAGCACGCCGAGCGACCGGGCGTAGGAGGCGGACGGCCGGGCGGCGCGCTGCAGGCGGGCGACTGTCTCGATGTTGTGGTTCAGCACGTCGGGGCGGGCGTCGAAGATGGTAGCGAGCGCTTCCGGATCGCCCTTGCAGTCCGGGATGAGCACCTCGACCGAACAGCCCGGCACGGCGGCGCGCACGGCCCGGATGGTCTCGGCGAAGGCGGCGGCGCCACCGTCGGGCAGGTCGTCGCGGGCCACCGAGGTCACCACCGCGAACCGCAGCCCGAGGCGGGCGACGGCGTCGCCCACCCGACGGGGCTCGTCGGGATCGAGCGGTCGCGGCTTGGAGGTGTCGACCAGACAGAACCCGCAGGCTCGGGTGCACTGCTCGCCGTTGATCATGAACGTGGCGGTGCCGTCGGCCCAGCACTCCGACAGGTTCGGGCAGCCCGCTTCCTCGCACACCGTGACCAGGTCGAGGCCGCGCAGCAGCTTGCGGACCTCGAGCACCTCGCCGACATGGCGGACCTTGGGCCGCAACCACGCCGGCTTGCGCTCGGTGACGGCGAGGCCGTCGGTCACCCCGGCGGCGGCCAGCCGTCCGACGAGGCGAACCGGTGTGCCGGCGCCTTCGCCACGGCTGAACGGGGTCAGATCGGACCCGTCGGCCTTCGGGCGCCACACCACGTCGGCGCGGTCGAGCGTGGCGTCCGCGCCACCCCAACGTTCGGCTGCTCGACGGGCGACGGCGTCGACGACCTCGCGCATCGACACCTCGACACCCTCGCGGGCCAGCGAGGTCACCGTGCGGTCGGTGAGCCCACACGGGACGATGTGGGCAAAGAACGGCAGCGGCTCGTCGGTCACGTTCAGGGCGAACCCGTGCATCGACCGACCCCGGGACAGCCTGACCCCGATGGCGGCCAGCTTGCGCGCCACCGCGTCGACCGGCCCGTCGGATCGGGGCGGCGCCCATACCCCCGGGTACGCGGGGTCGTACGTGCAGCCCGGCAGGCCGAGATCGGCCAGCGCGTCGATGAGCAGCTGGGCCACACCGGCGACGTACACCGCGGTATCGGCCATCCCGCCGCCCCGCTTGCCCGCCACGTCGAGGATCGGGTAGCCCACCAGCTGACCGGGCCCGTGGAAGGTGACGTCGCCGCCGCGCCGGACGGTCACCAGCTCGGCGCCGACGTCGGCCGGCGGGCGCAGCAGGTGGGCGGGGTCGGCGCGCACACCGAGCGTGTACACCGGTTCGTGCTCCAGCAGCAGCAGGTGATCGGTGCCCGGACGCCGGTGCAGCGCCTCCTGCAGGGCGAGCGCGTCGCGGTAGCGGACCCGCCCGAGCCACCGCAGGTGCAGCATCACACGACCTCGGCGGCCCAGTCCCGGGTCTCGAGGATGTCGCGCAGCCGGTTCAGGAACGCGGCGGCGTAGGCGCCGTCGAAGGCGCGGTGGTCCCAGGCCAGCCCGAGCAGCCCGATCGGCCGGATGGCGATGGACTCGTTGCCGTGGGCGTCGGTGACCACCCACGGCTTGCGGCGCACCCCGTCGGTGGACAGGATCGCCACCTGGGGCTGGTTGATGATGGGGAACTGCATCATCGTCCCGTACTGGCCGGGGTTGGTGAGGGTGAACGTGCCGCCGGTGATGTCGTCGGGGCGCAGCTGGCGGGATCGGGCCCGGTTGGCCAGGTCGTGGATCTCCCGGGCGATGGCGCGGAGGCGCTTGCCGTCGGCTTGGCGCACGACGGGGGCGACGAGGCCCTCGAAGGCGAGATCGACGGCGATGCCGAGGTTGACCTCGCCGTGCACGATCATCTCGCCCTCGCCCACGGAGGCGTTCATCAGCGGGTACTCGGCGATGGCGTCGCTGGTGGCCCGGGAGATGAAGGGCAGGTAGGTGAGGCTGAAGCCCTCGGTGGCCTTCCACTGGTCGCGGATGGCGCGGCGAACCCGGTCCACGCCTTCGAAGTCGACCTCCATCACGGTGAGCGTGTGGGCCGACGTCGCCTTCGACATGACCATGTGGTCGCCGGTCAGCTTGCGGATGCGGTTCAGCGGGACCCGCTGGTCCCCACGGGAGGCGACGATCGCAGGCGCCTGCCGGGGCGCCGCCGGGGCGGGCGCAGCCGCCGGAGCGGCAGGGGCGACCGGGGCGACCGGGGTGGGGGCGACCGGGGCCGCCGCCGGGGCAGCGGGGGCGGCACCGCCGGCGGGAGCGGGAGTGGGAGCGGGCGCGGCACCGGCACCGGCTTCGATGGCGCGCTGCACGTCGCTCCGGGTGATCCGTCCGCCCACCCCGCTACCGGTGACCTGGTCGAGGTCGAGGCCGTGCTCGGCGGCGAGACGGCGCACGATGGGCGAGAGCAGCCGGCCGTCCCCGCCGTCCACCCCGTCATCCTCGGTGCCGTTCCCGGCGGCGACTGGAGCAGGCGCAGCTTCGACGGGCGGGGCGGCCGCCGGGGCCGGGGCGGGAGGCGGCGGCGGGGCCGGCGCAGCCGCGGCGACCGGAACCGGCGCGGCGGCGACCTCGGCCGCCGGCGCGGGCGCGGGCGCTGCAGCCGGCTCGGCGGAGGGGGGCGCCGCGGCCGCCGGCGCGCTGGCGGCCGGCGCGTCACCGGCGACCCCGATCACGGCGAGGATGGTGCCGACATCCACCGTCTCCCCCTCGGGGACCCGGATCTCGGTCAGCACGCCGGCCGCGGTCGAGGGCACCTCGGAGTCGACCTTGTCCGTGGACACCTCGAAGAGGACCTCGTCCTGGGCGACGGCGTCACCGATCTGCTTGAACCACTTGGTGATGGTGCCTTCGGTCACGGTCTCGCCCAACTGGGGCATCACGATCTCGGCCATTGCTGCTGGCTACTTTCGTTTTTCGAGGGGCAGAGGGCGGGAGCTCAGTGCAGCGAGCGTCCTGTCAGCGACAACATCGACTCACCGAAGAGCTCGCTGATGGTCGGATGTGGCTGGATGAAGTGCGCCACCTCGTCGGCGGTGGCTTCCCAGTTCACGGCGAGGTACCCCTGGCCGAGCTGTTCGGTGGCCCACGGTCCGACCATGTGCACCCCGAGGATGCGGCCGCCGGTACCGTCAGGGCGCTTTTCGGCGATGACCTTCACCAGGCCCTCGGTCTCCCCGATGATCATCGCCCGACCGTTGCCGTTGTGGCGGTGCTTGGAGGTCACCACGTCGTACCCCTTGGCCACCGCCTGCTCCTCCGAGTAGCCGGCGAAGGCGACCTCCGGGTGGCAGTAGATGGCCCACGGGATCTTCTCGTAGTCGATCGGCAGGGGGGACTCGCCGAGGATGTCCTTGATGACGGTCATGCCCTCCACGAACGCGATGTGCGCCAGCTGCGGGGTGGCGATCAGATCCCCGAGCGCGTAGATGCCCCCGGCCGTGGTGCGGCACAGCTCGTCCACCTGGACGAAGCCGCGCTGGTCCACGTCGACACCGCTGCCGTCGAGACCGAGCAGGTCGGGGAACGGCCGACGGCCGACGGACACCACAACGAGCTCGACCTGCAGCGACTCGCCCTCACCGAAGGACACCGTGGTGGTAGCGCCGGACGGGTCGGGGCTGTGGCCGGCGACCGGGACGCCGGTGCGGATGGTGATGCCGCGCTTCTTGAACGAGCGCACCACCACGTCCGCCACGTCCTTGTCGCAACCGGGCAGGATCTTCGGCATCGCCTCGAGGATCGTGACCTCGGTGCCGAGGTCGGCCATCATCGAGGCGAACTCGCAGCCGATGGCCCCGCCGCCGATGACGATGGCGGAGGCCGGCAGCCGATCGATGGAGAGCAGTTCATCGCTGGTGACGACCAGGCGGCCGTCGATGTCGAAGCCGGGGATGGTGCGAGGCACCGAACCGGCGGCGAGGATGACATGGTCGCCGCTGAGCGTTGTGCTGGTGCCGTCGTCTCCGGTGACGGTCACCGTGTGGTCGGCTGCGAGCCGACCGGTGCCCTGGTAGACGGTGACCTTGCGCTTCTTCAGGAGCGTCCCGAGGCCGCCGGCCAGCTGGTCGATGATCCGCTGCTTGCGGGCCATGGTCACGGACCAGTCGAGGCTCGGCTCGCCGGCGGTGACCCCGAACTCGGCTGCATGGCGGATGTGCCGGAACACCGACGCGGTCTCGAGCAGCTCCTTGGCCGGGATGCAGCCGACGTGGAGGCACGTGCCGCCGACCTTCGCCTTCTCGATCAGGGCGATGTCGAGCCCGGCGGACGCGCCGTACAGCGCGGCGGCGTAGCCACCCGGCCCGCCGCCCACGATGACGACTTGATGTTTGCTCACCTGGTCGGCCATGACTCACCACTTCCGATCGCGACGCGGCGTCATGCTACCGAGGCCTGATCGGTAGGCCGCGCCCTCGCGGGGCAGGCGGGCGAACCTATCCGCCGTCGCGTCAAGTTCACCGATAGTGTCCGCAACCCCGCCGACCGCGACTTTTTCGGCGAATCCCGCAGGTCGAACCGGGACCCGTCACGGCGAATCGACGTCGATTCGCTCTGAGCGGTCCTGGAAAGGTCCTGGTCAGGAGGGGTAGTGAGCGCTCAATGTGAGCGCATCATGACGTTCTGTGGCGGGGCGGATTCGAGGTAGGGGTCAGCGAGCGATGACGAGCTGCAGGGCGAAGGCGGCCAGGATCGCCAACCCGCACAACAACGACAGCAGCAGCAGCATCCGGGTGCTCACCGGCCACCTCCCGACACCCCGCAGCGGGCATCCACCCACGACAGGATCGAGCCCAGCACCCGCTCCCGGTCCGGCTCGTTGAGCACCTCGTGGAACATCGCGTCCTCCACCACCAACGTCACGTCGTCGGACCCGAACCGGGCCACCAGCTCCCGGCTGCCCTCCACCGGCACCAACTGGTCGGCGCCGCCGTGGACGATCAGCACCGGCAGCCGCAGCCCGGCCACCTCCGTCGGGAAGCGTTCGGCCCGCGCCAGCAAGGCCGCGGCGAGGCCCGCCGTCACCTTGCCGTGGTGCACCAGCGGATCGTCCCGGTACGCCGCCACCACCGCCGGATCGCTGCTCACCGCAGCCGGATCCAACGCCAGCACGCCCGCCTTCGGCAGCAGCCTCGCCAGCAGCCGCCCGGCGATCACCGTGGCCCGGGGCACCCCGCGCCCGGGCTGCACCGCGGGGCCGCTCAGCACCAACGCGAGGAAGCGGTCCGGGTAGTCGATGGCGTGACCCAGCGCGATCGCCCCGCCCATCGAGTGGCCGAGCAGCACCGACGGCAGCCCCGGCTCCTCCGTCTCCGCCAGAAGCCGGAACGTCTCGAGATCCGCCTCGAACGTGTCGAACGAGTCGACCAGCACCCGAGGCCCCTCGGAGCGGCCGTGACCACGGTGATCGAGCGCCCACACGCTGTACCCGCACGAGGCGAAGCGGCGCCCCACGTGCGCATACCGCCCGCTGTGCTCCCCCAGCCCGTGGGCGATCAGCACCCGACCCACCGGCGGACCGGCCGGCACCCAGCGGCGATAGAACAGCGACAGGCCGCCGCGGCCGGCGAAGCTCGCCGTGCGCTCATCGATCTCGGGCGGCACGCTGATCAGTCCTTTCGAACCCGCATAGGGATCCAGTCCCGGTCAGCATAGGAACCTCGCTCGAACCAGGAGGGATCATGCACGTCGTCATCGCCGGCTCCAGTGGACTCATCGGCACCGCACTGACCGCGGCCCTCGGACGGGCCGGCCACCGGGTGTCCCGCCTCGTGCGCCGACCGGTGCAGGCGGCCGACGAGATCCGCTGGGATCCCGCCGCCGGAACCCTCGACGCAGCCGCCCTCGCCGGCGTGGACGCTGCGGTCAACCTCGCCGGCGCCGGCATCGGCGACAAGCGCTGGAACGCCGAACGCAAGCGCGAGCTCCTCGACAGCCGCACCAAGCCGACCGCGCTGCTGGCCGAAACCCTGGCCCGCCTCGACTCGCCGCCCAAGGTGCTGCTGTCCGGGTCGGCCATCGGCTACTACGGCGAGCGCGGCGACCAGGTGCTCACCGAACAGTCCGGACCCGGCGAGGGGTTCCTGCCCGAGCTGTGCCTCGAGTGGGAGGCCGCCACCGCCGCGGCGGAGCAGGCCGGCATCCGCGTCGCCCACCTGCGCACCGGGCTGGTGCTGTCGGCCCAGGGGGGCGCGATGGGCAAGATGCTGCCGCTGTTCAGGTTCGGCCTGGGCGGCCGGATGGGCTCCGGGCGTGACTACTGGAGCTGGATCTCCCTCGCCGACGAGGTCGCCGCCATCCAGTTCCTCCTCGAAGCCCCGGTGCACGGCGGCGTGAACCTGACCGGCCCCGCGCCGGTGACCAACGCCGAGTTCACCAGGCAGCTCGGACGGGCGTTGCGGCGTCCCACCCTGCTGCCGGTGCCCGGCTTCGGACCGAAGCTGCTGCTCGGCCCCGAACTGGCCGACGCCCTGCTGTTCACCTCGGCCCGTGTCGTGCCCGCCGCCCTGACCGACAGCGGCTACCGTTTTCGCCACGCCGACCTCGCGTCGGCCCTGCAGGCCGTGGTCCGGAACGACGACCCCACCGCACCGGCCCCGCCCGCCGCAGCCTGAGCGCGGACCACCTCGCTCGCACCCCGCACCAGCCAGCAGAAAGGGCGTACCGATGGCCAACCACCGCAGCGTCTCCGTGTCCCGTGTCATCGAGGCCGCCCCCGAGGTGATCTTCGCCATCATCGACGATCCTTCCAAGCACGCGTCGTTCGACGGCTCCGGCACCGTCAAGGGCTCCCGCCAACCCGAGCAACACGTCAAGCTGGGCGACCGCTTCGGCATGAACATGCGGATGGGTATCCCCTACCGGATCGCCAGCAAGGTGGTGGAGTACGAGGCGAACCGCCTGCTCGCCTGGGCCCACTTCGGCGGCCACCGTTGGCGCTACGAGCTCGAACCGCTCGACGGCGGCGCCCGCACCAGGGTGACGGAGACCTTCGATTGGTCCACATCCAAGTTCCCGCCGTTCATCGAGCTGATGAAGTATCCGGCCAAGCACGTGCCCAACATGGAGCGCACGCTCGAGCGCCTCTCGGAGCTGGTGACCCGCCCCTGAACGGTGGCTGCGTGAACGCGTGGGCGACCGGCCGCGATCAGTAGGCTGAGCGCCCATGTCGAGCAACGAACACCGCGGGCAGACCGAGGACCCGCCGTTCGACACGCTGCTCGGCCGCACCGAGGTGCGAGCGTCGATCCTGGGCGCGCTCGACGGGCTCGGTGCCGGCCGATCCACCGAGGGGATCCTCATCGAGGGACTGCGCGAGTCCGGCCGCAGCATCCTGCTGTGGTGGGCGGCGGAGCAGGCCCGCGGCCGCCGGTGGCTCACCGCCGCGGTGCGCGTGCAGGACGACGGCGTCGACGCGCTGTGGGACGCCGCCGCAGACCTGGCCGGCGAGCTCGGGCGGCTGCGGCCCGGCGCGCTGGCCGTACGGGCGCTCCAGGAGGCCCTCGGCGCCCCGCCCGGCGAGCTCGTCGCCGCCTGCCGGGCCTTCGCCCGACTCATCGGTGACGCAGCCGACGAGTGCCGCACCACCGCCCTCGTCACCGTCGACGACGCCGACCGTTGGGGCGGCTCGGGCGGCGCCGCCCTCGGGCAGCTGTTCGGCCCCGCCCGTCGCAGCATGCCGCTGCTGGTGGTCGCCGCCCGGCTCCCCGGGGCGGTCGTGCCCGGCGATCCGGTACACCACCGGCTCGGGCCGTTGACGCTGGCGGATCTCGCCACCGAACCGTGGCCGGGCTTCGACGAGGCCGCCCTGCGCCGTCTCCGCGAATCGAGCGGCGGCTGGCCGTCGGTCATCAAGGCCCTGCTGGCCGAGTCGCCCGAGAACTGGGCGCTCGAGGCGCACGACTACTTCGAACAGATCACCGCCGCCCTCTTACCCGGCGAGCGTCGCTACCTCGAGTCCGTCGCCCTGCTCGCCGGCACCGCCATACCAATCGGTCTGGTGGCGAAGGCGCTGGGGGATTCGACGCGCTTCAGCGACGAGAGCTCGACGCTGACCGGTATCCGCCAGTCGCTGCTGAAGAAGGGCCTGCTCTACGCGCCCGAGGAGGGCCACGTGGACATCGCCCTCGCCGGCTACCGCGAGCACCTCGGCCAGTCCCGCGACCGCCGCTGACCGGCGAGGCGGGCACGTCACCCCGAGGGCGCGCTCACGTCCGCGGCGACCCCCACCCGCCCCCGCCTGGGGTCAGCATCCGCAGCACGTCGCCCGCCCGCAGGCGGATCGTGCACTTGTCCGGTAGGCGCTCGGCCCTGGCCTCGTCGCCCCCGGGCAGCAGCCAGTTCTCCCCCACCGCTCCCGGCGCGCCCCCGGTCAGACCCCACGGACGGGACAGCCGGCGCTCGGTGATGAGCGACACCGTCGCATCCGCCAGGACCTGCAGGTCCCGTTCGATCCCCTCGCCGCCCGGGGCCGAACCGTCGCCGCCGCTGCCGCGCCGCAGGCGCTGGCGCAGCACCCGCAGCGGGAACGAACGTTCCAGCGCCTCGATCGGGGTGTTCCTGGTGTTGGTCATGGCGGTGTGCACGCCGCTCATGCCCGGCCGGTCGGGACGGCCGCCCTGCCCGCCGGCCACCGTCTCGTAGTACACCCACCCGTCGCCACCGATCAGCAGGTTGTTCATCGTGCCCTGGGAGGCGGCACCGACCCGTTGCGGGCAGGCCTGGGCCAGCGCCCCGAGGCACAGGTCCGCCACCCGCTGGCTCACCTCGACGTTGCCGGCGGCGACGGCGGCGGGGGCCTCGGCGGCGAGCACCGAACGGGGTGGGATGGTGATGTGCACCGGACGCATCGCCCCGCCGTTGGCGGGGATGGTCGGGTCGAGCGCGCTGCGCAGGGCGAACGCCACCGCCGACACGGTCACCGCCGCCACCGCGTTGACGTTGCCGGCGGTCTGCGGCGCCGACCCGGTGAAGTCCACCGCCACCTCGTCGCCGCTGATCGTCACCCGAACCCGCAACGGGATCGGCCGGGCGACGCCGGACCCGGCGCTGTCGAGTTGGTCGACGAAGGTCCAGGACCCGTCGCCCACCGCCCGCAGCGCGGCCCGCATGCGCCGCTCGCCGTAATCCACCACCTCGCCCATTGGGGCCCCCGCCAGCTGCGCCAGCCGCTGCGCTCCGACCCGGTTGGCGCCGAGCTGGGCGTCGAGGTCACCCGCCCGCTCGAGCGGAGTGCGGGTGTTGGCCAGCATGATGGCCCGCACCCCTTCGTCCACCAGCACCGGCGGCAGGCGCAGGCCCTCCTGGAAGATCTCGGTGGCGTCGGCCGGCATGGACCCGGGGGCGGCACCGCCGATGTCGGCATGGTGGGCCCGGTTGGCGACCCACCCGACCAGCGTGCCGTCCGCCGCGAAGCAGGGTGCCACGACGGTGATGTCGTTGAGGTGGGTCCCACCGCAGAACGGGTCGTTGACGGCGACCTGGTCACCGGGGTGCAGCCGGCCCGCGAAGCGCTCGAGCACCGCGGCCACCGACGCGGGCATCGAGCCGAGGTGCACCGGGATGTTCTCCGCCTGCACCAGCAGCTCGCCCGCCGGGGTGAACAGCGCGCACGAGTAGTCGGCCCGCTCCTTGATGTTGGGGCTGTAGGACGCCCGGCGGAGCACGGCGGACATCTCGCGGGCCACCCCGCCGAGGCGGGCGATGAGGATCTGCAGCTGGGCGGGCGCCAACCGATCGGACGCCATCAGCGCCCGCCTCCCGTACGACGCAACACCAGCGCACCGCCGCCGGCGGGCTCGCCCACCCAACCGTCCGGTATCCATACCGTGCAGTCCGGATCGTCCAGCACGGCGGGCCCGACCACCGTCGGGCGGGCCGGCACCGGCAGGTCCTCGAAGCGCACCGCGGGCCTGCCCACCGCCCGGGCGCGGAGGGCGACGACCTCCATGGTGGCGTCGGGCCGCTCGAAGCCGTTGAAGGCGCGATGTCGCTCGTCGAACCGACGGCGCATGACCGCCGGCGTGACCACCTCCCCGTCCAGACCGACCGGTACGGTCAGCTCGTGGCTCTGGCCGCGGTAGCGGGCGTCGACGGCCAGCTCCACGGTGACCTCGCCCGGCTCCGGCGCTTCGCCGCCGATCAGCTCGACGGCGCGCCGGGCCAGCTCGTCGAGGCCGCCCGCCACCGCGTCGTGCTCGCCGGGTTCCGGCCACGAGCGCACCAGATCCCGCTGTTGGGGGGCGCAGAGCATGCCCACCGCGGAGAGGACACCGGCGCGGGCCGGGATCACCACCGCGGCCATCCCGAGCGCGTCCGCCAGGTCCGCCGCGTGCAGCGGGCCCGCCCCGCCGAACGCGACCAGCGCCAGGCCCGCCGGGTCCACCCCACGCTCGACGGTCACCTGACGGATGGCTTGCTCCATGTTGGCGTTCACCACCGCCACCACGTCGGCGGCGTCGACCCCGCCCCGCTGCAGCGCAGCGCGGGCGGCCTGCACGTCGAGGCGGCCGAGATCGCCGAAGGTCGCCGTCGCCGGGATCCGGCCGAGCACCAGGTTGGCGTCGGTCACCGTCGCATCGGTGCCGCCGCGGCCGTAGCAGGCCGGACCGGGCTGGGCGCCGGCGCTGCGCGGGCCGACCTGCAGCGCCCCGCCGGTGTCCACCGCGGCGATCGAGCCGCCACCCGCCCCGATGGTGTGCACGTCCAGCGACGGCACCCGCACCGGCAGCCCGTCGACCTCGCGCCACGCGGCCGGCTCGGCCGCCCCGTTCAGGATGAGGCACACGTCGGTGCTGGTGCCTCCCATGTCGAAGGTCACGGCGTCGGGGTAGCCGGCCGCCACCGCGGCGGCGGCCGCGGCCCGCACCCCGCCGGCGGGGCCCGACAGCAGCAAGCGCACCGGCAGCTCGGCCTCTTCCGCCGCGCCGAGCAGTCCGCCGGCCGAGGTCATCACCCGGATCTGCCGGGCCAGCGGCTCCAGCCGTCGCAGGTAGCCGCGGCACACCGGCCGCAGGTAGGCGTTGATGACCGTGGTGACCGTGCGCTCGTACTCCCGGAACTCGGGCGACACCGCCGACGAGATCGTCACGTCATGGCCGCGGCGCTGCAGCTCGGCGGCGACCTGGCGCTCGTGGCGATCATCGAGGTCGCTGTGCAGCAGGCACACCGCCACCGCCTGCACCGCGGGGGCGAGCGGGTCGAGCAGCTCCGGCCGGCACGGTTCGAGCTCTCCGCCCTCGGCGTCGAGGCGGCCGGCGACCCCGTGGCGCCAGCGGCGATCGACCAGCGGCCGGGGCCGGTCGGCGAAGGCGTCGTAGAGCGACGGACGATCCTGGCGGGCGATCTCCACCACGTCCTCGCAGCCGGCGTTGGTCACCAGTGCCACGGCCGCGCCGCGCCGCTCGAGCAGGGCGTTGGTCGCCACCGTGGTGCCGTGGGCCAGCAGGTCGAGCGAGCCGTCGTCGGCCATGGCGGCGGCCAGCAGCGCCCGGCGTACGGCCTCGGCGGGGTCCTGCCGGTCGGAGGACACCTTGACCACCGCACCGTCGGCCGTCACCAGATCGGTGAACGTGCCCCCGGTGTCCGTACCGATCGGCATGGCAACCCCCGCTCGAGCTCGTTCGACGCGGTCCAAGCTAGCCCTGGGTGGCGCGGCGCAGGGCCGCCTCGAGCGCGGCGGCGACGATGAACGCGGTCTCGTCGGCGACGGTCTCGATCTGGATGCCGACCGGGAGGGTCCGGCCCGGTACCGGCACGCTGATGGCGGGCAGGCCGGTGAGGTTGGCCAGCCTGGTGTTGGCCACCAGCCGGGCGGCGACCGCCGCATCGGCGGCGGCGGCAACCGGCGGCGGCACGACGGCCAGGGTCGGCCCGACCACCGCGGTGACCCGTGACAGCGTCTGCAGGCAACGGGCCCGCAGCCGGTCCCGGCGCTCCCGGGCCCGCAGGTAGGTGGGCAGGTCGTACAGGCGTCCCTGCACCAAGCGGGCCCGCACGTCGGCGCCGTACGCCTCGGGATCCTGCGGCAACGAGGCCCGGTGCACGTAGGCCGCCTCGGTGAACATGATGGCGGTTGAGGTGGCGAAGGTCTCCTCGCCGCCCGGCCAGCTCACGTCGAGCAGCTGCCAGCCGGTGGCGGCGAGCGCCGATTCGACCAGGGCGAACGCCTCGCGGGTGTCGGCGTCGGCGTCCTCGACGGCGCGGCGGGCGACGCCGAGCACCCTGGGCGCGTCCGCCGCCGAGCGGACCATACCGGTCGGTGCGGCCTCGCCGAGCATGGGCACCACCCCCAGGACCTCCGCCACCCGGCGGGCGGTGGCCACGTCGACGGCGAGCCAGCCGACGTGGTCGAGCGAGGGCGACAGCGGGAACACCCCATCGGTGTCGACCGCGCCGTAGGACGGCTTGTACCCGACGACCGAGCAGCAGGCGGCGGGGATGCGGCACGATCCGCCGGTATCGGTGCCGAGGGCGACGTCCGCCGCGCCGAGCGCCACCGCGGCGGCCGAGCCCGAGCTCGATCCGCCGGGGACGCGCCCGGGCGCCGCCGGGTTGGCCGCCGTGCCGTCCCACTCGTTGATGCCGCTCACCCCGAAGGCGAACTCGTGCAACTTGGTCGTGCCCACCACCGCCGCGCCGGCGGCGCGCAGAGCGGCGACCACCGCGGCGTCCACCGGTTCCACCGGCGCCTCGCGCCGGGCCCGGCTGCCGGCCCGCACCGCCTGGCCCCCCACCGCGATGAGGTCCTTCACCGCCAGCCGCAGCCCGTCGAGCCGGCCCGTGCCGGTCGGATCCAACGGCGGGTCGGCCCGCCACACCCACGGGCTGTCGTCGGTGACCCGGGCCGGGTTGTAGAGCGCGTCGCGGACCGACGGCTCGGCGTCGGTCGCCGGCACCGGACCGCCCGGCATGGCGCGGGGTGCGATGCCCTCACCCAGCTCGCCGCTGACCCGCTCCACCGCGGCCACCCACGCGGCTCGCACCTCGTCGTCCACGCTCAGCCCCAGCTGGGCCAGCTCGGCGTCGAGCCGTTCGGCAACGGTGCGTTCGACGACGTTCTGCTCACCGGTGTTCATCGGACCTCCCGGGGGTCGAGCACCCACACATCATCGCCCAGGTGATCGACGAGCGAGCGGTGCAGCCTCGCCAGCCGCTGGTCCTCACCGTCCCACACCAGGATCGCCTCCGCGCTGTGCCGCGCCAGCCAGGCGTCGCGCCGGGTCATCGCCGCCGCGGCCTTCGCGGTGGTCTCCGGCGCCTTGCGCTGCAGGGTCAGCACCGTCGTCGCCACCGCACACAACCCGGCGAACCGCGCCCGCCGCTCGGCCGGCCAGCGGGCGTCGGGGTCCGGGTAGGGCAGCACCACCACCAACGGCACCCCGGCCTCGACGGCCGCCTCGGCCCCGAGTTGCTCGGCACCCAGCCGCAACCCGCTGACGACCACCAGGTCCTCGGACAGCTCGGCCTTGGCCGCGATGATGTCTCGCAGCCGGCGACGGATCGCATCGGCCCACGGGTTGTCCTCGTAGCCACCGAGCTCGGGCGGCTGGTGGCCCAACACCACCAGCGGATGGCCGGCCACCCCCTGCTGGTAGCTCGCCTCACCCCGCTCCAGCGGCGTGGTCGGCGATGCGCCCGATACGCCCGATGCGCCCGATTCGCCCGGCGAGGCGGCCGGTGTCGCCCCGGCGACGCGGCCTGCGCCCCCGCCGTTCTGCAGCGCCTTGAGCGCCGCCACCGCCAGGCGATCGACCTCATCGTTCCAGCGGTCGCCGCTGTGGCCCTTCACCCAGCTGAACACCACATCGCCCCGGGCGCGGACCAGCTCCACGAACGGTTCCCACAGATCGCGGTTGGCCACCGGCTTGCGCTGGCTGTTCTGCCAACCGCGGCGCAGCCAGCCCTCCCACCAACGATCGCGGAAGCAGTTCACCACGTAGGTGGAGTCGCTGCGGATCTCCAGCGGGCCGTCGTGCGCCTCGACCGCCCGCAGGGCGGCGGTGATCTCCATGCGCTGGTTGGTGGTCTGCGGCTCGGCGCCCGAGGCCGACGGGCCGTCCGGTTCCACCCACGCCCAGCCGCCCGGGCCGGGGTTGCCCGAACAGGCGCCATCGGTGTACACCACTCGTCGTTCGGGCCCGGCCACGGTCGACGAGTCAAGCAGATCCGACCTGTGCGACCGGATCACGGAGTAGCGTTTCGCCCCGATGGAGCGCCAGCGGTGACCGGACAGAGCGACGAGAGCGGCGCCCATCGCGCCGCTTCCCCCGAGCCGGTCACCCAGCGGGGCCGCCGGACGCGCGCCCAGCTCATCGAGGCGGCGCGCCGGGTGTTCGAGGAGAAGGGCTACATGGACACCCGCATCGGTGACATCACCGAGGAGGCGGCGGTCGCCCACGGCACCTTCTACACGTACTTCGAGTCCAAGCACGAGCTGTTCCGCGAGGTCGTCGGCACGTTGGTGCAGGACTTCATCGGCCAGGCCCGCAGCGTGCCCAAGCTGGGGCACTCCCCCGCCGCCCGCATCGAGCGGGCCAACCGGGGTTACCTGCTCGCCTACCGGCGCAACGCCCGGCTGATGGGGGTGCTCGAGCAGGCCGCCGTGCTCGACGGCGACGTGCGCCAGATCCGCCTCGAGGCCCGCCACGCCTGGGTGAAACGGGCCGAGGACATGATCCGCCGCCTCCAGGAGGACCGCCTCGTCGCCGATCACATCGACCCGTACTACGCGGCCAACGCGCTCGGCTCGATGGTGGACCGCTTCGCCTACGTGTGGCTGGTGCTCGGCGAACCATTCGAGGAGGACCAGGCGGTGGAGACGCTGACCCAGCTGTACTGCGCGGCCCTGGGCCTCGAGCGCGAGCCCCACAGCCCCGCCTGAGCGGCGCGACCGACCTCGACGCGCCCGTGTCCGCCGGCCCGTTCTTCCTGACCGGCCACGCCGAAGCCGACCAGCTCCTCGAACACGACCGCCTCGCCCTACTCATCGGTATGGTGCTCGATCAGCAGGTCCCCATCGAGTGGGCGTTCGCCGCTCCGGCCACGCTGCGCCGACGCCTCGGCGAGGGCGCCTGGACCGTCGGTGCCATCGCCGCCATGCACGAGGACGATCTGGTGGCGGCGTTCGTGGACAAGCCGGCCCTGCACCGCTTCCCCGCCGCCATGGCCCGCCGCATCAGCGCGCTGTGCCGTGCGATCGAGGACCGTTACGACGGGGACATCGAGGCCATCTGGCGAGATGTCGACGCCGCCACCGCGCTGCGCCGGCTGCGCGCGCTGCCCGGCTTCGGCGCCGAGAAGTCGCGCATCTTCCTCGCCGTGCTGGCCAAGAAGTACGGCGTCGCCCCGCCCGGCTGGGTCGAGGCCTGCACGCCGTTCGGCGACGACCAACCCCGGACAGCGGCCGACATCCGCTCACCCGAGACGCTGGCCGCGGTGCGGGCGTGGAAGAAGGCCCAGCGAGCCGCCGGCCGGTCCAAGGCCGACTGACCGGCTGTCGAGCCGTCTTCGCGGGCCGCCTGTGCCGTTGGGGCGGGCGCCGGCGGGACGGGACGGGACGGGACGGGACGGGGCTCAGCGGGGCAGATTCGCCTGGTACTGGTTCCACTGGCGGTCGAGCCAGCCGAACAGCACGGCGATCGCCCGCGGGTCGAGGCGCAGATCGTGCGAAGCCCCCGAGATCACCCGCAGCTCGGCGGAGGAGTGGGCATCGGCCACCACCCGGGCGTCGAACACGGGCACGTCCACGTCGGCGAGCCCGTGGATCACCATCAACGGCCGGGGATACACCTTCTCGGCACAGGCCACGGTGCGGATGCTGCGCAGCTCCGCGCTCCACTGGTCGAAGTTCCGGGGGAAGTTCTGGTCGTGCACGACGGCGGCCCGCCGGGCGAACTCCAGCAGGCGGCGAGGCTGGCTGGCCCAGTCGTCGAAGTCCGCCGGTGGGGCGAAGGCGATCACCCCGCGGATCGACGGGTCGGCCGCCGCGGCGCAGATGGCGAGCGCGCCACCCCGACCGAACCCGGCCAACCACACCCCGGCCACACCCACCTCGGCCCGCAGGGCGGCGACGGCGGCGTGCACATCGGCCAACCAGCCGCCGAGGGAGAACTCGCCCTGGGACGGGCGGCACCCCCGCGCCGCGTAGGCCAGCGCCGCCCACCCGTGCGATGCCGCCAGGCGGTCGGCCAGCCCCGGCAGGGTCGACATCACCGCGTTGCCGGCACCGGCGATCGACGGGAAGCCGTGGCACAGCACCAGGCCCGGCCGGGAGCGGCTGCCGCCCGGCGGCGCCGCCAGGTGGCCCACCAGTTCGAGATCGCCTGACGGGAACCGGACCTCCACGAGCGAACGATGTGAGCGGCGGGCGGTTCAGCCCGGCCGCTGACCCTTCCACAGGCGGTACCCGCGGTTGCGGGCCTCGGCCAGCGTGTCGGGGCCGAAGCAGAGGAACGTCTCGGCGGCGAGCAGCTCCTCGATGCGGTGGGCCTCCGACTCGGGCAGCGCATCGACGTCGTACACCACCTGGGTGCGCTTGTCGCCGAGGTAGCGATGGTGTTCGAAACGGACCGGTCGTTCCATGCGCCGCCCATTCTGGCGCGTCCGGGGTCCCGTTCGCGAACCACCCGCCGGCGACGGCAAAACGAACAGCGGGGCCGTCGATCACGACGACCCCGCTGCACACTTGAAAACTGGTTAGGGCGCAACTCGGCTCAGTGACACCGGAAGGGACCAGCTCCGGTAGCCGGTTTGCGGGTGACTGGCTGGGATTCGCCAGGTGGTCCAGCGGCCGCGCTAGCGACCAGCCACCTCCGAGGTCCCAAAAGGTTTACCGCTCAGTTGGACCACCTCCTTTCTTCGGTAGCAGCAGTCTGCCATCCGTCGGGGAGGTCGCGTCGAGGGATTTTCGTGAACGGGCCGTGAACGGCGCAGCCGGCTCAACCGTCGACGCGGTCGTCGCCCGCCTCGGTGTCCGACCGGGGCAGCGGCGCGCCGGTGGGGCCGATCGAGAGATCGGGGCCTTCCACCTCCGCCATCGCCCCGATGGCCTCGAAGTACGCCAGCTGCGCCGTGATCACCGCGGCGACGTGGTCCGGCGCCGGGGTGAACTTGCGCAGCTTGCCCCGCTGCAGCACGTAGTCCACGCCATCCGCCATCTCGACCACGATCGGACCTTCGCCCTCGGGCAGATCACCACCGCTGCGGGCGACGCCCTTGCGGTGCAGGAAGTCCAGATGCAGCCGCAGGATGCGCTGCACGTCCTCGTAGGAGAGCTGCGCCGTCACGTCGTCGGGCAGCGCCTCGACCACGAAGTCCAGCTCCTCGTCGTGCTCGAACACCTGCCGGGCGGGCTCGGGGGCGAGACGGCCCACCGCCGTCCCCACGGCCACCAGCGCGATCGCCACCACCGCGACGGCCCCGATCACCACGAGCACCAGCGTCATGGGTCCTCACGCTACGCAGCGTCGGTCCCCAGCCGGAAACCGCGCCGCCCCGGGCGCCGCGGCCCGCGCCGCCCGATGCCGGCGCACACCGAACCCGGGGAACGCCGCTGGCGGGCCGGGCCCGAAGAACGCCGAGGGCGGGCGGGCCCGAGAACGCCGACCCCGAGAACGCCGACGGCGGGCGGGCCCGAGAACGCCGACGGCGGGCCGACCCGAAGGCCGACCCGCCGTCGATTCGACGTCGATTCGCCGAACGCCCGGAGCTCAGATACCGATACGCTGGGCGAGCAGCTCGCGATGGTAGGTGGGATCGCCGAAGAGCAGCTCGGAGCTCTTGGCCCGCTTGAAGTACAGGTGGGCCGGGTGCTCCCAGGTGAAGCCGATGCCACCGTGGATCTGGATGTTCTCGGCCGAGGCGTGGAAGTACGCCTCCGAGCAGTACGCCTTGGCCAGCGAGGCGACCGAAGGCAGCTCGTCGTTCAGCTCCGCCGCGCACCAGAACGCGTAGTACGCCGCCGACTTGGCCGACTCGACCTCGAGCAGCATGTCGGCGCACTTGTGCTTGATCGCCTGG
>JADLEF010000120.1 GCA_020846295.1 Acidimicrobiales bacterium
CTGGCCCACCACTACGTCGCCTACCGGGCCAACGTGCGGGCGAAGGTGGCCTGCCTGCGCCACACCCAGGGCGACCCCGACGCCGCCGCCGTGGTGGCCGACTTCCATCGACGCTGCCGCGACCACCTCGAACGGGCACGGGTCCGCTTCGTGCTGGTCGGCGGCACCCCCGCCACCGGGAAGTCCACCCTGGCCGCCACGCTGGGCCAGGCCGCCGGCTGGACCGTGCTGCGCAGCGACGAGCTGCGACGCGAGCTCGACGGGCTGCCGGCCGAGACCGGCCCGCCCACCGACCCCGACCCCTACGGTGCGGGCCGCTACCGGCCCGAGGCGGTGGCCCGGGTCTACGAGGCGATGCTGCAGCGGGCCCGCACGCTCGCCGCCCGGGGCGAGAGCGTGATCCTCGACGCCAGCTGGGTCGACGCTCGCTGGCGGACCGCGGCTCGCAAGGCGGCGGACGAAGCCTGCGCCGAGCTCGTCGAGCTGCGCTGCGAGGCGCCGGACGATGTGGTGGAGGCGCGCATCGAACGACGCCGCGCCGAAGGCGTCGACCCCTCCGAGGCGACCGTGGACGTGGCGAGGGCGATGCGGCAGCGGCTCGACCCGTGGCCCGAGGCGACCACCATCGACACCACCCACCCGCTGGAACGTTCCATCGCCCACGCCATCGAACGCGCTCGCTGAGCGTGACATCGAGCACGGCGGCGTCCCCCAACGCGGGGAGACCGCAGTGGGTGCAATGACCCCGAGGCCGACCACGCTGCGCGTTCCACACTCGGCCCATGACCTCCGTGCCGCCGCCGCCTCCGAACGGAACGCTCGACAACGACGACATCGCCTGGGCCCGTGAGCTGGCCGCGACGATGATCACCGCCGCCCTCGCGGTGGCGAACTCCGACGACGCCGAAGCAGAGCCGGTCTACGCCGCGGCGCGCAGCCAGGCGTTGTCCGTGCGCACCGACGATGGCATGGGCGCCGATCGCTGGTTGGCCGCCATGTTCTTCATCTCCGCCCACGCCGCCGGCCTGCTGCGCCAGTTGGGCCGCCACGACAACATCGAGCCGGCCGCGGTGTGGCAGAACGTGCTGTTGCGGCGCTACGAGAAGCCCAGCTCCTGACCTTCAGGACATGACCATCCCGCCGGCCACGTCGATGGTCTGGCCGGTCAGGTAGGACGCCGCGTCGGAGAGCAGGAACGACACGACACCGGCCACGTCCTGCGGGCTGCCCAGCCGGCCCAGCGGAGATCGGGCCGACCACGCCGCCACGTCGGCCGCTGATCGTTCGGCCGCGCCCATCTCGGTGAGCACATAGCCGGGGCTGACCGCGTTGACGGTGATTCCCCTCGGCCCCCATTCCACCGCCGCGGCCCGGGTGAGCGCCATCAGGGCCGCCTTGGAGGCGGCGTAGTGCGCCTCGAGCGGCGCGGCCAGCTTCGCCCCCATGCTGGCCACCGACACGATGCGTCCCCGGCCGCTGTCGGCCAACGCGTCGAGACAGGCTTGCATCAAGACCAACGGCGCCCTGGCGTTGACCGCCAGCATGCGATCCCATTGCTCCACCGTGATCGCCTCCAGGGCGACCTTCTCGAAGATGCCGGCGTTGTTCACCAGCGCATCGAGCCCGCCGAGTTCCTCCACCACCTCTGCGACCGCGGTGCGTGATGCCTTCGGGTCCGCGAGGTCGACACCGCGGTAGACGTGGCCGGATCCGAGATCGGCGAGCATCGCGCCGAGCGTGTTCGACGGGCGGTCGAGCACGGCGATCGTCGCCCCCTCGGCGGCCAGGTGTGCGGCGATGCCGGCACCAATGCCGCGCGCCGCTCCGGTGACCAGAACCCGCCTGCCCTGCAACGGACCATCCATCGATGACCGCACCTTCCCACACCATGTCGCTCCGAGCCGGACCATCCGGCCGGCTCAGCATTCCAGAAGGGAGACCGGGTCGGGGAGTCGGCCCCGACGCCGGCTCGACGCCCTTGCCAAGCCGCCGTTCGAGCGGGCGAATTTCTCATTCGAACAGGGAACTTGCCGCTTTGCGATATTCAGGCTCTATTCTGTCCCACGTGAGCAGTGAAGACGCAGTTCGAATGTATTTGCAGTACCTGGCCGACCCGACCAAGCTCGTCGACCCGGCATCGGTGAAGAAGCTCGAGAACGACGTCGAGAAGGCGAAGGATCCGATCGACAAGTTGAAGGCGGTCGCTGCACTCGAACGAGCGCAAGCCGTTGACGGGCAGTTCTACGAGGAAGCGTTCATTCGCAGTGCCCGTTCCTGGGCCGAGACCGAGGGCATCCCCCTCGCTGCGTTCAAGACCATGGGGGTGCCCGACTCGGTGCTCGCCCGCGCCGGGTTCGATGACGGCCGTCGCCGTGGCGGCCGCAACCGCGCCGCCGCCAAGCGGGCCGGCACCCGTACCGGCCGGGCCCGGTCCACGTCGGCCGAGGTGATCCGTGAGTGGGTGCTGGCCACCACCGGGTCCTTCACCCTGGCCGATGTGCAGAAAGGCATCGGCGGCAGCCCCGCCACCATCAAGAAGGCGATCGACGAGCTGACCGAAGCGGGAAAAGTGGAGAACCTCGGCGCCGTGGCCGAACACCACGGTCGGGGCCGGGCCCCCTATCACTACAGCCTCAAACGCTGAACTGTCTGCACCGCATCACGCTGCGGGGGCCGGGTGGAGCACCACCCGGCCCCCGCCTCTTTTTCAGCCTGTGAGGCCGGCCGCCGCGGCGAAGGCCCGGAGCTCCCGCTCGATGTCACCCATGGGCTGGAAGGCGATCTCGGTGACGCCGCCCTGGCCCAGTTGGGCGATGCGATCGGCGAGCTCTGCGGCCGGTGCCACCAGCGGCAGGATGCGCAACGCGTCACCCACCACCACCTGGCGATCGATCGCGTTGAGCTCGGTCAGGTGGCCCTCGTGCAGCGACAGGTGGCGCTCCGCCTCCGCCGTCGCCTCCACCAGGTCCACGAACCGGTCCGCGTTGGGCAGATCCGCCAGGCGACCGTCACCCTGTTCGAGGAACGCGTGGTACGCGACGGACACGCCCGGCCCCGCCGTGGCGACCACGCGAGGGCTGTCCAGCGTCTCGCCCTCGTCGAGCACGGTGCCGAAGCCGAGCAACGTGACCGACGGCAACCCGGCGTAGCTGGTACCCGGCCTGGGCCGGGAGGTGAACACCCCGGCACCGAGATCGCGGGCGACCTCCAAGCCCTTGGGGCCGTTCACCCCGACCACCCACGGGACCTCGATGGGCCGCGCCGGCGCCTGACCGGGCCAGTGCAGCATCCGCACCGGCCGATCCTGCACCGTCACCGTCTCGCCTCGCAGCAGCCGCTGCACGGTGGTGATGTGCGCGGGCATGTCCGCCCAGCGCAGCGGCTTGCGGCCCATCGCCCGCCGGCCGGTGAAGCCGGTGCCGACGCCGACCACGACGCGCTCCCGTCCGGCGAGCTGCACCAGGTGCGCGATGGCCGACGCGGTCACCATCGGGTGGCGCAGGGTGGGGATCAGCACGCCGGGGCCGAGGCGGATGCGCGAGGTGCGCACCGCGGCCAGGGCGAGCGTCATCCAGCAGTCGAGCTGCAACGCCGGCGTGTCGTAGACCCAGGCGGTGTGGAACCCGAGCTGCTCGGCCAGCTCGATGTGGGCCGGGGTGTCGGGCACCGGCGGGAACGCGCAGGACAGGGTGACGGTCATGGCGCCGGTCTAGCCGGTCCGGCCCGGCCACCACGCCCGATCAGGGCGCGGTCTTCCCTCGCCGCATCGGGGGCACGCTGGTCGGAGGCTGACGGCGCGGTGGCAGCGCGGCGAGCACCGCGGCCGTCGCCTCGGCCACCGCGGCCACGGCGCGGTCGTAGGCCTCCCCGGCGGCCGGCGGCGGTTGGCGCAGGCCGGTCACCTTGCGGATGTACTGCAGCGCCGCGGCGTGCAGCTCGGCCTCGTTGGCGGGCGGCTCGAGCCCGCGCAGTTCGGTGATGTTGCGGCACATGGTTCGCTGTCCTCGCGTTCTGCGTTGGCCGGTCGGGGTGATCGAGCGGTCAGGGCATCCGGTGCACGGACACGGCGTAGTCGCCCCCGACGAACGGCTCTCCGTCCCACGTGGCCCACCGGTGCTCGAGCGCGAGGCCGGCCGCGGTGGCCAGCGAGTCGTAGGCATCGAGGCCGAGCCGGTCCGCGCCGAGCTGGAAGCCGGCCACCAGCCGCCCGCCCGGCCCCAGGTGGGCAGCGAGCCGCTGCAGCACCACCGCCTCGGTCCCGGCGGCGAGGAAGATCATCACGTTGCCCGGCGCCGCCACCAGGTCGAAGCGACGGCCCGCCCGGTGGGCGCTGAGATCCAGCTCGGCGAGATCGGCCAGCAGCCAGGTGCCGTCCGGGTGCTTGAGGCGGGCTTCGGCCAACATGGCCGGATCGACGTCGACCCCCACCACGTCGTAGCCCCGACGGGCGAGCTCGATGCCGACCCGACCGGTGCCGCAGCCGGCGTCGAGGACGCTGATCGGTCGGGTGCCGCCGAGCTCGTCGTGCAGTGGGGCCAGGAGGCGCTCGACGCAATCGGCCTCGCCATGGATGTTGGCGCCGGACTCGGCCAGCCGCCGCCAACGCTCGTCGTAGTCGCCGCCGCGAGGCACATCATCGCGGCTCAGCCATCGGTTCATGAACGGACGCTTTCGTGTCGGCGGCCCGCGTCGGGCTCCCGGGTCGACGTTACTGGGCAGCGTCGGGACGACTCGCCGATCCGACTCGTCGGGGCGGGCACCGGTGCGCCACCCTGTGCTGCATGGCGGCAGGATGCGGAGCCGGTCGCAGCCGGAAAAACCACCGGTAGTGTGGACGGGGTGAGCGCACCGGATCGCCCCCTGGTGTCGGTGATCACGCCGGCGCGCAACATGGAACGGTTCCTGCGCGCCACGATGCGCTCGGTGCTGCAGCAGACGCTCCACGATTTCGAGTACCTGGTGGTGGACAACGACTCCGATGACGCCACTGCGTCGATCGTGCAGTCCATCGCCCGCCACGATCCCCGTGTCCGACTCCTCCATGAGCCCGTCCGGGGCTCCGGAGCGGCGCGCAACCGGGGGCTGGCCGAGGCCCGAGGGCGATACATCGCGTTCGTGGACGGTGACGACGAGTGGCTGCCGTCCAAGCTCGAGGTCCAGGTGCAACAGGTGCAGCGCCTGCCTGATCGATACGCCGGGGTCTTCTGCCGGTCGGTCACGACGAGCGAGGCGGGAGACGAACTGTTCGTCTACCGGCCGCCGGTCGGCACCTACGACCGCGCCGCGTTCCTCGCCTGGTGCAACCCCGCCGGCAACGGCAGCAGCTTCCTGGTGCGGCGCGAGGCCTACGAGCAGGCCGGCGGGTTCGACGAGGCGCTCACCAACCTGCTCGACATGGACTGGCTGCTGCGGCTGCTGCGCGACAGCTCCTCACCGTTGCTCCAGGGCACCAGCCACGAACTGGTCCGCTACCGCCAGCGCCGCGGCAGCATCAGCACCGACTCGAGCGGACGCATGGCCGCCCTCGAGGATGTCATCGCCCGCTACGACGACGCGGGCGACCCGCTGGTGTGGTTGCGCCCTGCGCTCATGGCCTACCGGGCCGGCTGCCCGGCCCACGGCCTGCGCTGGACCGAACGGGCCGCCGCGATCGGGTGGCGGGTCCTGCTCCGGGCGCCGGACGGCCGCAAGCTCCTGCTGCACACCGCCCGTCACCGGCTGCGCGGTGCCGCGCCGCTCGACGTGGACGTCGCTGCGTCCCGACCGGACGCCGCGGCCGACGTCCGGTCCTCGGTCAGCGCCGACGCCGGCTGAGCGAGCCGCTCCCGCGGTCGCCACCGGCGGCACCGTTCGGTACTGTCCTGCGCCGATGTCTGACGCCTTCCCGCGCCGCCTCCTGCAGCAGGCCTTCGTCATCGGCCTCGCCACCGGCGCCTACGGGGTGTCCTTCGGGGTGCTCTCGGTCACCGCCGGGCTGTCGGTGCTGCAGACCTGCGTGTTGTCGCTGCTGATGTTCACCGGCGCGTCGCAGTTCGCCGTCGTCGGCGTGCTCGCCGGAGGCGGGGCGCCCGCGGCCGCGGCGGGCAACGCCCTCCTGCTCGGTGCCCGCAACATCGCCTACGGCTTCGTCGCCGCGCCGGTCCTGCCCCGCAGCCGCCTGCGCCGCGCCCTGCTGGCCCACCTGGTGCTCGACGAGACCGTCGCCATGGCCCGCGCCCAGGCCGACACCGAGACCGCCGGCCGGGCCTTCCTGGCCACCGGGGTGGCCATCTACCTGTTGTGGAACGCGGGCACGGCGCTCGGCGCGTTGGCCGGCGGGGCGCTCGACCCGATCCGGCTCGGGCTGGACGCCATGTTCCCGGCCGCCTTCCTCGCCCTGCTCGTGCCGCAGCTCCGCCGACCGGGGGCGTCTCGGGCCGCGGTGGCCGGCGCGGTGCTGGCGCTGGCCCTGCTGCCGATCACCCCGGCGGGGGTGCCGGTGCTGGCCGCCTCGCTCGGCGTGCTCGCCGCGCTCACCGCCCGGGCGGAGGCGGCCGGCGCCGGGCACGACGCGGCGGAGCCGGCGTGAGCTGGCCGCTGCTGCTCGCGCTGTGCGCCGGCTGCTACGCGATGAAGGCGGCCGGCCCGCTGCTGCTCGCCCAGCGACGCCTGCCACCCCCCGTCGAGCGGTTGGTCGGTCTGGTCGCCGTCCCGGTGCTCGCCGCCATGGTCGCCCTGCAGACCGTCGGCCGTGGCCGCAGCCTCGTGCTCGACGCCCGGCTGGCAGCGCTGGCCGTGGCGGCGCTGCTGGTGTGGAAGCGCGCACCGTTCCTCGCCGTGGTGCTCGGCGCCGCGGCCACCGCCGCGCTGCTCCGGCTGGTCGCCTGAGCCGCTGCGGCGCCACCGTACCTAACGGTTGTTTGGTAGGTTGTCCGGCGATGGAGCACGCCGATCAGGTCAGCGGGCGCGAACGCATCCTGGAGGAGGCGGCCGCGCTGTTCGTCCGGCGCGGCTACCGCGAGACGACGCTGCGGGACATCGCCGCGGCCGCCGGCATGAAGGCGGGCAGCATCTACTACCACTTCGACGCCAAGGACGAGCTGCTCGCCGCCGTGCTCGAAACCGGTATCGAGCGCATCACCGGCAGCTTCCTCGAGACGGCCGCCGCCCTGCCCGCCGAGCTGGCCCCCCGGGACCGGCTGCGCCGCCACGTCCACACCCACCTCGCCGCCCTGTTCGAGCACGGCCCGTTCACCACCAGCCACGTCACCGTCTTCCACGCCGCACCCGAGGCCGTCCGGGCCCTCGGCACCCCGAGCCGGGACGCCTACGAGCGGCTGTGGACGAACCTGCTGCAGGAGTTCGCCGCAGCCGGTCACCTGCGGCCCGGCCTCGACCTCGGGCTGCAGCGGATCCTGCTGCTCGGGGCGGCCAACTCCACCCTCGACTGGTTCGACCCCTCCGGCGGCCGGACCCTGGAGGAGCTCGCCACCGCTCTCACCGACCAGTTCTGGTTCGGCGTCGCCGAGCCCGACGGCGCCGGACGTCCGGCCGCCGGACCCGCACCGCGCGCCGCCCGAAGGGCGGGCGGCGCGACCCCCAGCCAACCTCGTCCCACCGATCGATCCGCCCGATCCCGCACCACGAAGGAACCAACGCCGTGACGCACCGCAACGCGTACATGACCGACGAGCTCGAAGCGATCTACGACCAGACCGTCGAGTTCGTCGCCAACGAGGTCACCCCGCACGCCGACAGCTGGGAGGAGGAGGGCAAGGTCCCCCGTGACGTGCTGGCCAAGATGGGCGCGCTGGGGATGTTCGCCCTGCGCGTGCCCGAGGAGCACGGCGGCCTCGGGCTCGGCTACCTCGCCTCCGCCACGTTCTCCGAAGCGCTGGGCAGCTCCACCTACGCCGGCTTCGAGGCGACCGTGCTGGTGCACACCGACATGTCGGGCCCGCACCTGGTGAACTCCGGCAGCCCCGAGCAGCTCGCCACGTACCTCCCCGGGGCGCTGGCCGGCACCACGATCATGGCCATCGGCGTGACCGAGCCGGATGCCGGCTCCGACGTCGCCGGGATGCGCACCAAGGCGGTCAAGGACGGCGACGGGTGGCGCATCAACGGCACCAAGACCTTCATCACCAACGGGGTCTACGGCGATCTCGTCGTGGTCGCCGCCCGGACCGATCCCGATAACCGCTACGGCATCTCGATGTTCCTCGTCCCGAGCGGCACCGAGGGGTTCAGCGTCGCCAAGAAGCTCGACAAGCACGGCTGGCGTTGCTCGGACACCGCGGAGCTGCTGCTGGACAACGTGTGGGTGCCGGACTCGCAGCTGCTGGGCACCCCCCACCGGGGCTTCTACGAGACGATGCGGAACTTCCAGAACGAGCGCATGGTGCTCGTCGGCATGGGTGTCGGCGCGGCGCAGAAGGCGATCGACGTCACGCTCGCCTACACCCAGGAGCGCAAGGCGTTCGGCGGACACCTGTACGACCTGGGCGCCATCCGCCAGCGCATGGCGATGAACCAGGCACGGCTCGCCGCGGTGCGGGCCTCGATGTACCACGCCGCCTGGATGGGCGATCAGGGCCTCGACAACGTGAAGGCGATGAGCGGGGTGAAGGCGTTCGGCTGCGAGGTCGTCAACCAGATCATGTACGACTGCGTGCAGTTCCACGGGGGCATGGGCTACATGCGGGAGAGCAGCGTCGAGCGCATGTACCGCGACGCCCGCATCCTGCCCATCGGCGGCGGCGCCACCGAGGTCATGCTCGAAGAGGTCGCCAAGCGCTCCTACCAGGGCTGAGCGATCCTCGTGCGCCCGGTCGCACCGGCGGCGCGGCACCACGTGCCGTCCGCCGGCGCACCGGGAGCTGACCGGGCCGTCGGGCTGTCCCTGAGAACGGCCGCGGACCCGGGGCGATCGTCCTACGCGCCCCGGCGCCGCCGGCACCGATGTCCCGACCGATGGCTGTCACGCGGTTGGTCACCGGGTCGCTCGAGCACAGGCTCATCGAGCTGAACCGGCGGCACGGCACCCGGGGTGTCGTCGGGGTGATCACGGCCGTCTCGCTGTTCCTGGCCGAGTCGCTCACCGCGCTCTCGTGCGCGGCCACGGCCACCCCACCCCAGTTCGTCGTGCTCGCCCTGCTCATCGCCGGGGTGGTCACGCTGGCGGTGGCGCCGCTGTCGAGCTACCTCATCGCCCGGCTGCTGCAGGACCTCACCACCGCGCACCACGAGCTCTCCGCGCTCGCCCACCGGGACCCGCTGACCGGCCTGCACAACCGGCGCGCCTTCTTCGCCGAAGCGACCGAACGCCTGGCCGGCGCGGTCGACGGCCGTCAGCACGTGGCGGCCATGATCGACCTCGACCACTTCAAGCAGCTCAACGACACCCATGGCCACGCCGCCGGCGACGCGGCCCTGGTCGAGCTCGGCCGGCGCCTGAGCGGGGCGGTGGGCGCCGACGGGATCGTCGCCCGGCTCGGCGGGGATGAGTTCGCTGTCCTCCTCGGCGTCGCCTCGGACGAGGCGGCCGGCCGCATCGCCGCCCTGGCCCACGCCTGCCGTGACGTCACCGCCCTACCCGGGGTCACCGTCGACGGCAGCCTCGGCACCGCGGCCGTACCGGTCGGCATGGGGCTCGACGACGCGCTGCAGCGGGCCGATCTCGCCCTTTACCGGGCCAAGGCCCGACGGGGCGCCTCCCGCGTCTGACGGAGCGCACGAGCCGGTCCCGCCGAACGAGTGAGCGAGCGAGTGAGTGAGGACTCACTCATTCGATCGGCGCCGCCGCTAGCATCGGGCGACGATGACGACGCGCCGCCGACCGAGCCGGGCCCCTGCCCTGCCGCCGGAAGAACGGCGGGCGTCGATCGTGCGCGCCGCCCGCCCGCTGCTGCTGCGCGACGGCACCGCCGTCACCACCAAGCAGATCTCCGACGCGGCCGGCATCGCCGAGGGAACGCTGTTCCGGGCGGTCCCGGACAAGGAGAGCCTGCTGCGGGCCGTGCTCGACGACGCGTTCGACCCGGCGCCGGTCGAGGCCGCCATCGCCGCCATCGACCCGTCCCTCGCCTTCGAAGCCCGCCTGGTGGCCGCCGTCGGCATCCTGCAGCGCCGGGCGCAGGACATCTGGGCCCTCGTCACCGCCATGGGCGTCAAACCGGCGCCGCCCGGCACCCGCGGCCCGATCCAGTTCGAAGCGCTCGGCGAGCTCTTCGCCGCCGAGGCGGACCGCGTCACCTGCTCGCCCCGCTTCGCGGCCGACGCGCTGCGAGCCCTCACCCTGGCCATGACCCACCCCCTCGTTGCACCGAGCGAACGGCCCGATGCCCAGGCGATCGTGTCGTTCTTCCTCGACGGCGTGCGCAACCGGGCACGCTCCCCCAGATCCTGCCCGGCCCCCTCCGACGAAAGCGTTCCATGCTGAAGCAACTGCTGGTCGACAACCTGCGGCCCTATCGGCGGCTGCTGACGCTCGTGCTGCTCTTCCAGGCCGTGCAGTCCGTCGCCGCGCTGTACCTGCCGACCATCAACGCCGACATCATCGACCGCGGCGTCGCCCGCGGGGATACCGGCCACATCTGGCGGATGGGCGCAGTGATGCTCGCCATCACCCTGCTGCAGGTTGCCTTCGCCGTGGTCGCGGTGCGCTTCGGCGCGCTGGCCTCCATGGGCTTCGGGCGCGACGTACGGGCCCGGCTCTTCCACCAGGTCAACGCGTTCTCCGCCCGGGAGGTCGCCCAGTTCGGGGCGCCGTCGCTCATCACCCGCATCACCAACGACGTGCAACAGGTCCAGATGCTGGTGCTGATGACCTGCACCATGCTGATCGCCGCTCCGATCACCGCGGCGGGCGGGATCGTGCTCGCGTTGCGCCAGGACCTCGGGCTGTCCTGGATCGTCTTCGTCGCCATCATCGTGCTGCTCGCCGCGGTGGGCACCGCCATCTCGCGCATGATCCCGCAGTTCCGCCTCATGCAGGAGCGCATCGACCGCATCAACCAGGTGCTGCGGGAGCAGCTCACCGGCGTGCGGGTGCTGCGGGCCTTCGTGCGCGAGCCCGAGGAGACCGAGCGTTTCCGGGTGGCGAACGAGGCGCTGACCGGCACGTCGCTGCGGGCCGGGCGGATCATGGCCGTGATGTTCCCCTCCGTCATGGCGGTGGTGAACCTCTCCAGCGTGGCGGTGCTGTGGTTCGGGGCCGATCGCATCGGTGCAGGGGACATGAGCATCGGTGCCCTGATCGCCTTCCTCACCTACCTGACGCAGATCCTCATGGCGGTGATGATGGCCACCTTCATGGCCGCCATGGTGCCGCGCGCCGCGGTCAGCGCCGAGCGCATCCAGGAGGTGCTCGACACCCCGAGCTCCGTGGTCATCGCCGAAGCCCCGGTGAAGACGGTGGCGCGCCACGCCTCCCTCGAGCTGCGCGGCGTCGGGTTCCAGTACCCCGGCGCCGAACGACCGGTGTTGTGCGATGTGTCGGTGGCGGTCGGTCCGGGCGAGACGCTGGCCATCATCGGCAGCACCGGCTCGGGCAAGACCACGCTGATCAACCTGATCCCCCGCCTGGTCGACGCCACCACCGGGGCGGTGCTCGTCGACGGGGTCGACGTGCGCGACCTCGACCCACCGGTGCTGTGGGAACGCATCGGGCTGGTGCCCCAGAAGCCGTACCTGTTCTCCGGCACCGTCGCCACCAACCTGCGCTACGGGCGGCCCGATGCCACCGACGAGGAGCTGTGGGAGGCGCTGCGCATCGCCCAGGCCGAGGACTTCGTGTCCGCCATGCCGGGCGGTCTGGAAGCGCCGATCACCCAGGGCGGGGCCAACGTGTCGGGCGGGCAACGCCAGCGCCTCGCCATCGCCCGGGCGCTGGTGCGCCGCCCGGAGCTGTACCTCGGCGACGACTCGTTCTCGGCGCTGGACCTCGCCACCGACGCCCGGCTGCGGGCCGCGCTGGCGCCGCACACCGCCGAGGCCGCCGTCGTGCTCGTCGCCCAGCGGGTGTCCACCATCCGCCAGGCGACGCGCATCCTGGTGCTGGAGGACGGCGTGGCCGTCGGCATCGGCACCCATGACGAGCTGCTCGCCGGCTGTCCGACCTACGGCGAGATCGTCGCCTCGCAAGCAACCGCGGAAGAGACCGCAGCATGAGCGCCCAGCCGACCCACCGCCCGCCCGCCGCCGAGCTGCGCGGCGGCCCCGGCAGCGGCCGCATGGCCAGCTTCGGCACGCCGGCCGAACGGTCCAAGAACTTCAAGGCCACCGCCGGCCGGCTGCTGCGCCGCATGAGCCCCCAACGGTGGTCCGTCCTCGCCGTGGTCGCGCTGGCCGTAACCAGCGTCGTGCTCACCGTCATCGGGCCGCGGGTCCTCGGCCATGCCACCGACATCATCTTCGACGGGCTGGTCGGCCGCAACAGCGCCGACGGCATCGACTACGGGCGACTGCACCGCACGTTGCTGTACGCCCTCGGCCTGTACGCGCTGGCGTTCGCGCTCTCCTACGCCCAGTCCTTCGTGCTGGCCGGGCTGGTGCAGCGCACCATGTTCCGGTTGCGCGCCGACGTCGAGGCGAAGCTGCACCGCCTGCCGCTCAGCTACATCGACCGCAACGCCCGCGGGGACCTGCTCAGCCGGGTCACCAACGACATCGACAACGTGGCCCAGAGCCTCCAGCAGTCGCTGAGCCAGCTGCTCACCTCGCTGCTGTCGATCATCGGCGTCCTGGCGATGATGTTCGTGGTGTCACCGCTGCTGGCGCTGGTCGCCATCATCGCCGTGCCCATGTCGATCGTCACCATGAAGGAGATCGCCAAGCGATCGCGCAGCCGGTTCATCGCCCAGTGGCAGCACACCGGTGCGCTCAACGGGCTCGTCGAGGAAGCGTTCACCGGCCACGCCATCGTCAAGGCCTTCGGCCGCCAGCACGAGGTGGAGGAACGCTTCCGGGAGCACAACGGCCGGCTGTACGACGCCAGCTTCGGGGCGCAGTTCCTCTCCGGGGCCATCCAGCCGGCGATGATGTTCATCGGCAACCTCAACTACGTGGCCATCGCGGTGATCGGTGGCGTGCGGGTGGCGTCGGGCAGCATGGGTCTGGGCGACGTGCAGGCGTTCATCCAGTACTCCCGTCAGTTCACCCAGCCGCTCACCCACACCGCGTCGATGGTCAACGTGCTGCAGTCGGGCATCGCCTCGGCCGAGCGGGTGTTCGAGCTGCTCGACGCCGATGAGCAGTCGCCCGACCCGAACGCCGGCGCCGCGTCGAGCGTGCCGCACCGCGGGCGCGTCGCCTTCGAGCACGTGCGGTTCTCCTACGACCCGGCCAAGCCGCTCATCGAGGACCTCTCCTTCGTGGCCGAACCGGGCAGTACGGTGGCCATCGTCGGGCCGACGGGCGCGGGCAAGACCACGCTGGTGAACCTGCTGATGCGGTTCTACGAGCTCGATGGTGGGCGCATCACCCTCGACGGGCGGGACATCGCCACGTTGGCGCGGCGCGAGCTGCGCGCCGACATCGGCATGGTGCTCCAGGACACCTGGCTGTTCGGCGGCACCATCCGGGACAACATCGCCTACGGCCGGCCCTCCGCCACCGAGGCCGAGATCCGCGCTGCGGCCGAGGCGACCTACGTGGACCGCTTCGTGCACTCGCTGCCCGAGGGGTACGGCACGCACATCGACGACGAGGGCGGCACCGTGTCCGCCGGCGAGAAGCAGCTGCTCACCATCGCCCGGGCGTTCCTCGCCGATCCCGCCATCCTGATCCTCGACGAGGCGACCAGCTCGGTCGACACGCGCACCGAGGTGCTCATCCAGCGGGCGATGGCGGCGCTGCGCTCCCAGCGCACCAGCTTCGTCATCGCCCACCGGCTGTCGACCATCCGCGATGCCGATGTGATCCTCGTGATGGAGGACGGTCAGATCGTCGAGCAGGGATCGCACGAGGAGCTGCTGGCCGCCCGCGGCGCGTACCACCGGCTCTACCAGGCCCAGTTCGCCGGGGCGGCGACCGACCTCGGCTGAGGCGCACGTGGCCTCGAGGTGCGTGACCCGGCCGGCAACCTCATCCGCATCCAGCAGCAGGCCCGGACCCGAGTGCCGACCGGAGCTGCGACCGCCGGTGGGCCCGTCGTGACCGGACGGTCCCGCCGAAGCGCTGGCCCAGCGCCGTCATTGCTGAGAGACTTGCCGACTTCTGATCTCGACGTGGGTGTAGCCGGTCGTTCGGCCGACAGTCGTTCGGCCGACAGTCGTTCGACCGACACCCTGACGCAGCACGAGGAGCCGCCATGTCTCGCATCGACGTACCCGCAGTGATCGACGCCTACCAGCGCGCCCACGATCGACGCGACGCCGATGGAGCACTCGCTTCGTTCGGCCCTGACGCCACCGTGATCGACGAAGCCGTCGCCTACGTCGGCACCGAGCGCATCCTCTGGTGGCTCTCGAACGCCGCGAGCGAGTACACGTACACCCGCACCCTCACGGGGGCGGAAGACCTCGGCGACGGTGCGTACCTCGTCCACAACCACCTCTCAGGCGACTTCCCCGGCGGCGAGGCCGACCTCCGCTACCGGTTCCAGCTACGCGACGGCCTGATCCATCACGTCGAGATCGCACCCTGACCGACACCGCCGGCGAGCGCCCCGGAGACTCGAACAACGAGCGGTCGGTCGGATCCGACGCGACGAAACGCCGGGCGGATCGACGGGTGCAGAGGACGACGTGAGCATCGACGATGTCGGAGGTGCCGCTCGGGCGTGTCCTGTGAATCGCGCGTGTGTTCGATTAGCTTTTTGGGGTGGTTGGACGTGGAGAACTCACCGACTCGGCGTGGGCACGGATTGAAGCGTTGCTGCCGGCCGGCGGCCGGCGTGGTGGGCAGTGGCGTGATCACCGTCAGGTGATCAACGGTATCTTGTGGAAGAGCCGCACCGGTGCGCCGTGGCACGACCTGCCCGAGCGCTATGGCCGTGGAAAACCGCCCATGAGGGACTACGACGGTGGACTGCGGATGGCACGTGGGACCGGATCTTGGACCACGTCGTGGTCAAGGACGACACCGTCGGCAACATCGAGTGATCTTCTCCATCGATTCCTCAGCGGTGCGAGCGCATCAACATGCAGCCGGCGCCCGGAAAAAAGGGGGGTCCCGATGCGAGTGGGTCGAAGCGCTCGCCATCGAGGGCGCAGGACTTGGACGTTCCCGGGGCGGGCTAACCAGCAAGATCCACCTCGCCGTGGACGGTCGGGGCCTACCGATGTCGATCCTGATCACCCCCGGCCAAGCCGGCGACAACCCCAACTGCTGCCGTTGCTCAACCAGATCAGCGTCGCCCGAGCCGGGCGAGGCCGGCCCCGCCAGCGACCCGATCAGGTGATCGCGGACAAGGCCTACTCGCACCCCTCCACCCGGGCCGCGTTGCGGGCCCGCCGCATCGCCTTCACCTGCCCCGAAGGCAGCGACCAGATCGCTCGCCGCCAAGCCAAAGGCACCGCCGGAGGCCGACCACCACGCTTCGACGCTGACACCTACCGCAACCGCAACCTCGTCGAACGATGCTTCGCCCGACTCAAACAATTCCGCGACCTCGCCACCCGCTACGCCAAACGCCTCGCCTACTGGCGATCCGAACTCATCATCGCCGCCATCATCCTCTGGCTTCGATGAATCACAGGACACGCCCTAGCCGGGGCGGGGCATGCTCTGTTCCCCGTGCTCGCGATGCGCTGGTTCGGATGGGTGGATGGTGCCGTCGGGTTGTCGGAAGACGGGCTGTTGGTGGTCGTCGAGTTCGATGGTCCAGTGGTGGGTGTGCACGAAGACGTGGTGGCGGCGGCAGAGCAGCAGGCCGTTGGTGATGGCGGTCTCGCCGTGGTCTTCCCAGTGGGTGCAGTGGTGCACGTCGCACCAGTGGGCGGGTCGGTCGCAGTGCGGGAACCGGCAGGTGCGATCGCGTTGGACGATGGCGTTCCAGATCGCTTCGGGCCATTGGCGGGTGGCCCGGCCGACATCGAGCACCTCGCCGTGGGCGCCGAGCACGACGCGGACCCAGGGGCTATCGCACCACGCTTCGGGTGGGAAGGGCCCGTCCGGCCGCACGGTGGTGCCATCCGCGGTCGGCCCGACGACCAGGTTGATGCGGTAGCGACCGTTGCGCGACTTCTGCCCGGGCGCGTCGCGCAGGGCCTGGGCGGCGAGATCGACCAGCCCCTGCGCTCGCATCGCCCCCACCGACAACCGCTCAAGGGACGGGTCACCGTC
>JADLEF010000121.1 GCA_020846295.1 Acidimicrobiales bacterium
CGTCCCCGGACGTGCCCGCATCCGGGTCCGCCGCGACGGTCCCGGCGTTGACCGGCGCGGCCGCCACCGCGCCGGTCTCGCCGGGAGCACCACTCGCCACGATCACCTCGACGACCGTGCCACCACCGCCCGCCCCGACCGAGGTGTTCGACGACATCGGCGGGGGCCACGGCAGCGACGACGGCAGCGACGACGACGGCAGCGACGACGACGGCGACGACGACGACCATGAGCCCGGCGACGACCATGACTGACCGGTGGAGCTCCGGCCGCGGGTGCGCGGCTCGCCAGCCCTAGATTCGGCGCCGACACATCCCTGAACCGGCGCGTTGCGCGACGGTGGTCGGACCTCCTCGGGAACAACATGGCGCAGCTCGTCCGCGACGACATCCTCGGTGACGAGTCCCTTCAGGGTCTCGCCTTCTGCAAGGCGTACACCTCGCGGGTCGACCGCTGGTTGCGCCAGCTCTACGTCACCGCCACCGGGGCACCGGACAACGTCGCCCTCGTGGCGGTGGGCGGCTACGGCCGCCGCGAGCTGTGCCCGCACTCCGATCTCGACCTCCTGCTGCTGCACGACGCCCGGGTCGACGTGGGCGAGATCGCCCAACGGCTCTGGTACCCGATCTGGGATGCCGGCCTGAAGCTCGGTCACGCCACCCCGACCGTCAAGGAGGCGCTGCGGCTCGCCCAGGACGAGCTGGACTCGGCCACCGCCTACCTCGATGCCCGCCTCGTCGCCGGCGACGCGGCGCTGGTCGAGGAGCTGCTCGGCGGGGCCAAGCGGCAGTGGCTCAAGGGGGCGAACACCTGGCTGCCCAAGTTGCGGGAGGCGCTCGTGCACCGCACGGTCACCCCCGGCGAGGTGGCCTTCGTCCTCGAACCCGACCTCAAGCTGGGCCGCGGTGGCCTGCGCGACGCCCACGCCCTGCGCTGGCTGGAGGCGCTCGAACCGGGGCTGCTCAAGGCCGACCGCGAGAGCTACGACGAGGCCTACACGATGCTCATGAACGCCCGGGTGGCGCTGCACCGGCGCCTGGCCCGCCCGAGCGACGTGCTGCTGCTCCAGGAGCAGGACGGGGTGGCCGCCGCGCTCGGCTTCCGCGACGCCGACGCGCTGATGGCCGCGGTGGCCGGTGCCGCCCGTGCCATCGAGTGGCTGACCGACGACGCCTTCGACCGGGTGTCCCTCGCCGGGTCGCGGTTCCGGCGCCGTCCCCGGGAGCGGCGCCTCGGCAACGGGGTCACGCTGCGCGACGGGCAGGTCCACCTCGACGAGCCGGTGAGCGGGGACCCGACCAACGGCGCCGTCCAGCTGCTCGACGTGGCGCTGACCGCGGCCCACAACGAGCTGCGCATCGCGCGCGGCACGCTCGAGCAGTTCGCCGCGGCCGAGCTGCGCTTCCCCGACCCGTGGCCGCTCGAGGTCCGCGATCGCTTCGTCGAGCTGCTGCGCTGCGGACCGCCCATGATCCCCGTGGTGGAGAGCCTGGACCACTGGGGGTTGTTCACCGCGGTCATCCCCGAATGGGAGCCGTGCCGCTCCCGGCCGCAACGCAACGCCTACCACCGCTTCACCGTGGACCGGCACCTGTGCGAGACGGCTGCGGGCGCCGCCCACCTCGTGGCCCGGGTGGACCGGCCCGACCTGCTGGTCATCGGCTCGCTCCTGCACGACATCGGCAAGGGCTACCCGCCCCACGACCACACCGACATCGGCATGGAGCTGGTCCGCACCATCGGCCGGCGCATGGGTTACGGCGAGACCGACATCGACGTCCTCGTCGACATGGTCCGCCACCACCTGCTGCTGCCCGATGTGGCCACCCGGCGCGACCTCTCCGACGACGCCACCATCACCGCGGTGGCCGGAGCGGCGGGCAGCACGTCCACCCTGCGCCTGCTGCACGCCCTGACCGAGGCGGACTCCATCGCCACCGGACCGGCGGCGTGGGGCGACTGGAAGGCGGGCCTGGTGCGCGAGCTGGTCGACAAGTCGGCCCACGTGCTCGGCGGCGGCTCGATGGAGGACGCCATCGCCATCCAGTTCCCCACCGCCGAGCAGTTGCGCCTCATGAAGGAGAAGCAGCACGTCGTGCAGGCGGAGGGCCAGACCCTCACCGTCATCGACGTCGACCGGCCCGGCCTGTTCTCCAAGGTGGCCGGGGTGCTCGCCCTCAGCGGCCTCGACGTGCTGGCCGCGGCGGCCTACTCCGACGACGACGGCACCGCACTGGCCTCGTTCCGGGTCGAGTCCCGATTCGAGTCCACCCCACCGTGGGCCAAGGTCCGCGCCGACCTCGACCGGGCGCTGTCGGGCCAGCTGGCGCTGCGGGCCAGGCTGGCCGAGCGGGCGCGCACCTACGGCCGGCGCATCCCCAAGCAGGCCCGGCCGTGGGCGCCGTTCGACAACAAGATCCTCTTCGACAACGACGCCTCCGCCTCCTCCACGGTGCTGGAGGTGCGCGCCATCGACGCGATCGGCCTGCTCTACCGCATCACCACCGCCATGGCCGAGCTCAACCTCGACATCCGCTCGGCCAAGGTCCAGACCCTCGGCGACCACGTGGTCGACGCGTTCTACGTGCGGGACTCCGCCGGGCACAAGATCACCGACCCGGCCTACCTGACCGAGATCGAGCGGGCCCTGGCCTACGCGCTGGCCGGTGGCGCCTGACCGTCCCGCTAGCTTGCCGGCGATGGAACGTGTCACCGCGCAGGACCTGATCCGCTGGAGCGAGGCGCTGGCCGGGGTGGCGCGCACCGGCCTCGGGTTCACCGACAGCCTCTACGAGCGCGAGCGGTTCGAGGAGATCCTCCACATCGCCGGCGACATCCGCGCCCGTGCCGACCACGAGCTCGATCCGCACCACCGGGTCTCGGAGTGGATGCGCATGGTCGGCCAGGGCAGCTCCGGGTACGTCACCCCGAAGGTGGCCGTCGGCGCGGTGGTGGGCAACGACGCCGGCGAGCTGCTGCTCATCCAGCGGTCCGACAACGGGGTGTGGCTCTACCCGACCGGCTGGGCGGACATCGGCTACTCGCCGGCGGAGGTGGCGGTGAAGGAGGTCCGGGAGGAGACGGGCATCGAGTGCGAGGTGGTCGGCCTGCTCGGGGTGCTCGACGGCATGCGCCGCGGGTTCACCAAGGTGCCGCTCTACTCGGTCGTGTTCCTGTGCCGCGCCACCGGCGGCGTGCTGGCGCCCCATCCGTTGGAGACGCTCGGGGCCGGGTTCTTCGCCGCCGACGCACTGCCCGAACCGTTGGCCGGCAGCGGGAACCTGTGGGAGCTGATCTTCCAGGCGGTGCGGGGCGAGCCCTACGACGTGTTCTTCGACGAGCCGCGGCCCGCCGTGTGGCAGGCGCACGAGGGCGGTTGAGCCCGCCCGGCTACTCCTCGGTGGCCTCGCGCAGGAACTGCTCGACCTCTTCCACCAGCGCGGCAGGGTCGCTCATCTCGTCGTAGCGCTGCTCGAGCTGGCGGACGAGGTCCGCCGTGTCGTCGTCGTCGGAGACGAGCGTGTTGACCTGGCGCTCGTAGGCCGCCGTGGCGATCTGCAGGTCGGTGGTCAACATGTTCACGTCGAGCAGCCCGGTGACCTTGTCGACCAGGGCGAGCGCCGCCTTGGGGGAGGGGGCGCCGTGCACGTAGCTCGGCACCGCGGCCCACAGCGAGGCCGACTTGACGCCCGCCTCGGCCAGCTCGCTGTGCAGCACACCGACGATGCCGGTCGGCCCCTCGTAGGTGGACGGCTCGAAGTCGTAGCGCTCGGTCAGCTCCACATCGGTGCTGCTGCCGTGGATCTCGACCGGCCGCGAGTGCGGCACGTCCGAGATGAGCGCGCCGAAGGTGAGCACCATCGAGGCGTCGAAGCGCGTGGCGACCCCCACGATCTGGCGACAGAACGTGCGCCACAGCAGCGCGGGCTCGGTCCCGTCGATGAGGATGACGTCACCCAGCCCGGACACGTGCGCGGCGGAGAGCTGGTTGCGGGGCCACACGATGCTGCGCTGGCCCTCGTCGTCGAGGCGGACCTGCGGCCGATGGGTGGTGAAGTCGAAGAAGGCCTCGGCATCGACGCTGGCGAACGGCTCGGCCCGCCAGCGGTCGGCCAGGAACCGCAGCGCGGTGGACGCGGCATCGCCCGCATCGTTCCAGCCCTCGAACGCGGCGATGATCAACGGCCGCTGCAGCTGGGGCCGCGCGGACCACCGAAGATGCTCCATCGGGCTCCACCCTACCGGGGTCACCGGGGGGAGGTGGGAGCGGCGCCGCACGACGGTAGGTTGCCCGTCCATGCAGATCGTCGAAGCGACCGAGGCCACCCCCGCCCTGGTGGAGGCGTTCGCGAAGCTCATCCCGCAGTTGTCCTCGTCCAACCCGCCCCCCACGCAGGCGGAGCTGGCCGAGCTGATCGCCGCGCCGGCCACGACGCTGCTGCTGGCCGTCGACGACGACGGGACGATCCTCGGCGCGCTGACGCTGGCGCAGTTCCGCATCCCCACCGGGCTGCGGGCCTGGATCGAGGACGTGGTGGTCGACGGCGCGGCGCGCGGTCGCGGCGTCGGCGAGCTGTTGAACCAGCGGGCGTTGGAGCTGGCCAAGCAGGCCGGGGCGACGACCGTCGACCTCACGTCGCGGCCCAGCCGGGAGGCGGCCAACCGCCTCTACCAGCGCATCGGCTTCGAGCTTCGCACCACCAACGTCTACCGCTACACGCTCTGAGGCGCCCCCCGGGGCACCCGTCCGGGTTCAGACCCAGAGCAGGTCCTCACCTGCCTCGGTGACGCGCTCGCAGGTGGGGCAGTACGAGCGCAGGTCCAGTTCGGTGCCGCACACCGGGTGACGGGCCGCGGCGGCCGCGTGGCCGTCGCCGCCGCCCTGGCGGGCACCCCACGCCCGGAGCAGGGCGACCGCACCGGCGAGGTCCCGCCCCGCCTCGGTCAGCTCGTACTGGAAGCGTGCCGGCCGCTGCTGGTAGCGCGACGCGTGCACGATGCCCTCGCGCTCGAGGCTGCGCAGCCGGTTGGTGAGGATGTTGGGCGCGACGCCGGGGATGTGATCGCTCAGCTCGCCGAAGCGCAACGGCCGCGCCAGCAGGGAGTCGACGATGTGCAGCGTCCACCGGTCCGCGACGCGGGTCAGGGCCCAGTCGAGGGCGTCCGCGGCGGTGCTGGCGGGGCGCGTTCGCAGCCGTGCGCCCGGATCTCGCTCCGACATGGTCCGTGCTCCTGCTAACTTGCGACTCGCAAGTCACTAGCGACTTGCAAGTGACGAATCGAGGAACCATGAGCGTACTCGCCGAGATCGGCCCCGCCGTCCGCGGCGTCGCCGCACAGATCGATGCCGCGGTGGTGGCCGTGGGCCGGGACCGACGGGGCAGCGGTGTCGTCATCGCCGCCAACCGGGTGCTGACCAACGCCCACAACCTGCGTGACCGCTCCACGCTGGTCACCTTCGCCGACGGGCGGGCCGTCCAGGGTCGCGTCATCGGCGCGGACCCCGACGGCGACCTCGTCGTGCTCGACGTCGACACCGCGTCCGTCGCGCCGATGGCGATCGACGTCACCGGTGGCGACGCGCCCGGCCTGGGCGACGCCGTGCTGGCCGCCGGCCGGGCCGCCGACGGCCTGCGCATCAGCGTCGGCTTCGTGTCCGGGGTGCAACGTGGGTTCCGCGGCCCGCGGGGCCGGCAGATCGCCGGCGGCGTCGAGCACACCGCGGCGATGGCCCGCGGCTCGTCGGGCGGGCCGCTAAGGGCCCTCGACGGTCGGGTGATCGGGATCAACACCCACCGCATCGGGCGGGGGTTCTACGTCGCCAGGGCGACGGACGAGGCGTTGGTCGCCCGCCTGGCGGAGCTGCGCGACGGCCGCTCCGTGCGCCCTCGGCAGCTGGGCGTGGCGCTGGCGCCGAGCGACGTGGCCGGGCGCCTGCGGCGGGCGGTGGGCCTCGAGGAGAGGCCCGGCCTGCTCGTGCGCGACGTAGCCGAGGGATCGCCCGCAGCGCGGGCCGGACTCCGGGAGGGGGACCTGCTGGTGCAGGCCGGGACCACGGCGCTGGCCTCGGTCGACGACCTGCACGCGGCGCTCGCCGGATCGGACGATGAACCGTTGGTGATCGGCCTGGTCCGCGGGACGGACGAGCGCACGGTGACCGTCACGTTCGAGGTGGCCGCCGACGCCGGCACCGCAGACGGCACGGGCGCCGGGACTGCGGACGCCGGGACCGCGGAGGCCGGGTGACCGGTCGGCCGGCGACGCCGGGACGGCGGGCCGGACCGCCGCGGTCAGCGCTCGAAGAGGCCGCGGCGGTGCGAGCCGAGGCTGCGACGCCGTGATGGTGCCGCCGAACGGGTCCGGCCGGAGGCGACCACGGCGAGCAGCGCCCGCACGATCATGATGCCGAGCGACGCTCCGGCCGTCGTCATGCCCAGCGCCACCAGGGCGGCGGGGGCGGACGCGGCGAGGGCGGCGACGACGAAGCCGAGCACGACGCCGCACGACGCCAGCAACAGGCTCCGATCGGCTCGCAGCCGGGCTCGGCGTTCGATGCGTTGGAGCGGCAGATCCCGGCGCAGCGAGCGTTCGATCACGCTCCAGGCGTACGCCTCGTCCGGGCTCAGGGTCTCGTCGGGGCCAGACTCGTGGGGCACCTCCGAGTTGTCGACCGCTCGGAGGCCGCGATTGACCCCTTTCTGGGTGTCGCAGGCGTCATGCTAGGACGCCCCACCTATGGCACGGATCAGCTGCACCAACTGTGGTGGCGAGCACGCCAGCGCCGCCGAGGTGCGGCGCTGCTTCACCGCCGGCGCCGCCGCTGACCCGAGCGCGCCATCGGGGTCCTCCGCCCCGCCGGCGTCCGGCGGGTCGGTCGGCGGGTCGGTCGGCGGTGAAGACGACTGGCTGGCCGATCTCGACCGGTACGTCGAGGCCGATGTCGACCTCGACGGTGACGTCGAGCCGTCCCCGTCCGCCGGCCCGGACCCGGGGTCGGAGGCCGACGGCTCGACGAGCTCCTTCCGTCGTCAGGCGGTGCGTCGGGGCCCTGCGGCCAACGCTCGCACGCCGCAGTCCGGCCCGGCCGGCGCCCGCGGCCGGCCCTCGCCTCCCCACCGGCCGGCACGCGGGGCCGGCGGGCGGGCGCCGGCCCCGCCGCCCGCCGCTCGATCCGCGCCGTCGCGCCCGGCCCGGGCACCGGCGACGGTGGCGTCCACCGGCCCTGCGGCCATCCGCACCGTCGAGTGGTATCGCCCGGCCGAGGCGTGGGCCGGGCCCGACCAGCTGGGCCGCGGCATCCTGCTCGACCCCGATGCCCCCGTGCCCGACCCGTGGGTCGGCGCCAC
>JADLEF010000122.1 GCA_020846295.1 Acidimicrobiales bacterium
AGCAGCCCGGCGAACAGCGGACGGCCCAGCTTCGTCAGAAACCGGCCGATGGAACCGGAACCGAGCACGAGCCGCAGCAGCCAACCCGGCATGGCCAGCAGGAACAGCGGCGGCATGATCAGCGTAAAGGTCAGGTGCTGCACCATGTGGATGGAGTACAAGTACTCCTCCGCCAGATCGTGCACCGGCCAGTCGGAGGCGAACCACAGCACGGCGAGCCCGGCCAGGAAGAAGGCCTTCTGACGGGTGGTGACCGGCGCTTCGCCCGCCGCCACCATCGTGGGCTGGATGACCCGCGTCACGTAGAGGCCGAGCGCGATGACGCAGGCGACGAGGAACCAGACCTCCGGGTGCGGCTGCCACTGGAGCGGACCCGCAGCGGCGAGCATTCCCGCTGCTGCGCTCATCACTTCGGCATGACGTCGACTGCATCCCAGAACCGGAATGCAGTCAGGGTGATGATGTAGACGGCGAGCGCGAGGAGGATGCCGACGGTAAACGTCCGGCGCAGGATCGGCTTGTCCCACTTGAGGTGCATGAAGTACGCCGCGATCAGGTAGAACTTCAACCCCATGCACACCAGCAGCAACGGCATGGTGGCTCTGCCGAAGTCGAGCACGCTCTCGAAGTAGGTGAAGGTCTCGATGCCGGTGATGACCGCGAGGATCAGCGCCACCTTGACGTAGGTCGCATCGCGGTTCGGGTGGGCCTCGTGGTGCTCGGCGGTCGACGTCATCGCTTCAGCGCTCACGCTGGGTTCCTCTTCTGGACGAGTGGACGGAGGGACGGACGGTCACTTGATGAGGTAGACGACCACGAAGATCACGACCCATACGACGTCGACGAAGTGCCAGTACAGACCGGCGATCTCGAGCGCCTCCGCGTTGCGGGAGGTGAGTCGCCCACGCAGCGCCTGGGCGTACATCGTCATCAGGATCACGATGCCGATGAGCACGTGGGCACCGTGGAAGCCGGTGAGCGTGAAGAAGGCCGAGCTGAAGATGTTCGTCGTGAAGCCGAGGCCCTCGTTGAGGAAGGCCGTGAACTCGTAGACCTGGCCGGCGAGGAAGGTGGAGCCGAGCAGGGCGGTGGCCATCAGCCACAGGCGGGTGCGCCGCTGGTCGTCGCGCTGCAGGGACGACACCGCCAGCACCATCGTGAGCGAGCTCATCAGCAGCACGAAACTCGACACCGAGGTGAACGGGATGTCGAACAGGTCAGCGCCGAGCTTGTTGACCGTCGTGTTCTCGAAGCCGGGGAAGGTGTTCAGCTTCTTCTTGTAGAGCAGGAAGGTCGAGATGAGGCCTCCGAAGAGGAGGCATTCCGACCCGAGGAACAGCCACATGCCGAGCTTCTCGTTGGAGATCCCGGTGTTCGTCACATGGCCGTGATCATCGTGCGCCTCATGGTGCCCGGTGTCGGCCGCCGCGGTCATGGTCTCAGCCAACGGGGGCCTCCTCGGTGGCGGGGGTGGCGAGCGCCGCCCCGTCGTGATCGTCGCCGCCATGATCATCGTGGCCATGGTCGCCCTCGTGGTCGCCCGGCTCCGTGGCGGGCTCGAAGGCCCAGCCGTAGATGCCGAAGAGGAACAGGAGCACCCCCGGGATGGCGATGAGCCGGTTGAAGATGACGCCGTAGCCGATGATCGGCAGGCCAGCAGCGAGGATCAACGGATAGAAGGACGGAGACGGAAGGTGCACGCCCTTGGCGTCGCCCTTCTGTGCGACGGATTCAGTGGTGGCGATGCGCACGGCCCGGCCGCGCTCGTCCTCGCCGTACTTGCGGTGCCAGAAGTCGTCCTGGGCGTGGATCTCGGGCACCACGTCGAAGTTGTGCTCCGGTGTAGGTGAAGGGATGCTCCACTCCAGGCTGCGGGCGTCCCAGGGATCTGGGCCCGGGTTGGGCCTACCGGCGGCCTTCCAGGTGCGGTAACTGTGGACGCAGTTGTAGAGGAACAGGATGAGGCCGGCGCCGATGATGAACACGCCGAGTGTCGCCACCTGGTTCCAGAACGTGAAGCCGTCAGTCGACTGGTAGGTCTGGATGCGGCGGGACATGCCCTGCAGACCGAGGATGTGCATCGGGCCGAACGTGAGGTTGAACCCGACGAGGGTCACCCAGAAGTGCCACTTGCCGAGCTTGTCGTTGAGCATCAGGCCGAAGATCTTCGGCCACCAGAAGTAGAAGCCGGCGAAGAGACCGAGCAGGGCGCCGCCGAACAGCACGTAGTGGAAGTGGGCGACGATGTAGTAGGTGTCGGTCTGCTGCGTGTCGGCCGGCGCGATCGCGTGGGTCACGCCCGACAGCCCGCCGATGGTGAACATGGCCACCAAGCCGGCGGAGAACAGCATGGGCGTGTTGTAGAGGATCTTGCCGCCCCACATGGTGGCCATCCAGTTGAGGATCTTCACCCCGGTGGGCACCGCGATGAACATGGTGGACAGCGAGAACGCCGCCACCGACATCGGCCCGAGCCCGGAGGCGAACATGTGGTGAGCCCACACACCGAAGCCCATGAAGCCGATGGCGATGCCCGAGAACACCATGAACGGGTAGCCGTAGATCGGCTTGCGGGCCATCACCGGGATGATCTCGGAGACGATGCCGAAGCTGGGCAGGATCAGGATGTAGACCTCCGGATGGCCGAAGATCCAGAAGAGGTGCTGCCACAGCAGCGGATCGGCACCCTGGGCGACGTTGAAGAAGTTCGAACCGAAGTTGCGGTCGAAGGACAGCAGGAACAGCGCCACGGTGATGACCGGAAGCGAGAAGAGCAGCAGCATCTGCACCACGAGCTGCATCCAAGTGAAGACGGGCATCCGGAACAGCGTCATGCCCGGGGCCCGCATGTTGAGCACGGTGACGATCAGGTTCACCGAGCCGATCAGGGAGGCGACACCGGCGATCTGCAAGCCGATCGAGTAGAAGTCCACGCCGTGGGTCGGTGAGAACGTCACGCCGGAGTTGGGGGCGTAGCAGAACCAGCCACAATCCGGGCCGCCGCCGCCCACGAACCACGACCTGTTGAGGAAGAGACCTCCGAAGAGGAACACCCAGAAGCTGAGGGCGTTGAGCCGCGGGAAGGCGACGTCACGGGCGCCGATCTGCAGCGGGAGCAAGTAATTGGCGAACGCAGCCGCCATCGGCATGATCACGAGGAAGACCATCGTGACCCCGTGCATCGTGTACACCTGGTTGTACACATCGGCGCTGAGGATCGACCCGTTCGGTTGCGCCAACTGGAGGCGGATCAGCGTCGCCTCGAGGCCGCCGACCAGGAAGAAGAACATGGCGACGACGCCGTACATGATGCCGATCTTCTTGTGATCGACGGTGGTCACCCAGGCGCGCCAGCCGGTCTTGGTGGCGGGCCGGGCCAGCACACCGAGGGGCTCGATCGCGGTGCCGGCGCTGGCGCCGGCCGGAAGGGCGAGCGGTTCTCGTTCAACGAGGGCCATAGGGCGGAATCCTTCGCAATCCTTCGGGTACGGGCGGTCAGGCAGTCGGCTCGGCGCCGAGCGTCGAGAGGTAGGCGACCAGATCGTCGATCTGATCCTCGGTCAGCGGCAACTTGGGCATGCCTCGCCCGTAGAGGTTGCCGCGGGTGGCGTCCGGCGCCATCGGCTTGAACGTCGCAGGGTCGCGGATCCAGCCCTCGAGGTTGTTCCGGTTGAGGTTGCCCTCAGCGTCGCGCAACTCGTAGAGGCCGCCCACGAACAGGTACCGGCTCATCAGGTGGGTGAGGTTGGGGGCTGCGCCGGAGACCTGGGCGGCGCCGACGTACGGGGAGGCACCCACCCAGCAGGTGTTCTCCTCGACCGCGTACTCGTCCTCGGTCTCGATGGCCTTGCAGTCGGGGCTGTTGACGCCCTCGATCATGTGGCAGGTGGCGCACT